>NZ_JBSXOB010000020.1:0-8536 GCF_056857915.1 Marinobacter sp. B-12 | reverse complement strand
CCGTCCGTGCAAGTACTGGGCTTTGACGATATTGGCCGCCTTACCCGGTGTGACCGCCTCGTATGCGATTCCTGTTCGTCGGGCCAGCGCTTTGCCTGCGGCTTCCTTCAGATTCCACCTCGCGGTGGACACCCTTGCCGTCCGGCTAGTGGTTCCCCTTGCCGGGCCCACAGGGGACTTGCACCCCCAAGTCATCCGGCCAGCACCACCTAGACCGGAACAGGGCCCGTCAAGACGCTAGGCGCCATGCCTGGCGCACCAACAAAAAAGGGGGCTCATGGGGCGCCTTCGGTGTTAACTGGAGTGAGTATCAGCTCAGCACCATCACCGCTTCCATCTCAACCGGAACGCCCTTGGGCAACGCCGCGACACCCACAGCGGCCCGCGCCGGATACGGCTCTGGAAAATACGTGGCCATGATTTCGTTCACTGTTGCAAAGTTGCTCAAATCCGTCATGTAGATGTTGAGCTTGACGATGTCCTTGAGCTCTCCGCCACTGGCCTCGCAGACGGCTTTAAGGTTTTCGAACACCTGCCGGGTCTTGGCGGCGAAATCACCCGCGACCACTTCCATGGTTTCCGGCACCAGCGGAATCTGACCAGACAGGTAAACAGTGTCTCCGGCTTTCACTGCCTGGGAGTATGTGCCGATGGCCTGTGGCGCGTTATCAGTCTGTATTACGGATTTGTTGGTCATGACCTTGGGGTCCTCTTTATCAAAACGCCAATCCTCACCTTTGGGTGGCTGGCGTGTCAACAGGCCAAACGTCGCGGTTCAGGCCTATTGCACCACGGTTACATCAGTGCCTTACCCGGTTGATATGGGTGACAGCGCGAATATTCCTGATCCGCCGCATCACCCTGGCAAGGTGCCGGCGCCCGTTTACATGTACCACCAGGCCGACAATGCCCAACCTCGCATTCTGCTCTTCCACGTTGATACGCTCAATGTTGCCGTCCGCAATAGCAACTGCATTGGCAAGCTCCGCAATAACCCCGCGCTGGCGTTCGAACTCCACCCGAAGCTCAACAGAGAACTCGTTGGCAATGTCCTTGGCCCACTTCAAATGAGTGAGACGCGCCCTGCCTTCATCATCTTCCGGCAACCGTGAGCAGGTATCCGAGTGAATCACCATGCCATTGCCCGAATCCATGACACCGACCACCGGGTCACCGGGAATTGGCTTGCAACAACTGGCAAACCGAACCAGCAGACCTTCAGTGCCACGGATGGTGACCGGGCTGTTATTGGCCTTGTCCATGATGGTCGCGGATGCCACGCCCGATGCTTCATCGTCTGTCTTGCCGCTGACCAACTGGCGAGCCACGAGGTAGGCCATACGGTTGCCCAGGCCAATGTCGCTGACCAGATCCTCGAAACTGTCCACCTGGTTGTGACGGACCACCGCCTGGATCTGATGTTCGTTGATCTCCGACAGGCTGGCACCAAATCCTTTGAGGGATTTTTTAAGCAGGGTTTTGCCCAGATCCAGGGATTCGGCACGCTTCTGGTTCTTGAGCACATGGCGGATACTGCTGCGGGCCTTACCGGTTACCACGAAACTGAGCCAGGCGGGATTGGGTCGTGCTCCGGGTGCGGTAATGATCTCAACGGTCTGGCCACTTTGTAGCGGCTGACTCAGGGATCCGAGGTTGCGGTTGATACGGCAGGCCACGCAGGCATTACCGATGTCCGTATGGATGGTGTAGGCAAAATCCACAGGGGTGGCTCCGCCGGGCAACTCCATGATTTTGCCCTTGGGCGTAAACACGTAGATCTCGTCAGGGAACAGGTCGACCTTCACATGTTCGATGAATTCCAGGGAATCGTCCGCTCGCTCACGCATCTCCATCAGGCCCTTGACCCAACGGTCCACCCGTGTCTGGTTGACGCTGGTCACGCTGGAGGGCTCGTTCTTGTACATCCAGTGGGCCGCAATACCGTTGTTGGCGATGTGCTCCATTTCCTCGGTGCGGATCTGGATTTCAATGTTCACATGCATGCCAAACAGAGTGGTGTGCAGGGACTGATAGCCATTGGCCTTGGGCATGGCGATGTAGTCCTTGAAACGGCCCGGCAACGGCTTGTAGAGGCTGTGAACGGCACCGAGGATGCGGTAGCAGTCGTCCTCGGTGTCGGTGATGATCCGGAAAGCGTACACATCCATGATTTCGTGGAAGGATTTCTGCTTGAACTTCATCTTGTTGTAGATGCTGTTCAGGTGCTTTTCACGGCCCAGGATACGGCCGGGCAGGCTGCGCTCTTCCAGTTTTTCCTGCAGTTTGCCACGGATATCGTCAATGATTTCCCGATGACTGCCCCGAAGCTTTGCGACCGCTTTGGAAATGTACTTCGAGCGCATCGGGTACAGTGAGGAGAAGCCCAGGTCTTCGAGTTCGGTACAAATGGAGTGCATGCCCAGGCGATTGGCAATCGGGGCGTAGATATCCAGGGTTTCGTTGGCGATGCGCTGACGCTTCTCGTAGGGCATCGGTCCCAGGGTGCGCATGTTGTGCAGGCGATCCGCCAGTTTGACCAGGATCACGCGGATATCCCGAGCCATGGCCAGGGTCATTTTCTGGAAATTTTCGGCCTGGGCCTCAGCGCGGGAACGGAATTCAATCTGGGTGAGCTTGCTGACACCGTCTACCAGCTCGGCGACATCCTCGCCAAACTGCTCAGCCAGCGCGTCCTTGGGGATACCTGTGTCCTCAATGACATCGTG
Organism: Marinobacter sp. B-12; assembly: GCF_056857915.1. Taxonomy (NCBI): domain Bacteria; kingdom Pseudomonadati; phylum Pseudomonadota; class Gammaproteobacteria; order Pseudomonadales; family Marinobacteraceae; genus Marinobacter; species Marinobacter sp. B-12. Next base: position 5,810 of record NZ_JBSXOB010000020.1, on the reverse strand, counting down.
GAGCATGGCCGCCATCAGGCTCTGGTGATCCAATTTCAGGCTGGCAAGGATTCGAGCCACCGCCAGGGGATGGGTAATATAGCGATCGCCGCTTTTGCGCATCTGCCCTTCGTGGGCCTGTTCGGCATAATAGTAGGCTCTTCGCACCTGATTGATGCGATTGGTATCAAGATACGTGCTGAGTTCATTGGCCAGCACATCAACCGTTGCCTCTGCCGACACCGCGCCTCCGTAGGGATCATAAATGCCAGGGATAAAAAAACCCGAATGCACGCATTCGGGTCCTTCCGACGTTCTTCCAGTCATGCCTATAGATACACTATAAAACCGCAAGAACAGATTTCAATGCTTTGGACGGGTAACCAGAAAATATTCCCGTCTTCGGCCACATTCAGCGATCTTCAGCCTTATTCGTCGTCATCCTCGGTGAGGAGATCGCGGGAGACCTTGCCTTCGGCGATTTCACGCAGGGCAATAACGGTAGGCTTGTCGTTCTCTTCGGCAACCATCGGCTCAAAGCCCTTGGTTGCGATCTGGCGGGCACGCTTGGTGGCCAGCATAACCAGCTGGAAGCGGTTATCAACGTTTTCAAGGCAATCTTCAACGGTAACTCGTGCCATAACTTCCCCGACAATAGCAAAATGACTGATTTCAGCAGACCGCGTAGTTTACTGCGGCCGGTTCAATTTGTATACAGGCAATATGCGCCGATCAGTGGCGCTCGGACAGCCTGATCAATAGCTCGGAATGCCTGACCTGCTGGGCCTGCATGCGCAGACGATGGCAGCGAACAATCGCCAGCAGGTCATCCAGCGCGGTGTCAAAATCATCGTTCACTACCAGATAATCAAATTCCACCGCGTGGCTACACTCATCCGCCGCCTCGTTGAGACGACGCGCCACCACCTCCGGTGTATCTGTGCCTCGACCGGTCAGGCGATCCTTCAACGCCTCCGGCGACGGCGGTACGATGAAAATGCTGACACAGTCCGGTATCAGGCGGCGGACCTGCTCCGCACCCTGCCAGTCAATTTCCAGGATCACATCCTGCCCTGTGGCCAGTGTTTGCTTCACCCAAACCTGGGAGGTGCCGTAGTAGTTCCCGAAGACATCCGCATGCTCCAGGAAGTCACCCCGGTTGATCATTGCCTCGAAGGCCTCCCGGGTGACGAAGTGGTAGTTAACGCCATCCTGCTCGCCCATACGCATAGGGCGGGTTGTATGGGACACCGATACTCCCAGCTTTTCGTCCTGCGTCAGCATTTGAGCCACCAGACTGGTCTTACCGGCACCTGAAGGAGCGGAAATCACATACAGCGTGCCTTGTTCTGATTCCTGACTCATGGGGCAAACAACTCCGGCATTAACGGGCTTTCAGTGGGCGCGGGACACCCCAGGCACCACCACAATAACGAGAGCGGGATTATACGGCGTTTGCGCCGCCCCCGCATCCAGGGGCATTACTCCAGGTTCTGCACCTGTTCCCGCATTTGCTCTATCAACACTTTCAGGTCAACCGCTGCCCCGGTCACCCGGGCGTCGATACTTTTGCTGCTGAGCGTATTGGCCTCGCGGTTGAGCTCCTGCATCAGAAAATCCAAACGACGGCCGATGGCATCGTCGGATTGCAGAGTGTCCGACACCTCGGTGATATGGGCTTCCAACCGATCCAACTCTTCGGCCACGTCGCTTTTCTGGGCCAGCATGACCATTTCCTGGGCAACGCGATCCGGATCGAGCTCCACCTTCGCCTGCTCAAAGCGGTTTTTCAGGTGCTCCTCCTGGGCACGAATCAGCTCAGGCATCCAACCCCGAACTTCAGTTACCCGTTCTCCCATTATGGCCAGCCGGTCTTCGAACAGCGGCCGCAGACGTTCACCTTCCCGTTCCCTGACCGCCACCAGCTCACTCACAGTGCGCTCGAATAACTCCCCTGCCGCCTTCCGGGCTGGGCCGAAGTCCTGCTCGCTGGAGGCCAACACTCCCGGCCAACGGAGTATATCCAGGGCGCTAATATGGGCCGGGTTGTCCAGCATTCGGTTGATGTGGTTTGCCGCCTCGTTTACTGCGCTCGCCACATCCTCGTCGATCTCGAAACCCTGGGTTGCCGATTCATTGGCCTGAAGACGAATGGCCACATCCACCTTGCCACGCCGCAATTGCTTGCGCAGCTGCTCGCGGAAACTGTTTTCCAGCTCCCGGAGCGCTTCGGGCAAGCGAAAGGACGGCTCCAGGTAACGATGGTTCACCGTGCGAATTTCACAGGTAAGTGTCCCCCAGTCTTCCTGGGTATCCTGGCGAGCAAAGGCCGTCATACTTCTGATCATGGTGACTCCGCGTTTGGGAAGAAGCAGTACTTCAGTTTAGCAGGCCGACTGCCCCAACATCGAACAGACGCCTCGGACTGCGTGTTATACTCCGCAATCTTTCAACATTGCAATCGACCGGGGATTCACCCCGGACACTCACTACTGATACCAGGAATGATTATGAGACCGAGCGGAAGAACGCCGGAACAATCCCGAGACATTCGCATTACCCGCCACTACACCCGCCACGCCGAGGGTTCCGTATTGGTGGAATTTGGCGACACCAAGGTTATCTGTACCGCCTCTGTCGAGAATAAGGTTCCGCCTTTCCTGCGCGGCGAAGGCAAAGGCTGGATTACGGCGGAGTATGGCATGCTGCCCCGCTCCACCGGCAGCCGCATGGGCCGGGAAGCCGCCCGTGGCAAACAGGGTGGCCGCACCGTGGAGATCCAGCGCCTGATTGGCCGCTCCCTGCGCGCAGCGGTTGACTTGAGCGCTCTAGGCGAGCATTCCATTACCATAGACTGCGACGTCATCCAGGCCGACGGCGGCACCCGCACGGCGGCGATTACCGGTGGCTGCGTGGCGCTGGTTGACGCGCTGAATCATCTGGTGAAAGAGGGTCGGCTGAAGAAGTCGCCGCTGAAGCAGATGATTGCGGCGTTTTCCGTGGGCGTCTACAAGGGCACACCGGTGCTGGACCTGGATTACCCGGAGGATTCCGAAGCCGAAACCGACATGAATGTGATCATGACGGATCAGGGCGGCTTCATTGAGATTCAGGGAACCGCTGAAGGCGCGCCGTTTGAACAGGAAGAACTGGATGGCATGCTGAAACTGGCCAAGCTGGGCATCGGGCAGTTGTTTGAGGCGCAGAAGGCAGCTTTAGCCGACTAAGGTGCAGCTTTTCCGCGTGTCCGGAGAGGAGTTCTTTTCCGGACACGCTACAAGCACATCCCTGTGCGCTCGACTCCGGCCTTCCCTGGCCGGAGACGGTCCGGAAAAGAACTCCTCTCCGAACCCGCTAGCCTTCAGTGAGCCTCAAGCCGCATATGGATCAGAAACCGATTTCGATGTCGTAATCCATGATCACTGGCGCGTGATCGGAGAACCGGGTGCTGTCATCAATCCAGCCATCCCGGATGGTCTTGCGTATACCCGGCGTCAGTAGCTGATAATCCACCCGGATACCGGCATTCTTGCGTGAACCCTCAGCCTGCTCCGGCCACCAGGTGTACTGGTTGCTCTGCTTGTTGATATCGCGGAATGCATCAACACAGCCCATTTCATCAAACAAACGGTCCAGCCATGCCCGCTCATGGGGCAGGAAGCCGGAAAAATCCAGTTTGTGGTACAGCGGGCTGGCGTCGGTCACGTGATGGGCGGTTTGCAGATTGGCGCAGAAAATAAACTGGCGACGCTTACGCAGGGTTTTCTGCATATGGAGGCCAAAGGCCTCCATGAAATCATCCTTATGATCCAGAACCGTAAGGTCGTCCTCGCCGATCAACTCTTCTTCGCGGCCAAGTGCGCTGGGAGAGAGAACGCAGGCGACAGACACCTTGTCAAAATCCGCCTGGATGAAGCGGCCTTCGCGATCTGCCTGCTCATTGGCGAAACCGTACATAATGGCCTTTGGGAAATGGCGGGTATAGATACCAACGCCACCGTCTTCGTTACGCTCACCATCAATAAAGTAGGCTTCGTACCCTTCCGGGATGAGATTGAAGTCCTCAATTTCGTAGGCCCGCATGCGGTGGTCCTGAACGCACACCACGTCAGCGTCCTGCCTGGCTAGCCATTCAAAGAAACCTTTCTCAACAGCCTGGGCCAGACCGTTGACGCTGATTGTAACTACCCGCATACGTGTTCCCTGATTCGGTTTGTGTGTATGATACCGGTTTTACGCGTTAATTAAAGATCCAAACCCGCCAGAAGCCCTGTCATGCACGACTATCAGCAACAGTTCATTGAGTTCGCCATTCGCCGTAACGTGCTCCGTTTCGGAGAATTTACACTTAAATCCGGCCGCACCAGCCCCTATTTTTTTAATGCGGGGCTGTTCAATACCGGGGAGGACCTGCTTGAGTTAAGCAAGGCCTATGCCGCAGCACTCCAGCGTAGTGGGCTGGATTATGACATTATTTTCGGGCCTGCCTATAAGGGCATACCGTTGGCGACGGTCACAGCCATGGCTCTGGCCGCCGAGGGTAACAACAAACCATTCGCCTTCAACCGAAAAGAAAAAAAGGATCACGGCGAGGGTGGCAATGTCGTCGGCTCTCCCCTGGAAGGCAAGGTACTGATTGTTGATGACGTCATTACCGCTGGCACGGCTATCCGGGAATCCATGGAGCTGATCCGCACCTCAGGGGCGGAGCCCGCAGGCGTGCTCATTGCCCTGGACCGCCAGGAGCGGGGCACCGGTGAACTATCCGCCATCCAGGAAGTCAAAGAGGAGTTCGGCATTCCTGTGGTCAGTATTATCAGGCTCGAGCAGGTGCTTTCCTACCTGCAAAGCAGGCCCGGATTCTCCGAACATGCTGAAAAAGTCGCCGCCTACCGGGATGAGTACGGGGTCTGAATCAAGGCATGGTTTATCGTTCAGCTTTTGTTATGCTTCCTGACATACACTGTTTTAAGCGGAGCGCCAGTCTCTCATCATGAATCGTCTGACCAGGTTTTCAATCGCTGTATCTGCTGCGGCTGCGCTGATGTTTGCCTCTATCGTAGAGGCAAGAATGTACCGCTATACCGATGAGAACGGTCAGATTGTCATCAGCAGCACTATTCCCCAGGAAGCGTCGAGGCGGGGCTACGACATTCTCAGCAAGAACGGTCGGGTGATTGAAACGATTGATCCAGAACCCACCGAAGAGGAGATTGCCGCAAGGGAAGCCGAGGAAAAACGCCTGGCCGAAGCGGAACGACAGCGGGAGCTCGACCGCAAGCTTCTGGAGCGCTACAGCCACCCAGACGAAGCCGTGCGCGCCATGCACCGGAAGATACGAGAGCTGCAGGGATTGAATCAGCTCAAGAGAGGCAACATTTCGGTGATCGTCAGCCAACTGGACAGCGACCAGAGCCGAGCTGCAGACCTGGAACGTTCCGGTCGCGACATACCCGAAGCGACCCTGGAAAAAATACGGCGGCTGGAAGCCCAGATTCGTGATATCGAACGGGAGATCCACTCGCAGAACGCCAATATAAAAGCCCTGCAAGAGCGTTTCGAAGCGGACATCGAACGGCTGGAAGAGATTACCGGTGAGAAAAGAACGCTTCCGCTGGATCCGGACGATCTGGAAGAACAATAAGCCACACGGCTCGACCAATCAGGCACAAAAAAGGTCACCTCACGGTCAAGCCGTTCACTTAAAGTGGATCTGGGTTGGCCGGACCGGGTAGCAAGAGGGTCGATGGATATTTCCATCGGCCCTTTTTTATGAGCTGACCTTGGTGTATTTGTCCAGATAGATGATCTTTTCTAAGTCCACTGGGCCT
>NZ_JBSXOB010000019.1:0-15208 GCF_056857915.1 Marinobacter sp. B-12 | reverse complement strand
GTACATCAAGGTTCATAATGAGACACTGGCCAAGCCATTCCGATGGCACAAAAGCGCCGAATCCATTATGACATCGGTCGCGAGGGCAAAGCTGAGTTTAATCGATAATAAGTCATCGAATTAACCGCACGGAACACTAGGGCTCTATTCGCTGCTGACCATGGTGCCGATGCTGGAGACGTTGTTGCGATGGGGCGGTGTCGCATTCCTGCTTTATCTGAGTATAAAGCTGGCCATGGACAGCGGTCAGTTACCGGAAACGGGTGTTGATAAGGCGCCGGGCTTCGGCACCGGGGCAATCATGCAGTGGCTGAACCCCAAAGCCTGGCTGGCTTCGGCGTCTGGCATCGGCGCCTATACCAGCGCCAACGACCTGAACCAGATCCTGCTGTTTGCGTCGCTCTACCTGCCCATCTGTTGGTTGTCCCTGGCATGTTGGGTGTATGCGGGGGCATTCCTGCGGCGATACGTGCAGCGGCCTGTGGTGCTGATGGCCATCAACCGGACCCTGGCTTTATTGCTTGCGATCAGTTGCCTGTATCTGGTGATCGGTTGAGGGCTGTCGGTACTGATTCGGCGTTGCCGCCATCAGCCGTTTGAACGTGCGCTGGAAGTGAGGCTGGTCGGCGAAGCCTGCGTTCAGTGCCGCCTCGGCGATTGGGGTGCCGTTGGCGAGCTCAAGGCGCCCTAGCTGGATGCGGCGGTTGAGAAGATAGGCATGGGGCGTAAGACCGAAATATTGCCTGAACGCCCGGATCAGGTGGCCGGCGCTGTAACCGGAAATTTCACAGAGCGTATCCAGCGATATGTCTTCTGCCATGTGGTTGTCCAGATAGCGTGCCAGCTCAGTCAGGGTATCCGGCGCCTTTGGTTGCTGAACCACCGGTTGCCGGGCCAACTCATGCATCAGGTCTGACAGGAACTCCACCACCTCGGTCTGCTTGTCGAGAAGGGCACGCTGAGCATCCAGAAGACACTCTGCCATGTGGCAGTAGCGCTCATACCAGATGGGCTCCGACAGGGTGGCAGTGGCAATGTCCTGCCAGTGTGGGGTTGGCAGCAACCCGGCCCGAAACCGCAGATCCGTCAGCCATCCGGTATCCAAATACAGCATCAGGTAGGCCCAAGGCTGGTTATCAATCGGGTTGCAGGAATGAACCCACTCCGGGTTCATCAGTACCAGATCACCAGCGCGGACATGGAAAAGATCCTCCCGATACTGATAGGTGCTTTCGCCGCCGGTAATAGCGCCAATGGACCATTGCGTATGACTGTGAGGGGCATAACAGACTTGGCGTCCGTCGCTGACCTTGCGTAATTCCACATGGGGCAGTCGGGCATCACGCCAGAAAATGGGTTTACTCACGGTGGTGTTGGTCATGCGCGCCATCATATCCTCAGTGAGTTTACGTGCCCTTGGGCGCAAACATAATGATGGCCATACCTGTTAAAGCCACGGCCGTGCCCACCAGATCCCAGACCGTTGGCCGAACGCCATCCACGGCCCATAACCAAAGTATCGCCATAAAGATATAAACACCACCATAGGCTGCGTACACCCGGCCAGCGGCGGTCGGGTGCAGTGACAACAGCCAGGCGAACGCGGCCAGGCTCAGGGCGCCAGGAATCAGCAGCCAGATGGTTTTGCCTTCCCGCAGCCACAGATAGGGCAGGTAGCAGCCGACGATCTCGGCCAGGGCGGTCACTAAAAAGAGGCCGACGGTTTTCAATTCTGGTAACACGCTATTATATTCCGTTCAGTATCCAGTCGGCGGCTTTCAACGCGATCATAAGGGTGAGGGCGTTGGTATTCAACCAAACGCAGTGCGTTGCTGACGTTATGGGGAGGGTTGGCCGCCACCGACAACCCGGTATCGATGGCGGACTGGGTAACTATTGAGTGTCGTACTTCGCTGCGTCCCTCACGGTCGGGTAGCCTTCGATGAACACCCACTCGGTATCCTTGGCCGGCACATGGCAGCCGAAGCAGTTATTGAAGCCTTCGCCTTTCCAGTTGTCGGTGGTGCTGGTGTTGGGGCTGTCCGGTGTGAACAACGCCCATCCCCAGCCTTCACCCCAGGCGGTATTGTCGGGGAAGCGGTTCTGACGGTCTCGTACCATCACAAACCAGACCCCAATGTCCCCCGCCCATTGGGCGTGACCAGTGGTTTTCGGGCCTTCTTCAATGCCCCTGATTTCCTTGACCAGCACTGCACCATCGGGCCATTTGCCATCAGCCTGAAATGCCTTTACCGCTGACGGGTCGGCATAAACGTCATGGACCCCAGGCCCACTGGCCTGGTCGTCCTTGCCAACAAACCAACTGCCGATGTGTACCCAATCCTCACGGAATGATTGTGGCCGGGTAATGTTGCCTTTGGCGTCGACAAAAGGCGAAAACGACTCATTTTCTGACGCCGTGGCGTCACCGGATGTGTTCTGTTGCTGCTCCGCTGCCGCACCTGTTGTCCAACTTAGTGCCAGGATAACAATGGCGGCAGCAAGGGAAGTCTTTATTTGCATGGTATAGCCTCCGTTTGATGAATAGAACTGAAGGCTATGCCTTGTTGGGCGATGCGTCTGTCAGATGGCTAACACTCACCGAGTCGATGAGTGGCAAACGTCGACAGCCTGGCGAGATCCACCACGCAGATGTGTCCACGGGTATAATCCAGTAGCCCCTCGCGACGCAATTCATTGAGTTCAGCGCTGACCACTGGCCGGCTGGCGCCAATCAATTCGGCCAATTCTTGCTGGGTCAGTGGCACATCCACCTCGTGACCATGGGCGCAATGGCCGCCAGCCTGACCTACAAGGTCAAGCAGTGTCACTGCAATTCTCCCGCGCACATCCAGTGTCATGAGGGCGTACAGGCGCCGCTCGGTGATTTCCTGGCGCCGGGCAAGCATTCTGATCACCTGTCCTGCCAGCGCCGGTTCAGCATCAATGCGAGCCTGGAAGCGTTCAGCGGTGTAGCGAATAACACGGGTAGCGCCTTTGGCAGACACGGTCTGGGTCGCGGTTTCGTCGCTCCCTAGTCCGGCTCCGAATATTTCTCCGGCTCCGAGCACGGCAGCAATACTCGCGGTACCAGAGGTAGCAACGTGTTCAAGCTTAAGGTGTCCGGACTCGACGATGTAAACGCTGTTGTCCCACTGACCCTGGTGATAAAGGTGCTCACCGGATGCCAGTACGATGGTCTGAGTGGCGAGTGGGTGGCCTGCGGTTGGCGTCATGGTTGGCCATGCCTCCGCTTGTACAGCCTGAGGATTCCCCGAACCGTCACATCCAACTGGCTGCCGGATGTGTAATCACCCTGAACCAAATAATTGGCCCGTTCTTCGGAAATGAGCTTTTCGATTTTCTCCTGGGTTTTCCCTTGGCCCCATTTGTCACCGTCAATTACCGCAAGACTGCATCCGCCCTGTGCCTTCACCATCTTCATCGCCGGTATATCCGTGTCGCCATCCCGCTCACGATTCTTGCGGTTCACTTCCGGCCAGAAGTCGGAGTGCTCGTTCAAACCCAAAGCCGGCATCAGGCCGTGTTCGGCGCAGTTGCCTTTTGCGAGGGTGCCGTCGAAGTCGTAGATCAGAGCGCATTGCATTGTCTTTTTGCCTTCTTCCCATGGATGACATCAGCGTAGCTGGTTATCGCAAACGACGCCCGGCCAGGCGCTCTTTCTGGGCCCGGACGGACTCTGTCAGAAAATCCATCAGCGCATGAATCCTCACCACGCCCCGCAAGTCCGGATGCATCAGAAACCACAGGCCATATTCCAGTTCGGGAATGGGGTCTGTGAGCTGGACGATGTCAGGGTCACCGTCCGCGAGATAGCAGGGGATCACGGCCAGCCCCATACGCGAGCGAATGGCGCTGAGGATACTGACAAGCGTATCCACACGATAAACACAGGCCTGCTTCAGCGCGTGGTTATCCATCCACTGATCCACGGATGAATCCTGAAGCCTTGGCCCGGCGCCAATCCAGGGCTCACTGGCAAGCGCCTCAACGGGGGTGCCTGGTGTCAGGCCGAGGTCTTTGTGTGCGTAGACGGCTTGGCCGATGGCGGTCAGTGGCCGGCCGATCAGGTTCTCCGGTGGGCGGTTTGAGGGGCGTATAGCCACGTCCGCTTCCCGGCGCGTGAGATTGAACAACTGGTTGGACACCGCGACATCCAACACAATGCCAGGGTATTTGTGCCGGAATTGCGTGAACAACGGTGCCAGCACGCCCATCAGCAGAGAGTCCGTGGTGGTGGTCCATATCTCGCCACTGGGCTCCAGGTCACGGCCGGCCACGTTGCGTTCGGCGGCCAGGGCGGCCTCGTCCATGACCTTTGCAGTGTCTGCGAGTTCTTCCCCTGCCAATGTTGGCCGATAACCTGTGCGGCCCCTCTCAAAGAGAATCACCCCAAGGCGCTGCTCAACATCACCCAGCCGCCGGAACACCGTAGCGTGGCTTACGCCCAGTGCCCGCGACGCGCCAGACAGCGAGCCCGCTGTGGCAATGGCGAGCACCAGTTCAAAGTCATTCCATGCCAGATTGCTCCGTGTTCTGGCAGACGCAGTGGGCGATTTGTCGGGTTGTTTTGCTGTTCGTTTTTGCAAAGTCTGTTCTCGATTCTATGGAATAGTTTGCAGTATGGAACAAGTTTAGCATGTACCTGAACTCATACGACAATCAGTGCGCTCCGCCACAAGGTGCGGCGCCAGGGAGGATAGAAACATGTTGATCTCAGCAGAAAAGACCTACCTTCGCGGTGGCAATCCGCTGGCTTTCCGCGAGCATGCAGACCGTAATGCAAAAGAGTCACACCGGAGCAGCATACCGCTCAGATATCGCGATGGGATGGGAGGCATCAATCTTGAGCAAGTGCAACGGGATCAGCGTCGGGCGCGGCGAGACATCGTGCGGACGATGATACGGAGCCTTGACCGGTTGAGGCTTCCACACTAGACAGGGGTGATAAAAACGCTCCGGCTGCGGCATGCCAACCGGTGCTGATCATTCAGTGTTGCTATAGTCATATAACAAGCACTGATGTCGGAGCGCAAAATGACCCAGAATATGGAATTGATCGAACGGATTGAGCGTATGCGCGATCTCAATCCATTGGATGCCGCTGAAGAGCTGATTCAGTCACCCGTAGACGATATTCAGTTCATCCTGTCGCGATTGCCTGCGGAACAGGCGCGGGTCATCGCTTCACACCTGGGAGAGTTGTCTGCGCCGGAAGAAGCGGCTACCCGTGCCGTGCTATCCGGTATGGAAGAAACCGTCGGCGAACTGATGACACCGGTCACAGCAACGCTACCGGACAGCTACACCGTGGCGGAGGCGCTGACCTTCATGGTTAAAAGCGCCGATGTTTCCGAGATCAGCTACATATTTGTGACTGAAAATGATTGCCTGGTAGGCGTGGTAGGCATGCGGGACCTGATCCTTGCCAAACCCTCTGAGGCCCTGGCAGCCATCATGGTGCGAGAGCCGTTTGCGTTCCAGGAAGGCACGCCGGTGAAAGACGCGGTCAGTGAAGTGCTCTACCGACACTACCGCATGTACCCGGTGGTGGACGAGCAACAGCATGTAGTAGGCGAGGTGCGGGGTTGGAAGCTCTACGAACGCATCGCATCGGAACTCAGTGCCCAGGCGGGTTCCCAATACGGTGTGGCGAAGGAAGAACAGATCAACACGCCGGTGTTGGCGGCCTTCCGCATGCGCCACCCCTGGCTGCAGGTGAATTTGATTACCGCCTTCGCTGCTGCCTTCGTGGTCGGCATGTTCGAGAGCACTATCGCCCAGATTGTTGCCTTGGCCGCCTTCCTGCCGGTTCTTGCGGGGCAGAGCGGCAACACTGGCTGCCAGGCACTGGCCATTACCCTGAGGGGCATCACCCTGGGACAGATCAATGACTATCCGATCCGGCGATTGCTGCGAAAGGAAGTTCTACTGGGCGCACTCAATGGCGCTGCCGTAGGCGTCATTGCCGGGATTGCCATGTTTGCTTACGCCTTGTCCACCGATTCCGCCAACCCGGCCATGCTCGGCCTGGTGATCTTCATTGCCATGGTCGGCGCCTGCATGGGAAGCGGTATTTTCGGGGTGGCGGTGCCATTGATGCTAAAACGCTTTGGTGCCGACCCGGCTACCGCCAGCAGTATCTTTCTGACGACCTTTACCGACATTATCGGTATGGGCCTGATGCTGTTCCTTGCAACCTCGTTGGTGCTGTAACCACGTTGTCTGAGAACAGGCTCACCCAACTTTGCAAAAGTCGTGTAAAACTGCGTCTGACCCGTTTCGTACGGTGCGCTAGTCTGGAAAACTGCTCGTACTCTCAATCACTTTCCAGCTTCTGCGCGGCCGCCCGCTATAGTCATAATCGCCGTGCAAGCTACATTCTGTTATTAAGAAAAAGGTGCCTTTGTGTCCACCAGCGTCCAGATAAGCGACATTAACCTTACCTACCCAACCGAGTCCGGCACCGTCGCGGTGCTCAACAACGCTTCACTCAAGATCCCGCCCGGCGACACACTGGCAATAACCGGCCCCTCCGGAAGCGGGAAAACGTCTCTGCTTTTGCTGTTGTCTGGCCTCCAGCGACCGACCAGTGGAGAGATTCTGGTGGGCAGTCAGCGGCTGGGCGACATGAATGCCAACGCATTGGCCGACTGGCGCAGCGAACACCTGGGCATTATCTTTCAGTCCTTTCATTTGTTACCTGGCCTGACTGCACTTGGGAACGTTAGTCTGCCGCTGGAAATCGCCGGGCAGGCGGATGCCCGCGAGCAGGCCCTTTCGATGCTTGAGGCGGTAGGCCTTACCCACAGGCTGCAGCATTATCCAGGACAGCTTTCCGGGGGCGAACAGCAGCGTGTCGCCATTGCAAGGGCTCTGGTTCATCAGCCAAGCCTGCTGCTGGGCGATGAACCAACCGGCAACCTGGACCACGCCACCGGCGAAAAAGTGCTCTCGCTGCTGTTCGACCTCCACAAGGAAAGCAAATCCACCCTGGTGCTGGTGACCCACGACGAACGTGTTGCGGAGCGCTGCCAGCACCGGGTCCGGATGGATGGTGGGCGCCTTTATGAAGCGTAACGCCCAGACAAAGCCGCTGTGGATGTTCAAATTCGCGATCACCGATCTGCGATCACGTATCTCCGCGCTTAAGGTCTTTCTCGCCTGCCTTATCCTCGGCGTTACCCTGGTGGCAGCTACGGCCAGCCTCTACCGGGTGATCGAACAGAGCCTGTTGGCGGATACTCGCATGCTGTTGGGTGGTGACGTGGAGTTGGATGCCAGCGAACCGTTGCCGGATGACGTGATCGATTGGGTGGAACGCACCGGGACTCTTTCGCTGGTTCGGGAGTTCGACACCATTGTCAGCGGCGAAAGCGGCGACGGTTTCTTCCGCGCCGAGATCCTGATTCCGGATGCTGCCTATCCGCTCTATGGTGAGCTGCAGCTAATGCCGGACCAGTCGCGTGCCGAACTAACCGCACGCAAGGATGGCCGATGGGGCGCCGTGATCGATCCGTTGCTGGCCGAACGCCTGGGCCAGACCATCGGGGACCAGATTGAGATAGGCGCAGCGACGTTTCGCATCAGCGGCCTGATCCAGAAACAGCCGGACCGTCGCCTGAATGCCAACTGGCGTGGCCTGCCGATCATGATTTCCGAACAGGCAGTCGAGGCGACGGAACTGATCCGGCCAGGCAGCAGGGTGGACTACGAATATCGGGTGAAGACCGAGCAGAACCTGGACGTGTGGCTGGCGGACTTTGAACAGGCGTTCCCGGAACCAAACTGGGACACCACCACCTTCGCCGAGCGCAGCGAACGCATCGCCGAACGGCTGGACCAGATCGCCACAGCGCTCATCCTGATCGCCTTCACCACGCTCTTCATTGGCGGACTTGGTGTCGCCAACAGCATCCACGCCTACCTGGATGAGAAACTGGGCACCATCGCGACCCTGCAGACACTGGGCCTGCGCCGAAAACCATTGGTGGCCATCTACCTGTTGCAGATAGGACTGCTGGGCAGCCTGGCTGGCCTGATCGGTGGCGGAATCGGATTGGGGGTTTCCGCCGTGGCGATATCCCTGGCCGGCGACGCCTACGCGTTGTCCGGCCCAGACGGGGCTGGGGGCTGGTTATCGCTGTGGTTTATTCCCTTGCTACTGAGCTGGCTGTTTGCGGTGCTCACCGCCTATGTCTTCGCGCTGCCGGCCCTGGCCCGGGCTCTTTCTGCGTCACCGGCCGGGCTGTTCCGGGGGCAGGTACAGGCCGCCCGTAACGAACCCCGCACATGGCGGATCGCGAGCTATGTGCTGCTGGCGATCTATATCAGCGCCACGCTGTTCTGGTTGCCGTCGCCGCAATTGGGTTTCCTGTTCCTGATGGCGGTGTTCGTGCTCTGGGCCTTGCTGGAGGGTATCATCAAAGGGTTGCGGCGAGGCGCCAAAGCGCTTGAAAACAGTGGATTTGCCGACCGAAAGTTCGCCCGGCGACTGGCGCTCGCCAACCTCCACCGGCCGGATTCGCCGCTGCGGGCAACGTTGTTGTCGCTCGGCACCGCATTGACCTTGGTGGTGGCCTGCACCCTGATGGTCACCACACTCCTGCGAGCGCTGGAAACCACCATCCCGGCGGAATCCCCCGCGCTCATTCTTTACGAAGTGTTCCCGGACCAGATGGAACCGCTCAAGTCCGGCCTTGAATCGCTGGATTCGTCCAGCACAACGGAACTCCTGCCACTGGTTCGCGCCCGAATGGCCGCCATCAACGAAACGCCCATCGCAGACGCACTCGCTGACGACCCCAGAGCCCGGCGCGAAGCCATGGGGGACGAATACAAGCTCACCTATCTGGCGGGAAATCCGGAAGGTCTTGAGCTGGTAAAAGGCAACTGGTGGAGCACACCGGCCCCGGCAGGGGAGCCCGCCTACATGGCGATGGAAGACCGCGAAGCCAACGCACTCGGGCTAACGGTGGGAGACCGGATTGAGTTCACGGCCCAGGACCAGCCGATTGTCGTCGAAATCCGGGCTATCTATCGCCAGAAGGGCCTGCAAACCCGGTTCTGGTTTGAAGGTGTTCTCCAGCAAGGCGCCCTGGATGGATTAATCAGCCTGTACGTCGGCGCGGTCTACCAGAGCGACCCTGCCGCAAAGGAGTCACAGCAGTGGCTGGCGAACAACATTCCGAACGTCATCACACTGCGCACCGCTGATTGGCTGGAAACGGCGGGGGACCTGCTCAACAAAGCTGCCGCCGGCCTTGCGGCAGTTGCCTCCGTCAGCCTTCTGGCAAGCCTGTTGGTACTATCGAGCGTCGTCAGTGTCAGTCGCAGGCGCCAACTCTACGAGGCCAACCTGCTGCATTGTCTCGGTGCCAGGCACCAGGCTATCCGGAATTCCATGCTGCTGGAAACCGGGTTGCTGACCTTGCTGGCGACGATGTTCGCAACCGGGCTGGGTTCGTTGATCGCGCTGCCGGTGGCAGATCTGGCGTTGAAACTGCCAGCGGGAGATCTGTGGTGGGTTGGCGCACTGGTTGCCGGCATTGTAAGCGCTTTGGCTTTACTGGGTGGTCTGCTGCCTACATTGAGGGCTATGCGGCTGAATCCGGCGCTTCTGTTGCGGGACAGCTAGGTGATCGGGAACCTGGCCTTTGGTCAGGTTCAACCGCTAAAAAACGGTCTAGCGTAATTGAATATCTTTCCTCTCGTCGTCAGCCACAGCTCATTTTCCTGCGAACAGCGCTGTACGATTTCCTCAAAAGCCCAGGCTCCAGCAGGTCTGCCATAACAGTGGCCATGGACAATGACGTCGAGAATAAGTGTTTCTCGGTTGCTCTCCAATAACTTGTCCAGCGTGGTCATAAACATTTGTACAAATTGTTCCGGTGTCCTTCCAAACCGCATTGCATGAGGAAGGTCATTGAAATCTATGGTGACCGGAATTGCCATTATTTCGCTGTCGGAAAATTTTTGAAGATAGGGTAAGTCATCATCCAATGCGTCGCCGTGCCATTTATAACCATGGTGGGCAAGTCTTCTTTGGACGTCCAGGTCCGAGGTTATGCGTGGGCTGATCCATCCGTGGGGGCGTTGGCCTGTTGCAGTTTCTATCAATTTTGTTGACGTTGAAATGTTGTCTTCTATTTGCTGGTTACTTAAATAGGGAAAGAGCATGTCCTGCCCATAACTATGACCAATTATTTCATGCCCGAAATCTGATAATGATTTTAATTTGTTTGCATGATTTTCAGCAACCAATCCCGACGTAAATATACTCGTTACAACTCCGTATTTTTCCGCGATACTAAACAGACGTTCGCAACCGCGATTGACATTATATCTACCGTAACTGTCTGCATTAGGGTCGATGATGTTTCCGGAAAGAACATTGCCCATCGGGTTTACACTCGAACAGTTGTCCGAGGTCCACATTTCATAAGCAACATTGAAAATGACCGCCAGCCGCTTATCCTTGGGCCACCGAAACTCATCGTTTAAATGCTCGGTTTTGCATGAAATATCTTCAGGCATGTCAGTATCCCTTCAGGCGTTTAGCAGTGACGACCCGGTAGTAACAATATAAACGTTGATGGATAATATATCCTGAGTCGATTTAAATTTAAAGTACTATTGTTGTGTGAATTTCGTGCATTTAGAGCTGCACGAAACTGAAAATGGTCAAGTTGAATGATGTTCATTTGGTTCTGAATTATATTAAGTTTGCACTTATATTTTGTTTGGCCTATATTTTTATCGCCGATTGAAATCGGAGAACAATAAACATTATAAAGTTATAAGATATGGCTTTTGGGAAAGGGTACAAAACCACAAATGTTACCTTGATTTTCAGTTTTCTTTGCACCGGAGAAAAACAATGACAAATTTCAATCGTAAAACTCTGACATCTGCTTTGGGCGGCGTCGTGGCTGCGGTCTTGCTGGGATCAGCGGCAGTCAGTCATGCCCAAACCACGATCAAACTCGGCTGGACGACCGCGGACAGTAAAGTGGATCCGTATGCCATCGCTGCCCATTACTTCGCTGAAGAACTCGAGTCTGCGGAACCCGGTGAGTTTGACGTTCAGTTTTTCCCGAACCATCAGTTAGGTGATGACACGGCCATGTTGCAGGCTATGCAATTCGGAACCATGGGCGCCGGCGTTATCACCGGAACCCAGGTAGGCACCCTGGAACCGGCATTCCAACTCAACGATCTTCCATTTCTCTATGCCAATAATCAACAAGCCCACAAGGTTCTTGATGGCGAGGTGGGTCAAAAATTGTTATCCCTGCTCGATGCCAAGGGCATAGTGGGGCTCGGGTTTCCTGAGGCGGGCTTCCGGCACACCATCAGCAACGAGGGCCCGATTCGCACGCCTGAAGACTTCAGCGGAGTGAAGCTCCGAGTTCAGCCGAGTGAGTTGTTCATCGCCAGTTTCCGCGCGATTGGCGCCAACCCTGTGCCTATGGCCTGGAGCGACGTGTTCACGGCCGTTCAGCAGGGCACTGTCGATGGCCTGGAAATACCTCTGCCCGTGATATTTGCCAATAAATACCCGGAGGTGACCGATTACCTTTCATTAACAAGTCACACCTACAACGCGTTAGCGCTACTGATGTCCAAGCAGACCTTCCAAAAACTGTCTTCAGAGAACCAGGAAGTCGTTCGCCAAGCAGCCAAACGCGCAATCGAACGCCAACGCGCAACGGTTGCCTCCAATAACGACGAGGTTCTGGCGCAAATCGAGGCAGCGGGCATGAGCGTGAATGAGGTTGATGATGTTGGCGCCTTCCGCAACAAGGTCTCCGGTGTATACGATGAATATCGCAGCAAAATCGGGGCGGATATCGTAAATACGGCGCTTGAGCAGGTGGCCGAATAAAGGCCACCGAACCCATGAACTCCGGCTACGCTAAATCGAAGAACTAGGAACCAAATAGATGTATCACTACCTTGATAACCTGGGACGTGGTTTGGCTTTTGGGGCCCAGGTAGCCGGGGCGTTAACCGCACTGGTCATGGTTGGAAGCCTGTTGCTGGGCGTTTTCTATCGCTACGTGCTCGGGGATTCCTTGGTATGGAGTGATGAAGTTGCCTCACTGGCCTTCAACTGGACCATGTTTCTCTTTGCCAGTGTGCTTGTCCGAGAGGGCGGGCACGTGCGCGTCACGCTGCTGGTAGACGCCTTGCCTTCTTTGGTCTCCGAACTTGTTGAACGCGCCATCATGCTGCTTATTTTAGGGTTCGGCGTCCTGATGCTTTGGACAGGGTGGAACTTTGCGGAGTTTACTGCCGGCCAGGTATCGCCAGCGATCAGGTACCCGGTCTGGATTAAAAACGCGGCAGTACCGGCGTGTGGTCTGCTTATCAGCGTCCATGCTCTTGTGCTCATGCTTCGCCCAATGCCGATCCGTAATGTAGTGGAGTCGAAACATGAGTGACATCGGTACAGTCATGGTTGTTGGGCTGATCGTCCTATTGGCACTGGGCGTACCGATTGCGTTCACAATAGGCCTGCTCGCAGCGATCGGTATCTGGATGGCGGACATCAACCCGATGATTCTACCCCAGCAATTTCTGGCAGGCAGCAGCGTCACAAGCCTGCTCGCCATTCCCGGGTTCATACTGGCAGGCGAGATAATGAGTGCGGGAGGTCTGTCCCGAAGGCTGGTTCGCGTTGCAGAAACCTTCTTCGGGCATCTGACCGGAGGACTTTCCATGTCCACAGTGGCAGCGGGAACCTTCTTCGGTGCGATTTCCGGCTCGGCGCCTGCCACAACGGCTGCCGTTGGCTCGATTATGATTGATGAACTGGAGAGCCGTGGCTATCAACGGGGCTATGCGGCAGCACTCGCAACTGCGGTCGGCCCGCTGGGGCAGATGATTCCCCCCTCCATTCCAATGGTGATCTGGGGTGTGCTTGCCGAAGAGTCCATCGCCAAGCTTTTCCTGGCCGGCATCGTGCCCGGATTAATTGCGGCGCTGGGCTTTTGCATCGTGAGTATAATTTATGCCCGCCATCGCGGTGTTGCCAAGGAAAACCGGGCCACCGGCAAAGAAGCCCTGTTTGCGTTGAAAGATGGAGTCTGGGCGTTGCTTGCCCCCATTGTCATCCTTGGTGGCATATACAGCGGAATGTTCACACCGACCGAGGCAGCCATGGTGGGGGCGCTGTACAGCACAGTGGTGGGGCTGTTTTTGTATCGGGACCTGAAGCTCCGGCAAATACCCGCCATTCTGGTCAGCTCTATGAAAACCACCGGCGTGATCATGTTTATCGTCGCCGTCGCCTATGGTTTCGCCTGGGTCATGGCCAGTGAGCAGATTCCCGCCCGTCTTACGGAAGCTCTGCTTCTGCTCACGGATAATCCGATCATCCTGCTTATGATCGTCAACGTCATGCTGCTTTTACTGGGTGCGGTGATGGACAATATCTCTGCCATGGTGATTCTCAGTGGTGTGCTCATTGGGCTGGGCCAGCAAATTGGTCTGGACCCAATTCAACTGGGTGCCATGGTTGTTATCAACTTTGCTGTGGGTATGGTGACGCCCCCGGTCGGGTATTCCATCTTTGTGGCATCCAGTATAAGCGGCTTACGGGTGGAAACCGTGGCACGGCATATCTGGCCGTTCATGCTGGTACTGATCATCGTGGTCGCCCTGGTGGCTTATGTCCCTGCAATAACCCTTTGGCTGCCGGAGAGGTTTGGCTGACCCTTCCGTTTGTGGCGGAATTCCCCCCGGTCTGCGAAACTTCAAAGCAGAATGTCGGCGGCGAGCATTTGCAACAATGGTGAATTTAAGGGATTTTGACCTGAATCTGTTGGTCATTTTCAAGAATATTATGGAGCAGCGGTCCATTTCCAAAGCTGCCAACGAACTGGGATTATCCCCCTCCGCTGTGAGCCATGCCCTGGGCCGCCTGCGGGGCATGCTCAACGACCAGTTGTTCTACAGAACTGCGAAGGGGCTGGAACCCACCGAAAGAGCAAAAGAGATCATCGTTCAGGTTGAAAGCGGCCTGTTGTGCCTGGCGGGCGCGATCAGCGCTCAGCAATAGTTTGTGCCGGCCGCCTCAACGAGGGTATTCAGTATGCAGGTCGCTGACTATGTATCAGGGTTTTTCCTGTCGAGCTTTACCAGCCGAATCCGTCAGGAAGCGCCCAACATCACCATCGATATCCTGCCATTTTCCATAACCACGGACAGTGTGTGGGATCGGGTTGATGTACAAATCCGACTGACGCCGGGCCGGCTGAAACCAAAGGAAGTGCGTAGTAAGCGGCTAATGCTGGACGATGTCGTCGTGATTATGCGGCCCGATCATCCCTACGCATCTGAACCTATGACCCCGGAGCTCTACGCGAGCTTGCCCCACGTAAAGCTCTCACAATCCTCAACAGGGACCACGGTGATTGATGATGCTCTGGCCGAGCGAGGCCTTCAGAGACACTCAGCGCTGATCGTATCGAACTGGGATACGATCCCCGACCTAGTTATGAAAACGGATCTGATCGCCATCGCGCCAAGCCATCTTTTATCCCTGGATTCTCGTCTGAAAAGCCTCAAGGCCGCGCCGCTTCCCCTTGAAGAAGTGGTTTTCTCGTTTGACTTGTGTTGGGACAGGAGTTCAGAGAATGAGTCTGGCCACAAGTGGCTGTGTGAAACCATTGCGGACGTTTTTAATTCCCATATCAGAGCAATCGAGAAATATCAGTAACTGGTTGGGGAAAACAGCCGCAACTCCCGTTCCAGCGTTTCCAACTTATCCGCCCGCCGCGCATAGAGCGCAAGACTACAGCCTTTGGCGGCTTATTCCCGGATTATACCTTCACCGAGGCCGATACTGGCACCGGTAATCAGAATGTTCTTTTGCATTGTTCAAGCTCTGGAGGGTCCAGGTGATTTGTGAACAGACCGGGGGACTGGATGCTAATGAAGTTGATTGGAGCGACTGCTCAGTCTTGACCGAAACTGCGATGCAATTTGCGAAGGAATTTGCAAAAAATAATGTATTGCATGAGAGGCGTCATGCTTATTAGTCGCCCCTGCAAAAACGCCCTTTTCAGCTCGCCGACAAGTTGCCGTATGTCCCTGACTCCATTCTTATCATCGGAATTGACCAAAAAACAGTCAAAAATAGCGTAATAAACCGCCACTTTTGCCAAGGCCAAAGAAGCCG
>NZ_JBSXOB010000018.1:0-41196 GCF_056857915.1 Marinobacter sp. B-12 | reverse complement strand
TCCAGCAAGCATCAAAGAAATGGACCATGCCGATCCGAGATTGGAAGCCTGCACTGAATCGCTTTATTATCGAGTTCGGTGACCGCCTGGACGGCCACCTGTAATGGGGTGGGCAGTTACACAGATTTATTTACAGCCTCGGGCTTTGATTTCTTCCGGAGTAGCACTGGCTCCCTTGGGCAGGCGACCACCAGACTGCGTACACGCCTTGAGGGTCCGGAATCCCTGGTAGTTTTTAACAACCTCGTACCAAGGGCTCTGTGGATCATGGCAAATACCCGACCCGGACTTTTTGATCACATCGGCTGCCCCAACCAAAGGCAGAGCCGATAAAACTAAGATCAGTAGCCATGCAGGTCGGCACCCAATCACGATTTACCTCCCTTCTTTCTTGGATCCGAGGCCTTTTCTGGTGACCGAGATTCATTTCCTGGCTTTTGAGACTCTTGCACTTTCTCTTTGGTCTCTTTGTTCTGGGTTTCGTTGGCTGCCAGCCGGGTTTCCAGTTGGGTGACTAGTCTCTCGGCCTCCTTCTGGGCGGAGCGGGCTTCGTCACGCTCCTTCTTTCGTTCTTCCGATTGTGCGGCGATCGCTTTCTTTTCAGCCTCAAGCTCACGCAGCATCCCTTGAGCCTCCGACAACTGATGACTCAGCTTTGCTGCCTCTTCCTCACGGCTTTCTACTATCGTCGCCCAACCATCCCGCTGTTTTCGAAGATCAGCTTTGTCGCTCTCCAGGCTCTCATTAGCTTTTTTGAGACCTGCAACCTCACCCTTCAAATCACTGGCCTTTTCTTGCTCTTTGCTTAACTTCTGTTCCGAAACAGCAAGATCCTTTTCCAGCTTTACCAGTTTGTTGCCGAGCTCTTTCCGGTCATCATTGACGGACTGAAGCTCCTTTCTCGTGCCTTCAAGCGCTTCCTGAAGGCTTTGCACTTGCCCTTCTAGCTCGTCAAAGGCCGCTGTGGCATCAATCAGCTCTGCTTCCGCGCTTTGTTGTTGCTCCTTGGCCGACTTCATGACATCGGCTACCCGGCGCTCTGCGGTTTTAACAGCACGGTTGTTAAGATTGATCGCAAGTGTTCTGACCTGATCCAGGAATGAGCTGGTCATTTCATTCAGTGCTTCTTCAACCTCAACAGGCAGATCCTGGACGGGCTCGCTTTCAACAACCTCCTGGCTCTGGCGGTAGTCCTCCCAAACCCTCACCAATCGCGACGGGTTGCCGCCCCCGATTTCCTTTCTCAAGGCAAAACCGGTTACTCGCCGACCGGCGCCTAATAACCGCTTCGCTGCTTCGATGATTTGCTCGTCTTCAAATTCCGCAGGGCGCATATGAACCTCGAACTAGTAGGGATATGCATCAAGTATAGCGCTTTATAAAAAATAAACAAACAAACAAAGAAACAAAGAAACAAAGAAACAAAGAAACAAATAAATTAAAGCCAAAAAGCCACGATGTTTTCGATGGAGCGCATCTTGGGCGCACAGATCAATCCGCAGCAATCAAATTGAACGCAGCGCACTGCTTGTGTGCCTAAACGTCACACAGATTGATTTTTGAGCAAGGGCAGAGTAGAGTAATGATGCTGGCAACAGTTAGAGGAAACAGGTTGTATTTCGTCGCACGCACTTGCCAAACCCGGGCTTTAAAACAGGGTCGCCTGAGCCAGCCAACGATAAATACTAGGAGCCAATCATGACCAAGCTGGGAAACGGATCTGCTGATCCGCGCCTTGTTGCGCGAGTCAGTCCGGAGATCCAAAAACACATAGCGCAAGCGGCTGAGCTCAGTGGAGTGACCTTGTCACAATTTGTGATTGAGTCATCCATGGACAGGGCAGATAAGGTTATTGAACAGATGACACGCATCAAGGTGACCGTTGAGACCGGTAACCGAATGCTGAGTCTGATGGATCAAAGACCTCGGAAACCTAAGTCAAGCAAGCTCATTCAGGACGCGCTCGATTACAGGGAAACGATAGATGCGAGCGAAACTTACACCGATTCAGAAGAGGCATAACCGCAGAGATTTTGACTGCGGTAATGAACAACTGAATAACTATTTAGCTAACAGCGCGCGGTCATCCGACTCCAAAAGGATGACAAGGACATTTGTCCTGGAAGATCCAAGAGACTCAAATAGGGTCATGGGTTTTGTGACGCTGACTCCCACCACAATCGACATTCCAGATGAGTGCTTTGCCGGTCGTAAACTTAAGAGTCCGGTACCCGCTCTGTTGCTCGCCAAAATGGCCGTGGATATCCGGTACAAGGGTCAGGGGTGCGGTAAACGTCTTTTTACCTACTCGATCATTACCGCAGCTGCGATTTCAGATGCCGTAGGTGGCGTAGGCTTGGTTATTGATGCCAAGGACCAGGATGCCAAAGCGTTTTACCTTGATAGGGCAGGTGACGACCTTGAGATCATCGATGAGACCGGCCTGAAGCTGTGGCTCCCGATAGGCGTATGCAACTTCATTGCAGGCATCGCGTAGGTCGCTCGTCGCTTATCACTGGTCTGCAGACCGTATTGCCTTTAGAGAGAATCCATCTTTGAAAGGCAATGCGCTCCAGCTAACGGGGCCCTGGAGACCGGGGCAGCAGTTACAACGGCATCATCCAGGTTGCCGGTCACTGGTGTGCCTGTATCAGAGATAGAAGTCCATAAGCCATGTTTGCACTATTTCATGTTTCTATAGTTATGTTTGTTTCGGAGCTGAAAAATAACGCCAAAACAACAAGGTAGAACGATTAGGGCAACTCACATGAAGACTCAGCATCTTTGAGACGGTCTAAGGCAACTCAATGACGGTAGAAAGCCACTCTCAAGAATTCTTAGAGCAACTTAAAGACGGTCACCCACAACCCAACGATGGTCAGGAAAAAAGCTACGTTTTCCACAAGTTGGCAGAGAACATTCACCAAGGGCAACCAGATGACGGCAGTCTTGAGGCCAGAAAACGCGGTCATTCGGCAACCTAAATGAAGTTTCTCGGGTTAAAAGGCAACTCAATGACGGGATCTTTCGTGTCAGAGCCGATATCCCTCTAACCCGGTGCCGATCGCAACCATCAAAAGCAACCGAATGACGGTAAGAACCGCTTCACCAGGCCCCAATTAAAGGCAACCGAATGACGGGCGGCACGCCACTCAGGCCTCGATGCTGACTAAAAGCAACTCGATGACGGTTCGGCGGCCTCAAAAAATAGCTAAAGGCAACTTAATGACGGGCTCAACCAGGATTTCGGCAACCGAATGATGGTCATTTCAGGCCTTCACAATCAAAATCCGATGAAGAATTGAGCAAATGGATGCTTGTGAGCCGGTAAAGGCAACCTTATGACGGCGAATTAGGCGTTAAACCGGCAAACTAGAGAGCTCATGACCAGTCCGGTCTACCAGGAATATCTAAACCAAACGTCATTTGGTTGCCCATGGCCGTCATTGGGTTGCCTTTTACCATCCTGGAGTTGCTTCTTGCCCTTTGCCCTTGAAGCTTTTTCTGTTGGGTGATATTTGTTCGAACCATCAATTCACTTATTCGGGGTTAATCGTGGGACAAGCAGCTGAAGCTAATCACCAGCTCGATTTAATTCCACTCAACGAAAACACCCCTAAGCTCCGGGTTGCGAAAGCCAACGCCTTGGTTGAGGCGCAATTTGAGCTAACCAGCCAAGAGCACAAACTTCTTTTGGTTGCCATGGCGCAGATCCGTAAAGATCAGACGCAGTTTCATGAGCAAGTCTTCCAGGTTCAGGATCTAGTAGCCCATTTGGAGCTCAATCCCAAAAACGCCTATCGAGATCTCCGCCGCATTTCTAAAGGCATTATGAGCAAGCAAGTCACTATCCGGAATGAAGACACCGGCGAATGGCGAATGTACCAATGGGTTTCCAAAGCTTATTGTGAGCGTGGATCATTCGGCATCAAATTTAGTGAAGAGCTCAAGCCTTTCCTGATCGGCCTGGTTGGCCGCTTCACACTTTATGAGTTAGGTCGAATTCTGCGAATGAAATCGAATTACGCGATTCGACTCTATGAGTTATTTCAGCAGTACCGTAAGTTCGGCAACCGGACCGTTGGGCTTGATCCTAAGCTCGCTGCTCGCAATGGTTGGGATAACTTCTCGAAGCTGATGGGCTACAACCCGGAAACATACGAAAGATTCGCCAATCTCAACCAGAAAGTTCTCCAGCCGGCTATTGCCCAGATTGAGCAATTTACTGAATTTAAAAAGGTCTACGTTAAAAAGATAAAGCACGGCCGTAAAACGGTTGCCCTTGAGTTCGAGTGGAAGACCATCGACACCTTGGAGGATCTTCCGAACCATCCGCTTTACTCGGATCTCAGAGCTCTCGGAGTAACCGATGCCTCCTGCAGAGAGATCTTCACCAAATATGATGAGGATCGAATCGTCAGCAATTTGGCACTGGCGAAAGCTCACCACAGGTCTCAAACACTCAGCAATCCCGCTGGATGGTTTGTAACGGCAGTTCGAGAAAACTATGCAAATCCAGAACTACCACTGGATGCGATAGAACAGGAAACTAAGGCGGACGCCTCAAAACCAAGCACAAGCCATCCTTTATTCCACGAGTGCGCTACTCCTGCCGAATTCCGTAATCTGGTTGCCGCAGAAAAGGATAGGGGAGAGCCTTTCTCCAGTTATTCGGAATTTCTGAATTATTCTGTTGCCCAACAGGTCGAAAAATTCCGATCTACAACCGATTGAACGCTTTCCTACCTCTTTAGGCCACAAGCCCAGAACTCCGCTTCAGATTCCCTGCATAAACCAAAGTCTGCCCAAACACGCCTGCCAGGTCTGCAGATACCAACTAAAATTACTAAGGTCCAATAAACAGGGTAATTGCGGAGCAGCTCCAGGGAGGATTTGAGCCATGGCAAAAGAAAAGAAAACTATGCCCGGGCCTTTAGCAATCACGCTTTTCGTGATCGGTGGAATAGTTGGATTCCACCTCGGCGATCTACTTAGCGACCACCGCGTCTGGGAGCAATATTTCTCCTGGGTCTTCGCCGGCGTTTTCGCTATCGGCTCCCCAGTAGTTGTCGCCGCTATCTTTTGGGACTGACCACCTATAACCCAATTTACAATTACGACTCCCAATAGTGAAGACTGGAGTACAAGAACAATAAACAAAGCTTAGGTTGTTAGCTGCCTACCGTTTAGCATACTACGCATAATAAACATTATGTTAAACCAGGTGCGGTGTTCATTTTAGTTCAGGAGGTTTTGGATCGGCCTGTAGCCCAGTGGCTGTGGGGTTTCCTGTAAATATCACCGAGACACGTCTACTGCTCTTACGCGCAGTCCATAAATTAATTCAGGGCACTTCGAACAACGCGCAAACTTGATCTTTAGAGTGCAGTCTGGTCGCGACTCTCGCATCCCCAAAGTGGGTTGCCTGGCAATTGGAGATGCTTGGGTGACTGAAGAGCGAAGTTGGGTTTGGTCGCAAAGCGAACGTTCAAATAGTGGGATTGTAACCATCCCCTAAAATCGGCGCATGCGTAATTAGAGTTCTCCGGCCTACAATGAGGCAAACGGAGAACGACATGAAGAAATCACGGTACAGCGAGTCACAGATCGTCAAGATCCTGAAGGAGGTCGAGGGCGGCCGCCTGGTCAAGGAAGTCTGCCGGGAGTACGGCATCTCCGATGCGACCTACTACAACTGGAAATCGAAGTATGGCGGCATGGAGGCCTCTGATGTGAAGCGCCTCAAAGAGTTGGAAGAGGAAAACCGCCGGCTGAAGCAGATGTACGCCGAGCTGAGCCTGGATCACAAGCTGCTGAAGGATGTGATCGAAAAAAAGCTGTAAAGCCAGCCGTTCGACGAGAACTGGTGGATTACCTCAAGCAGGCTCACGGTGTCAGCATCCGCAGGGCCTGCCGAATCGCTGGCATCAGTGACTCTGTGTACCGGTATCGACCAGATACCTCCCGGGATGAACCGGTGATTGCAGCACTTCAAAGCGCGACTGAACGCTATCCCGCCTACGGCTTCAGCAAGCTGTTCAAGGTGCTGAGACGCTGGGGTCACGGATGGAATCACAAGCGGGTACACCGGCTGTATTGTGCTCTCAACCTGAACAAACGACGACGGGGCAAGAAACGACTCCCGACACGAAACCCGGAGCCATTGAGCGTACCAGTCACCGTTAATCGATGCTGGTCCATGGATTTCATGAGCGACAGTCTGTTCTGTGGTCGCCGGTTCCGCACCTTCAACGTGGTGGACGATTTTAACCGGGAGGTGCTGGCTATTGAGATTGACCTGAACCTGCCAGCACCGAGGGTCATACGAGTTCTGGAGCGCATCATTGCTTGGCGAGGCTACCCGGCCAAACTACGCATGGATAACGGTCCTGAATTCATCTCGATGGCCTTGGCAGATTGGGCTGAGCAACACGGTATCGAGCTGGAGTTTATCAAGCCGGGCACACCAACTCAGAACTCGTATGTTGAGCGCTTCAATCGGACTTACAGGGACGAGATCTTGAATATGTATGTCTTCCGGAATCTCACCGAAGTCCGAGAACTGACCGAATCCTGGATGACGGAATACAACGATGAGCGCCCTCACGATTCACTGGAAGACCTGACGCCATGGGAATACCTGGCGAAACACCAACGAGCGGAAAACTCTAATCAGCGGTGCAACTGAAACAGGGATGTTTACAGGATAACGCGGAGCGAAGCGGCGGCCCGACAGGGACGGAGTCTGTCAACGTAGATGTCGCGTTTAAGTCATCAGCTCTTTAACAATTGGCCGCCTTTTCCGGGTTCAGAGTGACTGATTCCGGCAAGCTGAAGTTTCGGATATCACCAGACCAGCGACGCGGGTTCTCGGCTTTCGCCGCTTCGATAATCTGTTTTCGCTGGGCCAGGATCTGATCAGCTTCGCCCGTATGGCGTTGCTGAGGTGTTACGTAGTTCAAGGCGCTGTGTCGGTGCTCGGTGTTGTACCAGCGCACGAACGCCAGTACCCATTTGCGGGCCTCCTCGATCGTTCTGAAGCCGTTTACCGGGAACCCCGGGCGGAACTTCAGGGTTTTGAACAACGACTCCGAGTAGGCATTGTCGTTACTGACCCGGGGGCGACTGTTCGAGGGCGTAATACCCAGATCGTACAGTTTCTCCAAGAAGGTCGAGGCCTTCATGGGGCTGCCATTGTCGGAGTGCAGCACTAGAGGCTTGTCCTTCGTCGCCAGGTGTTCACGCCAGTAGGCCTTCTCGATGAACTCGCTGGCAAGCTCGCCGGTCTCACTGTGATAGACCTCGTGACCGACGATCTTGCGGCTGTATACGTCCAGCATCAGATACAGGTAGAACCAGGTGCCTTTTGCTGGCCCCGGCAGCCATGAGATATCCCACGACCACAGCTGGTTCGGTTCTGTGGCCTTGTGTGTAGTTGCCCTGCGCTTGCTCTGGGGCGCTTTTTGCCGACCTCTGGGGTGTACTTGATCCTTCTCCCGCAGAACCCGATAGAAGGTGGATTCCGAGGCCAGGTAGCGACCCTGATCCAGTTGATCCGCAACGATGAAGGCCGGCGGACAGCTTCGATATTCCTTCTGGTTGCACAGTGAGACCACGGCCTGACGCTCCGCCTCCGAGAGTTTATTGGTGGGTGCTGGTCTGGGCACCACCGGTCGTTGATCGGCGCTGACGGCCTTATCTGCCGTCCAGCGCTGATAAGTGCGTATACTCAGGTTCAGCAAGGCGCAGGCCTTGACCAGCCGGGCTCCGTTACCCTGAGCCTCTTGGATCAGGGTAACCGCCTGCTGGCGATCCGGGAGGCTGGTCATTCGTCCTCGTCTTTGGGGCCCCAGATCGCCTCGGCTTTTTTTGACAGCGTCAGCAGTGCAGCCGTTTCTGCCAGAGCTTTTTCCTTGCGTCGCAACTCGGCTTCGAGTTTTTTGACTCGTTTTTTCTCAGCCCTGGCCGCTTGCCGATTCTGCTTGGCCTGTTCATCCGACAGGGCATTGGCTCCCATGCAGGCGGCTTTCCAGGTTTCGATTTGTTCCGGGTAAAGGCCGTTCCTACGGCAATATTCACTAACTTCCGCCTCCGTCATCGGGGCGGTTTCCAGAACAATGCGGAACTTCTCTTCGCTACTCCACTTGTCTGGATGAGCTGAATTCGATGGCAAAACGGCACCTCGTCCTCTGGCGGCTTTACGCCAATTGTACAAGGTTGCGGTACTGATGCCTTCCTGGCTGGCCAACTCGGCAACAGTCAGACTGTGAGGTGGGGCCATCTTCTGGAGAATGGCTTCTTTACGTTCCGGTGAATAATGGGTAAGCGTCCGGGAATCACACCCTGTCAGGTATAGCCGGCTTCCAATGGTGAGGCAATAACTCATCAATGGCGTTGTTCTTCTGCGTTGGCAACCGGGTCAGCACATCCTTCAGGTAGGCATACGGATCATGCCCGTTCAGCTTCGCGGACTGGATCAGTGTCATCACAGCCGCAGCACGCTGGCCACTGCGCAGTGACCCCGCGAACAGCCAGTTGGAGCGGCCCAACGCCCAGGGCCGGATCTGGTTTTCCACCCAGTTATTGTCGATGGGCACAGCGCCATCGTCCAGGTAGCGCGTCAGCGCTGCCCACCGTTTGATGCTGTAATCCAGTGCTTTGGCCGTGCCGGAGCCATCCGGCACTTTCTGGCGATGCGCCAGCATCCACTGATGCAGTGCATCGGCAATCGGTCGGGCTTTGGCTTGCCGGATTTCCAGTCGTTTGTCCGGCGGCAGGTCTTTGGTGTCCCGCTCGATTTCGTAGAGTCCGCCGATGTATTCCAGTGCCCTGGCGGCCAGTTCGCTTTTGTTGGCTTCATGCAGGTCGTAGAACTTGCGACGGGCGTGGGCCATGCAACCGATCTCGGTGATGCCGTTGCCGAACCCGGCCTTGTAGCCGGCGTAATCGTCACAGACCAGCTTGCCCTGCCAGTCACCCAGGAAGGTGCGAGCGTGTTCGCCTGCTCGGCTGGGAGCGAAGTCATAAACGGTGGCTTTGAGGTCCGAGAACGGCGTGGTGCAGTAGGCCCAGACGTAGGCTTTGTGGGTTTTCTTCTTGCCCGGGGCCAGCATGCTGACCGGCGTTTCATCGGCATGCAGAACGTTGTGCTCCAACAGGGCATTTCTCAGGGCATTCACCAGGGGCTGCAACTGCACACCGCAGGCACCCACCCATTCGGCCAGGGTGGAGCGCGGGATTTCTAATCCGGCACGGCCGAAGATGCGTTCCTGGCGATACAGTGGCAGATGGTCGGCGTACTTGGCCACCAGCACCTGAGCCAGCAGACCCGCTGTCGGGATGCCCTTGTCGATCACTTGCGGTGGTACCGGTGCCTGGGTCAGGGTTTCGCATTTGTCGCAGGTCCACTTGCCCCGGATGTGGCGCTCGACGGTGAACTCGCCGGGAACGTAATCCAGCTTCTCGCTGATGTCCTCGCCAATGCGCTTGAGTTGGCAACCGCAGCGGCACTGCGTGCTTTCAGGTTCGTGGTGGATCAGGGTACGGGGCAGTTCTGGCGGTAGCGATGTACGCTTGGGTTGCTGCTTTGGTCGAGCGGCTTTCTGCTCATCGGTCATCGCCTGATCCAGTTCAGCTTCGATAGCAGCAAGGTCACTGTCGACCAGCTCGTCCAGCAGTTTTCCCTGAACGGCGTCCAGTTGCTCACTGCGACGTGCGAACTTGTGGCGCTTGAGGATGGCCACTTCGTGGGTCAGCTTCTCGATGACCGCATCACGGTGCACCAGTGCCCGTTCCTTGTTCTCGACACGATCGAACAGTTCCGTCGCGAGAGCACGGAGCTGTTCGGCAGAGAGTTGGTCGATATCGGGGCGCTGAGTCATGCCCTATAGTATGCCAAGCCCTTGTACTGCAAGCGATTCGCAGTTCTGGCTATAGCGATACCACGGTACTTGTGGTTACAGGATGGAGATGATGCCGTCGGCCCCTAGGCGTTGCCATGGCAGGCCCTGAACCAGGGCGGACAACTGTTCTTCGGTCAGGCGCAGCTGGTTACCGCGCCAGGATTCGCCCCAGTGGAACTTGCCCCGGTTCAGCCGGCGGGCGCAGAGCCAGATGCCGAGGCCATCGTGGATAAGCACCTTCATCCGGTTACCCCGTTTGTTGGCGAACAGGTAAGCGCAATGGGGCCTGGCCGAGCCAAAGACCTGAATAACTCGGGCCAGGGCCTTGTCTGGCCCCGCCCGCATATCCAACGGCTCAGTGGCCAGCCAGATCTCATCGATGCGGATCATCCCAACAGGTTCCGCAGTAACGCGGCACACTGATGGGCCTGCTCCGCCGGCCACTCCACCACAACCGCGCCACCGGCGCGGGGAATCTCGATGCGGATGGTGCTACGCTTATCCGAGACCGATTGGTTCCTCAGTGCTGAGGTTGCGGCTGGCATATTAACCGGAACAAATCCCGGTGTTGCTGGTGCTTTATTCGCTCGCTGCGCTTCGCTAATCCAGCGCCGGACCATGTTGGCGTTGAGGCCGTTATCCAGCGAGATCCGGGAAACGGAGGCACCAGGTTGCTGGCATTGGGCGACAATCTCGGCTTTGAATTTGCGGGAAAACCGGCGACGGCGTTGGTAGGGCTTGGTTACGCTTAGTTCGTTCATGTTAAGTGTCCACTAGAAAATAAGTGGACACTATCCTGACGGCGGCTGCGCCAGGCTCAAGATGGGATCACCGGACGCTTACAATAATGGGGCATGGTTGTCCTCTGAAATATTCAGGCGACAACTACGCTGACACATAGGGGGGACGTCTGGCTTACTCGTTTAGTTAGAAATTGGTTACTCATTCCCTAATTCCAACACATTGAGCACACCCAAACCTTCAAGTTGGGCGGTCTTGGCCAGCTTCGAATCAGCAGTCACTAACACAGTTGCCGTTCCTTCGATGCCCCCAGCAAACAATCCTTCCTTTACGCTAAGTATTTGAAAGGCGTCAGAAACGTCTAGATCGTATTTTCTTGCAAGCTCTATCGTTTGCATCAAATAGGGAGGTTCGCAGACATTAATATCCTCTGCTTCACTCAGCCGGGCCTGAAACTCACAACCTAAGCCAAAACAGGCATCTAGGTATTGCTCCCGACTCATCTCTTTTCGATACAAGTACTTTACCTTTAGTACGCCGAGCGCCTCGTAAAAGCAGAATGGCGTTGTATAGATCGTCGCCTCTTTGTTGATAAAGTCTCGAACTGCATCACTGCCTTCTTCATCAATGTGCCACTTCACTAGCACAGACGCATCGAGGCAGCAGGCTCTCAAATAGGTCATTTCCATGTGATTTCTAACGCCGAAGCTAAGACGCCGCATTGGCGGTTGACTGGAGTGCCTGGTTTTTTGAAAATCACTCTAAATTCGCCTGTTTCATTCTCGGAATATGGCGAACAACCTCTACGACCTCATAACGGGTATTAGTGAATATTCCTGTGTCTTCGTCTCGCGTTTGATAGATCTTCAGCTTCACCGCTACAGCATCGCCTGGAGCGATCATTATTTTGTGTGCGAAAAAGTCGTCATAAAACTTATCGTCCAAGACCGGGGCCGATATTTTTATGCCCCGCCAGACGAACTCCCATTTTCTGTTCCCGCGCTCTAGGATTGCTCGCAGTATCTGTAGATCTGCGGGCTCCACAACGGTTCTTTGGTTGTCCTCTATTTGAGGTGGCTCAGACAACAAATGGAATCGCTCACGCGGTATCAGTATGGAGGGGAAATCGTCTTCAAAATTTGGACAAAAACCCAGCCCTGTGACGTTTTTATCTTTCTCGACAGCTTGAAATGTTTTCCCGATGCTTTGTGTAAACTTTTCTGATTTTTCTAGTTCCTTCACTCTCTCATGCACTTCCCTGGGAACGACTAACCTATTACCTCCCTGCTCCACAATCACCTCATCGGTGTTCACTGTAACATTCACATCATTGTCGGGAGCAAGAGTGTTTTCATACACATACGTCGCTATGACGCTGAAAGCTATTGCCTTTAGGTTGTCTGTCGAGAATAGATTGGACGCGCCGTTGTATAGGGCACGAATCTTCGCCTTGAAACTGCCCTCCCCAAACGCCTCGACGACCACTTCGACATCGTATCCGGGATTGACTAGGGAGTTTGCTACTTTTACCGCATCTGCAAGGGAGACGAGCGAGGAAGCCAATGTGTAAGCATTTATTCTTCTCGGCTCACCACTAAAGTAAATGACAAAATCCGTCTCAAATTCCCTAACGGCCAGTACCTGCACGGTACCTCCCTTTTTTCAAATAACGCTTAAAGCAACGGCAACTTTTGCTGTCCGCTCCCTTTACTTGTTAACGTCTCTCGCGCCCTGAGCTATCGGTCTTGATAATATTTCGATCATGGACTTCTGATTGGAAGCTTCACTTTCTCCTGTTTGCGTATACCCCGTAGACTGCGGTGAGAATATGCAGTTTGCAGCCTGCAAGAGGACAGCATCCCTAACACCCTCATCACCAGATGCTTCAACCAGCGCAGTGTGGGTCATTAAAGCGTTCTGCCTATGTTTGTTTACAATGGCATTGTGCTTATGGTTCAGGAAGTTCTTTGAAGACAGAAATAGCATATATGCAATTACTGAGAATATTAGAACCTTGCTTATTGAAAGCTGAATCGCATCGTAAGTATTTTCAGGATTGAAAAACGGAATCTTATGTATAAATAAGCTGACAACCGCAAAAACGCCAAGCCCAATTGAAAGCTTTACAGCGTAGCCTTGCCACCTATCCGCTTCTGTTTTGTGGTGCTCGTACTCCGCATTGAAGTGCGCTGCTTGCTTCGTAACACCTTCTTCTGCTGCTACACGCCTGATTTCATCTAGTGCGGCTTTAGCATTTTCCTCATGCTGAGAAAGGTTTTCCGAAATTTTATTTGCTTTGTCTTCAATAGATTGCAGTGTAGATCTTGCATCGGAGTCAAGACGTTGGAAATCAGCAGATCGATGTAACGAATAGGAAATATAAGGGTGCAATGCCTGGAAAGCTGGCTGATACGCTCCCTCAACCTGCTTTATCAAATTGTTACGAACACCATTTGGGTCTTGTTGACTCGGATCAAAATCCAATATCTGAGTAAAAAGCTTAAAATGGCTATTAGCATTATCTCTAATTGGAGTTAGGATGTTATCTGGAAAGTCTTGAAGTGCCGTGACGGATAGTCGGTTATATAGATCAATCAACTGTTGAGCTGGATCAACAACGTCACTGAAATTGAGTCGACTTCCTAATTCTGATTCTCTTGGCAAAAGAGCTGCATCAAATTTCTGGATCCTGCTCAAGGATTCCTTCGTCTCATCATAGAGCTCTTGACTTCCTACTATCATCACTCCTCCTGAGTTTATGTTGTGATCGTTTAAAGCTTATTAGTTTGAATTTGGACTAAAATCAGTCGGCTCTTGCAGTCTAGACCTGAATTAAAGTGCAAATTTCCAATCCATTTCAGAGGGATACTAGCTGCCTTTCGGCGATTCCGCGAGCCCGTGCAATGTCAAAAGTTTGCTCGCGGCTTTTCTGCACGTTAAAGCCAAGTGGCTGAAAAAGTTATTTTCTACAACAACGATCTACAGGATTGGTTCGCGAAAAGTGCGCGGCACTGTGCAAATTAAACCGCAAACATTTTGCCGGGTTTCAGGTGATTTTCATTACCTGTCTGTCAATTCTACATACATATTTTCCACCCCCAAAGGCCTCACAAAACTCAGTTTCAGACCAATTCTTTCGCTCCGGAAAGGATGGATTTCTTAGGTTTGAGCCAGGGAAACGGGCTTGGATCGAGTGAGGGGCAAATGTTCGCTTTTGTTTACGACTGGAGAAGCCTGATCGAAACCCGAGGGTGATCATCGACCGGGGCTGGCAGCGTCTGCGGCATCCACAGTGACCAAGGAAACAAGTTACGCAGCTAGATCTCAATACTCTCAGCTATCTCCAGAGCATCCTCGACCTCGACACCAAGGTACCGCACGGTGCTCGACATATTTGTGCGTCCCAACAGCAACTGGACGGCTCGAAGATTCTTGGTCTTCTTGTAGATCAATGTCGCTTTGCTACGTCTCATTGAATGGGTTGCGTAGACTGAAGGATCAAGTCCAATGCTGGTAATCCACTTTTTGACAAGACGGGCGTATTGATGAGTGGTGATATGGTCATACTTTCGCATCCGGCTCGGCCACAAATAATCCATACCCGACAGTCCGCGCAACTCGATCCATGCTTCGACCGATTCGCGAGTCTTTTTGGTTATCTCAAACTGAACAGGCTGACTAGTCTTCTGCTGGATGACTTGCGCCCGATCCAGAACCTCACCGTTTCTGGAAATATCTCGAACCAAAAGCTTTACCAGATCGCAGGATCGAAGTTTGCAGTCAATAGCCATGTTAAACATCGCCAGCTCGCGGATGTTCTTCGCTATCTCTAGACGAATACGGACAGCCCATATTTGTTCGAGTTTGAGCGGTAGCTTCTGGCCGACGAGCTTCCCTTTGTTCCAGGGAGCTTTGCTGGTAGGAACCGTCATGACGTGGCCCTCTTCGGAGGGTAAGGGCCTTTAAGTATGGTTCAGAAAATTGTTCCCTGCTGGCCAGCCTGGTCGCAAAGCGGACATTTAGAATGGGCGGACAACGACCGGCACAGCCAAGCTAATGCCCCACAACTAAAAGCCGGATACACCTGACAAACTGTAATGCCCAGGCGCTTACTCGCTGAAAAGAGCGGCGCGTTTTATCCCCTCATGAGAAATTCGGGCTAGTCCACGAATTACCTCGAAGGCCAAAATGTTTAATTTTCCGATAGAGAGTGGCTCGTGTTATTCCTAATTCTCGAGCCGCGGCACTGACGTTGTGATTGTGTTTCTCGAGCACACATCGCACCGCTTGGCGCTCCGCGGCGGCGAGTGTGCCGCCCTCGCCAACGTCCACCTCCGCAGCGCCAGTTTGGCTCCTAATGTCGTCGGGTAAGTGCTCAACATCGATAACCCCCTGAGTAGAAAGCGCCTGGCCAAGATTCAGAGCCTGTTGGAGCTCCCTGATATTACCTTTCCAAGAATGGTGCCTTAAAAGATTACGGGCCTCAGCTGTCAGTATTGGCGGGGATCCTTCCTGTGACATAAGGGCCAGCAAGTGATCAATCAAAGCATCAAGGTCTTCACGCTCTCGCAGAGCTGGGAGCTGCACCCTGAGGCCATTGATTCGGTAGTAAAGATCGCTCCGAAAGTCCCCACTCTCCATAAGCTCATCAAGGTTCCGATGTGTCGCACAGACCAGAGAAAACGAGACGGGCCGAGACTTCTCTTCTCCAAGCCTGGTGACAATGCGTTCTTGCAAAACACGTAACAACCGTGCTTGAAATTCTACCGGCATATCGCCTATTTCATCCAGGAAGAGCGTACCGCCGTTCGCTTCCTCAAATTTCCCCTTGGCACCCCCACGTCGGGCACCAGTAAAAGCGCCGTCTGCATAGCCAAACAACTCTGATTCTATCAGGCCGGCAGGAATAGCCGAGCAGTTCACGGCAACAAACGCGCCTTTTGAAGAAGGCCCATTGGCATGTAGCGAGCGCGCTAAAACCTCTTTGCCTGTTCCGGTTTCCCCAGTCACCAGAACCGGAACTCCAAACTGAAAGGCCCGATGCGCCTTGTCAAAAAGTGGTTTTGTTGGCTCGCCCACATAAAAAGACTGACTGATGTCCGGCCGTCTTTGCGGTGGCGTCGATTTGACGCTCACGAGCCCTTTCCGAAGACTTTCAACCTTAAGAAAAAGCCTTGCCCCATTGTGACATTCCACCTCAACAGGGCTTTGTTGTGATCCCTCAATCTCGGCAGCGCGGCATGAAAACAAGTCTTTGAAACAGACATGACTCTG
Organism: Marinobacter sp. B-12; assembly: GCF_056857915.1. NCBI lineage: Bacteria > Pseudomonadati > Pseudomonadota > Gammaproteobacteria > Pseudomonadales > Marinobacteraceae > Marinobacter > Marinobacter sp. B-12. Next base: position 25,279 of record NZ_JBSXOB010000018.1, on the reverse strand, counting down.
CATCTTCTCGAGAGAATCGATATCCAGCATCTGCCTGGCCGAGGGGTTTGCACCTAAAACTTCACCATCCTCGCCGAAATGTATCAAACCACGCATAGGTGACTGCGTAAGCTCCGGACGATAGTGAAGCGCGAGGACTAAGGCGCCACGCAAATCGTCGACCATTCGATTCTCAACAGACCGAGTTGCGAGCGCAACTGCTTCAAGAATCCCGACCGGTCGGCCATCATAAGGTTTTGAAGCATTCAAAGCCCCGACCAGCGACCCTGCAGGGTCAAAAATGGGCACTGCCACGCAGGATAGATCGCGGAAAGAATGCAAGAAATGCTCACTTCCACACACAAGCGAAGGCCTGCCTTCTATCAAAGCGCAACCGGGGGCATTGGTTCCAGCTATATCCTCTGAAAGGTCCACACCAGGATTCAAAGCGGCTCCCAGCAATTCGTAGCAGGGACTGTCATTGCCGAAATATTTAATGCTGCGGCCTTCTCTTTCCACACAGGCCAAAACCCAACCTGCAGAACTGATTGCACGAAACAACCGATGCATTTCAGGCTCGGCAAATGTCATGAGACGCTGATGTTGATTGCGGATATGAGAAAACTGGTCGAATTGCGCTGCCTCGAGTAAGAACTGATCAGAGGGGGACACGCCATGTTTTCTGCACCTTAACCAAGAGCGCAAAACCTCATCCCGCACCCACTGGGACGGTACAACACGCCCTTCGTCAAACAACTCACGGGCTTGCTGGACCTGAGTGTTCGGATCAACGATCTTTTTATGCATAAGGACACCCACCACTCTGTATTTTTTTTATTCAACCATCCAATTTTAGTGTATTGAAACGATCCACTTTTTTCCAAAAACTAAAACATAGATGCTATAAAGCCGCATAAGCAATTGTTTCATAATAATTTCCTAAGGATCAATCGATCTGGCATATTGATTGCTTCACGTCGAGTGCAATACCAACAAAACTAATAAGAGGCTGCACTATGTCATCTGTATCAAACTATAAGCAAAAAAGTTTTCTCGGTTCCAGAAAGGGGAATTTCAGCGTCGCTTCTGTTGGATTAACCACCATGTTGCTGACTTCCGGTAATGCAGTAGCTATTGACGTTGATGCCGGGGATTACACGGCACTGCCCGCCGGAACCAATCTTGGAATGGTCTACTATCAATACGCCACTGCAGATTCACTCTATTCGGATGGCGACAAAGCGCCCATTAATGCTGGATTAGACTCACAGGTAGGAATCCTGCGTGGGGTGCATTTCACTGAAATTGGCGGTTACACAGTAGACCCTCAATTTCTCCTCCCATTTGGCAAGGTGGAAGGAAAAGACGATACCTCTTCCCTTGGTGACACAAGTGGCATCGGCGACCTGATACTTGCGGCGACAGTTTGGCTGGTAAACGAGCCCGAAAGTAACACCTATTTCGGCATTACTCCGTTCCTGTATGTTCCGGTAGGGAGTTACGATCGAAATGACACATTAAATCTTGGCGAAAACCGGTGGAAACATACATTACAGGCGGGTTACATAACTGGTCTCACTTCTAACATCTCATTAGACCTGGTTGGTGACGTCACTTTTTTCGGCAAGAATGACGAACTCGGTGCCTCCAAGGCCACTTTGGAACAGGACCCCTTGTATCAGTTCCAGGGCTTCCTGCGTTATAACGTAACGCCGCAATTGGACCTTCGCACCGGCATTTCTCATTCGTTCGGTGGTGAAACACAGATAAACGATGTTAATCAGGACAATGACCTTGCGACCACGAAGATGACAATCGGTACGGCATGGTTCGCGAATCCGGGGCTGCAACTAATCGCAAATTATGGAAGAGATTTGTCCGTAGAAAATGGATTCAAAGAGCAACATCGACTCAACTTTCGTATTCTAAAAGCATTTTAAAACCCCATAAAAGAGCAATAACAACAAAAGGATATAATAATGAAACTGACTAATAGTCACTATAGAAAACGTTTCACAAATAAAGTAACAAGTAGTGCATTAGTTCCATTTTTAGTAATCGGAGCCAGCACTGTTATTGCGGCTGATCAGGTAAATCAAAGCTATATCATTGAAAATGCCAAAACGGGCAAGGACTGGCCAACCCATGGTTTTGATTATGCGGAGACGCGCTTTAGTCCTCTCTCACAGATTTCGGCCGATAATGTCGAAAACCTCGGGCTTGCATGGTCCTACAACCTCGGGTCTACCCGAGGAGTCGAGGCCACTCCACTTGTTGTGGATGGCGTGATGTATGTCTCTGCCTCTTGGAGCATCGTACATGCACTTGATGCAAAAACCGGCAAAAAACTCTGGACCTACGACCCTGAAGTGCCTGGTGAGGCAGGCTCAAGGGGTTGTTGTGATGTTGTAAACCGCGGTGTGGCAGTGCACTACGGAAATGTCTACGTTGCATCCTATGATGGTCGATTGATCGCCCTTGATGCAAAAACCGGCGAAAAAGTCTGGGAAATGAATACTCTGCCCGACAACGACATGAGCTACACGATTACCGGTGCACCTCGGGTTGTTAACGGCAACGTGATCATAGGCAATGGTGGGGCCGAATTTGGAGTCAGGGGCTACATCACAGCTTACGACGCCAAAACCGGGGCGCAGAAATGGCGTTGGTATACCGTGCCGGGAAATCCGAACGAACCGTTTGAAAACGAAGCCATGGCTCGGGCTGCAAAAACCTGGGACCCAAGTGGTAAATACTGGGAGGCCGGTGGAGGTGGCACTGTATGGGACTCCATCGTTTTTGATCCGGACCTGAATCTCTTGTATATCGGCACAGGCAACGGCTCTCCATGGTCACACAAGAAGCGTAGCCCGAATGGTGGGGATAACCTCTATCTATCCTCAATCGTTGCTCTCAATGCAGACACTGGTGAGTACGTGTGGCATTACCAAGCCACGCCCGGGGATAACTGGGACTACACGTCGACGCAAGACCTGATTCTCAGCGAGCTCATGATTGATGGAGAGCGTCGCAAAGTTATCATGCAAGCTCCCAAAAACGGCTTCTTCTTTGTTCTCGACCGGACAAACGGTGAATTCATATCGGCCGATAATTATGTCGATGTTAACTGGGCCACGGGATACGACAGCAACGGTCGTCCAATAGAAGTTCCTGAAGCACGATCCATGGACGAACCCTTCGATATTATCCCGGGGCCTTTCGGGGGACATAATTGGCACTCAATGTCTTTTAACCACCAAACCGGCCTGGCTTACTTCCCCACTCAGCACATCCCTATCACAATGGTTGAGGACCCGTCCTGGGAAAGCATAGAAAGCAATGAGCCAGGACAACCCATGAGTGGCGTAGGCTGGAACACCGCTTTCAAATTCAACGTGGCGGCACCATCAAGCAAGCCGTTCGGACGACTTACAGCCTGGGATCCCGTTACGCAGCAGGAAGCATGGCGTTACGAACATGTCTCTCCCTGGAACGGCGGAACCCTGACAACGGCCGGTAATCTGGTATTTCAGGGAACCGCAGACGCTCGCTTTATGGCATTCAACGCGCGAACGGGTGACCCCCTATGGGAATCCCCAATGGGTACCGGCGTCATTGCAGCGCCCATCACTTATGAAATAGACGGCACTCAGTATGTTTCTATTGCCGCGGGCTGGGGCGGAGTTTTTGGACAATCCCAGAGAGCCTCCGACCTCAAGACCGCCGGTACTGTTTATACGTTTGTCCTGAACGGTGATGCCGAGATGCCTGAGTTCACCAAGTATCAGCTGAACTCACTGGTTTCCGGCGTTGACTATAATCCCGACTTTATTGGAGAAGGCACGGCTCTCTACGTCAGTAATTGCGTGTTCTGTCATGGTGTTCCTGGTGTAGACAAGGGCGGTAATATTCCAAACCTGGGCTACTCAAAGAAATCAGTTATTGAAAACCTGGACGCCTTCCTGTTTCACGGTCCATTCGTTTCCCGTGGCATGCCTGATTTTACCGAAACGCTGAATGAGATAGATGTCGAGAAAATAAAAGCGTTTATTCAGGGTACTGCAGATGCTATCCGTCCGAAAAGTCAGTGATTTGAGGGAAACCAATGAATACGTTCACAAAACATCCACATGATTTAGAGAATAAAACCCGGGCGTTCCTGGCTCGTCAAAATCACCGTATGCTGATAGGCGGACAATGGGTTGATGCTCTGGAAAACAAACGTATAGAGGTAGAAAACCCAGCTGAAGAAACGGTTATAGGAAGCATACCCCTTGCACATCCTGATGACGTTAACAAAGCCGTTAGCTGTGCAAAAAGTGCGTTCAATGGTGATGACTGGGGCCGAATGAGACCCTCCGCCCGTCAGAACATGCTTCTCAAACTTGCAGATCTGATTGAGCGAGATGCCAGAATCATTGCTGAGCTGGAAGCTATCGACAACGGCAAGTCTGCTGCTATTGCCGAAGCTGTTGACATAAGCCTGGGTCTGGAATTCTTTCGCTACATGGCCGGGTGGGCAACAAAAATTGAGGGCTCGACTCTTGATGTGTCCATGCCCTTTGCCCCGGCTGACTCTGACTTTTCTGCATATACCCGACGCGAACCCGTCGGTGTTGTTGCCGCAATCATACCGTGGAACTTTCCTTTTCTGATGGCCTGCTGGAAGCTGGCTCCGGCACTTGCAGCGGGTTGCACGGTTGTGTTGAAGCCTGCGGAACAAACTTCCCTTTCTGCCCTCTATCTGGGCGAGCTGATCGGAGAGGCAAATTTTCCTGACGGGGTTGTCAATATCATTACTGGCGAGGGCCAGAGCACTGGGTCGGCACTGATAACTCATCCTGACATCAACAAGATTAGTTTTACGGGATCCACTGAGGTGGGTCAGATCATAGGCCGTGCTGCGATGGATAATATGGCGCGAGTTACCTTAGAGCTGGGGGGCAAGTCTCCAATGATTGTCCTGGCTGACTGTGATCCGGAGAAGGCTGCGCAAGGGGCAGCGGCAGCAATCTTTTTCAACCATGGACAAACCTGCAGTGCAGGCTCGCGACTTTACGTTCACCGAAGCATTTCTGACAAGGTCCTGGATCGGCTCGCCGAGTTAGCAGAGGCAATCCCCCTGGGGCCTGGCCTGGATCCAGCTGCGCAAATGGGACCACTCGTGTCCAGGGTTCAGCTAGACCGGGTCTGTCGCTACATTGAGACGGGCCGCCAGGAAGGTGCCCGCCTGGTTACCGGTGGCGAACGTGCTGACCGCAAAGGTTATTACGTCAAGCCCACCATATTTGCGACCGAAGACGACTCTATGGTCATAGCCAAAGACGAGATCTTTGGTCCCGTTCTGGTGGTCATCCCGTTTGATGATATCGAGGATGTCGTAGACCGGGCCAATGATAGTCGCTATGGCCTGGCAGCGAGTATCTGGTCAAACAATCTTTCTCAAGTGCAACGCTTAATCCCGAAATTAAAGGCAGGCACTGTGTGGGTAAACGGGCACAACATGCTTGATGCAAACATCCCATTCGGGGGCTATAAACTCTCCGGGGTTGGACGTGATATGGGTAAACAGTCACTCGATTCATATCTTGAAACAAAGTCGGTTGTCATTGCCCTCTAGGACGAATGCTAAACCCCAGCTCTGAGAAGCAGGGGTTTAGCCTAGATAGGTCAACCATTCAATTTCCGAGAGTCGAATAACACCTTCCTCACAGGTGAGCCACAAAGCTTCACCGATATGGGGATGAAGAGAATGACGCAGGTCTGCTTTAAGGCTCCTTGCGCGATGCCGCTCGAAATAGTCAATCCATGCGGCGAGGAGTGCGGGCGGAGCACCGGTCAATGTATGTACAGTTTGGCGAGGAATAACAAATGCTAAAAGAAGCCAATAACTTCAGAAGCTTGGCAAAGAGCCAAGCTACGCTGCACTCGCTTCCAGTTCCTGACATTGGGCAGGACGAAGTTGAAATGGCGCGATTGCCCAAGGTCATGATTGCTGATCATCAGCCGCTTTTTCGCGACGCCATACGCGACATTATTTTAGTAAATCATCTTTGTGAACATGTCTTCGAGGTATCCAGCTTGAAAGATGCCATGGAAATCGTGAGTGAGCATGGCAGCCTTGGTCTCATCTTCTTCGATCTCGACATGCCGGAAATGCAGGGGCTTGGCGGTCTCGCTAGCTTAAATGAGATCGCACCTTCGCTACCCATCATAGTTATGTCGGTTAGAGTAAATAGGTATATCACTTCTCAGGCGATTGGCCGGGGGGCCATGGGAGTCGTAGCGAAAAATGCATCAAAAAATGAAATTGTCGACGCTATTCGACAGGTTTTGGATGGCAAGATTTGCATTTGTGCAGGCTCTGACGAATTCGAAAGTGGTAATGGTCTTGCTGCTGGCCGGGCCGGATCAGAAGCAGAGATAGATCGCAGCCAGTTTCAATCTTTAACAAAGCGCCAGTTGATAGTTTTAGAGAGAATAACACTTGGAGAGTCCAACAAACAGATTGCGTACAACTTACACCTGGCCGAAACGACCGTGAAGGCTCATGTTTCGGCTGTTTTACGTAAGCTAAATGTTCAGAACCGCGCGCAGGCGATCCTTGCAGCGAGTTGTCTCGACCTAGTTTCCCGAATGCGCAAATAGCCGGGTGTTTCGCTTCAGGGCAAACCTAAAACGGGGCCGGAGTCGAAAACTGACTGAAAAATCAAATCAGCCGGTGGGTGCTGAGAGAGTTCCAACTGACAGTTTTCGGAACGAATGTCAGGAACATTCGGAGCTTATGTAAACATCCCTGTTTTAGTTGCACCGCGGATTAGGGTTCTCCGCACGGTTGTGTTTTGCCAAACATTCCAATGTCGGAGGGTCTTTCGGTGACTCGTGGGGGGGAAGGCAACCAGGTCACGCGGCCGAAGAAAAGGTCCGCTTTATTGTTCAATTCGGTCGTTTCTGAATGTCCGCTTTTGTTTAAAACCCGGCTTGGACGTCTGTTGTTTCGTGGTCACTGGCGTGTTTCAGTCTCCCCTGCATCCTTGTCGAAGGTCAAATCCTTTGCTGAGCTATGCTTTTGTCCGAAAACGGTCGTTTTCTAGACGATCAGCCTACTGACTAAAAACCACCAATTTCTCATTGTTTTATGTCCAAAAATCACGTACAAAAAACTATGATTAGAAAAGGTGCGTTTGATGGTCATAGGTTATGCGCGTGTCAGTACACAGGATCAGAATCCCCAATTCCAAGTGGATGCTCTGGAAAAAGCCGGGTGCGAACAGATCTTCCAAGAAAAGTTTACAGGTACACTTCGGGAGCGACCTGAACTGTCGCAGTGCCTCCGTATGCTTCGGAAGGGCGATATTCTGATTGTTTGGAAGCTGGATCGATTAGCCCGCTCACTGAAGGACTTAGTAGAAATTGTTCAGGATCTAAATGAGCGAGAGGTTGGCTTTAAATCATTAACAGAATCGATCGACACCACCAGCTCCGGTGGCCGTTTGGTGTTCCACATCTTTGGTGCTTTGGCTGAGTTCGAACATGACCTAATTCGGGAACGAACGAAGGCAGGACTCCAGGCGGCCAGAGCAAGAGGGCGGAAAGGAGGCCGAAAACCCGCAATGTCCGACTCTGACATCCGCAAAGCGGCTGCCATGTTATCAGATCCTCAAATCACGAAAACAGAAGTTGCGGCTCACTTTGGCGTGACTCGAACAACATTGAACGCATCATTGAAAAGAATAGGGCTGGCAGCCTGAGTTAGAGGCTGCCTGACAACATGCTGTAATGGAGCTCAACGGATGACTGACGATAAGACCAATCACTCCCAAACCGCTGCTTTTATCTGGTCGGTTGCAGATCTCCTGCGAGGCGATTTTAAGCAAAGCCAATACGGGCGTGTGATCTTGCCGTTTACCCTGTTGCGCCGCTTGGAATGTGTGCTCGAGCCAACCAAAGCTAAGGTTCTTGCAGCAGCTCAGGAGCACCAAACCAAACCTGATGCCGTTCGAGAAAAGCTGTTGCTCAGGGCGGCTGACCAAAAGTTCTTTAATGCCTCGCCTCTGAGTCTGGCAACCCTTTCTGACAATCAGACGGCAGATGACCTGATGAGCTATGTTCAGTCGTTCAGCCAAGATGCCCGGGAGATTTTCGAGCACTTCCATTTCGAAGACTTCGTACAACAGCTAAGCGCCAACAATATGCTCTACCAGGTGGTGCAGCGGTTTGCCAGCATTGACCTGAGTCCCGCAACCATAAGCAACTTCGGTATGGGGATCATCTTTGAGGAGTTGATCCGGAAGTTCGCGGAGAGCTCCAACGAAACGGCCGGGGAACACTTCACGCCCCGTGACATTGTGCATCTGACCACCTCCCTTGTCCTGACCGGACAGGAGAGTCGGCTAACGCCCAACAGCATTGTGACCATCTACGACCCTACAGCTGGAACGGGCGGGTTTTTGTCCGAAGGCGATGAGTACATTCAACAGATCAGCGAGAGTGTCACGGTCTCGCTTCACGGTCAGGAATTGAACCCGGAGTCCTACGCCATCTGTAAGGCCGACATGCTGATCAAAGGGCAGGAAGTCAGCAACATCAAGCTAGGCAACACGCTGTCGGATGATCAGTTGGCTGCCAATAAGTTTGACCTGATGCTCAGTAACCCGCCGTTTGGTGTGGACTGGAAAAAGGTTCAGAAGCAGGTCACTGATGAGCACAAACATCGTGGTTTCGATGGCCGCTTTGGGCCTGGGCTTCCCCGTGTGTCCGATGGCTCCCTGCTGTTCCTGATGCATCTGGTCAGCAAGATGCGGGATGCCCGTGAAGGTGGCTCTCGGATCGGCATCATTCTCAATGGTAGCCCGCTATTTACGGGCGGTGCCGGCAGTGGCGAATCCGAAATCCGGCGCTATCTGCTGCAGAACGATATGGTCGAAGCCATCGTGGCCCTGCCCACGGATATGTTCTACAACACCGGTATCTCCACCTATGTTTGGGTGCTTTCCAACAATAAGCCCGCTGAACGCAAAGGCAAGGTCCAGTTTATCGATGCCACCGACCGGGCGACCAAGATGCGTAAGTCCCTTGGCAGTAAGCGCCAGTTTGTCAGCGAGTCGGACCAGGACGCGATCGTGCGGATGTATGGGGATTTCCAAGAAACCAAGAAGAGTAAAATCTTCCCCATCGAAGCTTTCGGTTACCGACGCATCACCGTTGAGCGTCCGCTGAAGCTGAACTTCCAAACCTCAAAAGACCGCATTGAGCGGATTGCGGACGAAAAAGCCATCCAGAAAATGGATCAGGAGGATCAAGACAAGATCCTCGCAGCTTGTTGTGCCCTGGATGCCGAGACTGTTTATCGGAATCGAAAGCAGTTCCAGAAAGCCCTGAAAGACTCTCTCACCGACCATCAGGTGTATCTAAGTGCACCTCAACTGAAAGCCCTGCTCAATGCCCTGAGTGAGCGCGATCCAGAAGCGGATATCTGCACAGACAGCAAGGGCAATCCAGAGGCCGACACTGGCCTGCGGGACTCTGAGAACGTGCCCCTAGCAGAGTCCGTGTATTACTACTTTGAGCGGGAAGTAAAATCACACGTACCGGATGCCTGGATCGACGAATCCAAGCGGGACGAGAAAGACGGGGAAGTGGGCATTGTTGGTTTCGAGATCCCGTTTAACCGACACTTTTATGAGTTTGCGCCACCACGTCCACTGCATGAAATCGACGCCGACCTGAAGCAATGCACCGACCGGATCAAGCAGATGATCGAGGAGTTGTCGGCATGAGTCTAAAGGCTTACGACTCTTACAGAAAATCTAATCTCGAATGGTTAGACGAAGTTCCAGATCATTGGGAACACAAGAAAATAGCTTGGGATCTTCCTTACGTCGTTGGATGGACACCTCCTTCAGGAAAAGATGAATTTTATGATGGAGAACATCCGTGGGTAACCATTGCAGATATGACTCGGGGGCACATTGAAGATACTCAGTCAAAAATTACTGATGCGGCAATCGACGCTAAGAAGGCGGAAATTGTACCTGCGGGCAGTATGTTGTTCTCTTTCAAGCTGTCTGTTGGAAAAGTCGCTTTTCTCAAAATAGATTCCTATACGAATGAAGCGATAGCGGCTTTTCGGCCAACGAGCGGGATCTCTCTGGAATTCTGGAAGTACGCTGCACCTGAGATAATTCCTCATTACGGGCGAGAAAATATCTATGGAGCAAAGCTGCTGAACCAAGAGCTTATCGGAAGCGCGAGGTTTTACTGTCCCCCGGTTGAAGAGCAAACCCAAATCGCCCGCTTCCTAGACCATGAAACCGCCAAAATCGACGCCCTGATCCGCGAGCAGGAGCGCCTGATAGAATTGCTTCAGGAAAAGCGCCAGGCGGTGATTTCCCATGCGGTGACCAAGGGGCTCGATCCTGATGTGCTGATGAAGGAGTCTGGGGTTGAGTGGCTTGGTGAGGTACCAGAGCATTGGATCGTTGCGCGAATTAAGAACTTCGCCAGGATTGAGAGCGGCCATACACCAGACAAGAAAAAAGAAGAATACTGGGTCGACTGTGATATCCCCTGGGTATCCCTGAATGACTCAAAGCAGCTTAAAAAAGCTGATTACATTGCGGATACCTCTACCAAAGTTAATGATCTAGGTATTGCGAATTCTTCTGCTCGCCTACTGCCCGAAGAAGCTGTCGTCTTTACTCGGGACGCGTCAATAGGACTTAGTGCCATCACGACTAAACCTATGGCCGTGTCTCAGCATTTGATCGCATGGTTGTGCGCAGAAGAGAAGCTGGTTCCCGAGTACTTGCTCCTCATCTTCTACGCAATGGAACGTGAGTTTGAGCGTTATACCTTCGGTGCGACTATAAAGACCATCGGCATGGACGACGTGCGTTCTCTTACAGCAGCATTTCCGCCGATAGAAGAGCAAAAACAACTGGTGGCGTGGGCGTTTCGTAAAAAGGAAACCCTCCGAGCCGGATTAGATGCTGCAGAGAAAACGATTCTTCTTCTCAAAGAACGCCGTTCAGCACTGATCTCCGCAGCGGTAACCGGAAAAATCGATGTCCGCAACTGGCAACCACCGACCGATAAAAGCGCCTTTGATGAGGAGGTGCGGACGGTAGGCATGGAGGCTACGGCATGACCGAAGTCATTACTCTGCAGTATCGAATTAACGAACCAAGGGAGCAGTAGGTCATGGCTGACAGCCGCGAGAGAGCTTTCCAGAATGACATCATCGCTGCCCTGAGTGATCAGGGCTGGCTGGTCGGCAAGGCATCAGAGTACGACAAGGCGAATGCCTTGTATCCGGAAGACCTGATCGGTTACTTCCAGCAGGCCTGGCCGGACCGGTGGGAAAAGTTCTGCAAAGGCAATCCTCAGAATCCGGAAAAGATGCTCATTCAGAAAACTGTCCGGGAGCTTGAAAAGAAGGGCACTCTCGATGTACTGCGGCACGGCTTCAAAGTACCAGGTGTGAAGGTTGATCTTTGTGGCTTTAAACCCGATCACGGCATGAATCCTGACACGGAGCGTAGATACAGTGCCAATCGGTTGCGCGTGGTCGAAGAGGTCTCCTACTCGCCCCATGCGCGCACCGGTGACTACAACCCCCGGCTGGATCTGGTGCTTTTCGTTAACGGGATTCCGACCGCGACGCTGGAGCTCAAGAGCGAATTCAAACAAACGGTCGAGCACGCCAAGCGCCAGTACAAAAAGGATCGCCCGATCAAAGACCCGGTGACCAGAAAGCCGGAGCCGTTGCTCATCTTCAAGCGCGGGGCCTTGGTGCATTTTGCAGTCAGCCAGGATGAGGTGGCCATGACTACTAAGTTGAATGGCAAGGAGACTTTCTTTCTTCCATTTAACCGGGGCACCTCAGACGGCGGTGCGGGGAATCCCCGGGCCGAGGACGAATTCAGCTACGCCACGGCTTACCTGTGGGAACAGTTGCTCCAGAAAGACGCCTGGCTCAAGGTAATTGGTCGGTTCTTGCACTTGGAAAATAAAACTGAGGAAGATTTCTACGGAAACCGGAAGACCAAGGAAGCCCTGATCTTCCCCCGATATCACCAGTGGGATGTCGTTAACCAGCTAATTCAGGCCACCCGGCAAGAGGGTGCCGGCAAGCGCTACCTCATTCAGCATAGTGCGGGCTCTGGCAAATCCAATTCCATAGCCTGGGCGGCCCATCAGTTGGCCCAGCTCTACGATGCCGATGGCAATAAGCTATTTAGTTCCATCATCGTGGTCACCGACCGAACGGTCCTCGATAGCCAGCTACAAAGCACCATCTACCAGTTTGAGCATGCCCAGGGCGTGGTTCGGCCTATCAATCGTGACCTGGGCAATCAGAGCAAATCGGAGCAGCTGGCCGAAGCTCTGGCCGAACAAACCCGAATCATTATCGTGACCATTCAGACGTTCCCGGCACTATTCGATGCCTTGGAAAAATACCCCAAACTGGCATCAGGCCGGTATGCGGTGATTGCGGATGAAGCCCATTCTTCCCAGACAGGATCATCAGCGACCAAGCTCAAGGCAATTCTTGGCGGCGATCTCCCGGAAGGAGAGGAAATCAGCGCCGAAGAGTTGCTGGATGCGGCTGTGTCGGCCCGCAAACCAAGCGAACAGATCAGTTATTACGCCTTTACTGCGACGCCTAAGGCCAAGACTCTGGAGCTGTTTGGCCGGGAACCAGACCCTTCCCAACCCCGGAGTGAGTCCAATAAGCCTGAACCTTTCCATGTTTACTCGATGCGCCAAGCCATTGAAGAGTGCTTTATCCTGGATGTTCTCAAGCGTTACACCACCTATGCGGTGGCGTGGAAGCTTGCTCACCCTGACGGCGAAGACGAGGAAGTAGACTCCAAGAAGGCCCGAACCACCTTGGCCAAGTGGGTTCGTCTGCATCCGTACAACATCAGCCAGAAGGTCGAAATTATCGTTGAGCACTTCCGGGAAAACGTCCGACACCTGCTGGATGGCCACGCCAAGGCGATGGTGGTCACCAGCAGTCGACAGGAAGCCGTTCGATACCAGCTGGCCATGCAGCAATACATCAAGCATCAGGGGTATCAGGATGTTCACCCGCTCGTCGCGTTCTCCGGCAGCTTGCCACAGGATGACGTAATCCCTGAAGAAGTGACAGAGACAAGCAGATTTTTGAACCCGGGCTTGAATGGCCGGGACCATGCAGAAGCGTTCGACACGGACGAGTACAACGTGATGTTGGTGGCCAACAAGTATCAGACCGGGTTCGACCAACCCAAGCTTTGCGCCATGTATGTGGACAAGAAACTCAAGGGCGTGGAGTGCGTGCAGACGCTCTCGCGCCTGAACCGTCGATTCCCGGGCAAGGAAACGTTCATCCTGGACTTTGTGAACGATGCTCAGGAGATCCTCGATGCCTTCTTGCCCTACTACAACAAAGCAGAGCTATCAGGTGTCTCTGATGCCCAAGTGGTTTACGACCTTCAGGAAGCTCTGGACGCCGAACAAATCTATCACTGGGATGAGGTAGAGGCTTTCGCGCAGGCGTTCTTTGACCCAAAGGCTCAGTCATCCAAACTCAGTTACTACTGTCAACCGGCCCGCGAGCGCTTCAACAAGCGGTACCAACTACTTCGAGACGAGCGATCACAGACTCGGGCTGCCCGTAAGCAGGCCGAAACCGATGGCAATACCATTGGCCTGAAACAGGCCGATGCCACCCTGAAGGCAATTGGTGAAGGCCTGGATCAGCTGGATCTGTTCAAGAAAAACCTGGGTAGCTTTGTTCGCGCCTACGAATTCCTATCCCAGATCGTGTTCTTCGAGGATCCGGAGCTCGAGCAATTGTGTGTCTTCGCCAAGCATCTGCTGCCGCTACTTCGGCAGGAAGCCCTGGATGACGATGAGATCGATATCTCTGAATTGGCACTGACACACTACCGGATTACCAAACGCAAAGAACATGAACTCCGATTGGAAGGGGAAGATGACCCAGACGGCCTTGATCCAATCACAGACGTCGGTACCGGAAAGCCCCACGATCCCGAGAAGAAACGCCTTTCTGAGATCATCGAAAGACTCAATGACATCTTTGGTGCCGAAGTCAGCGATGAGGACCAGCTGCATTTTGCGAACGGGATTGCTGATCGGGTGCGCCGAGACGAAGCGGTTATGGCACAGGTGAACAGCCATTCAACGGATCAGGTGATGCACGGGTTGTTCCCGAAGCGGCTGGCTGACCTGGTACTTGATTCGATGACTGACCATGAAAAATTGTCGATGGAGATTCTGGAGAGCGAGCCAAAACAAAGGGCATTTGCGTTACTGATCCTTAGCCTTTTATCGGGGAAAAATTCGGTGGACGAGAGAACGTCATTGCCTGGCAGGCAAATCAGTAGGCAGGGAGGCTCCTGAGGTAAAAATGCAAGAGTTGGTGTTTGACGTTGGAATTCTTGTAACTGCAGGCTTGGGGGTGCTGGGGTACCTCATGAAATTACGCTTGCAGCGCAAAGAAAGCGCTCGGACGGTGCTCTTTCACTTGCTTGAAATCCGTCAGCAATTGCTCATCGAGCAACCTAAACTCGATAAGATGGTCGACGAATTTCAATCAGAGCTTAATGGTATTTTAGGTGAGCGTCCGAACTTGAAGGAACTGGTGACTAACCAAATTCCCAGGGAGCACATCGCAACACTCCTTGCTTCCATGGTCGATGGGTTGGTCAGAGCCGATCAGAAGCTGCTCAATAGCTATGAAACCGCGCTGTTTGAGTATTCGCGAATCAACCCTCTGTTAACCCACCGCCTTCGGGGCATGAAGCTTCTCCCCAAGATGTCGGAAAATGTCTCAAACGTCGTGACCTCGCTCATAGACACGATGCCCCATAGCGAGGAGGCGTCTGAGGTCAACAGTTTCGGGAAAACGCAGATCGAGTTATCTCATGACAACACAATGAGCGAACTAATGGCCAACTTGGACACCATGGTGCGCCGTGTGAGCTGGAAAGCCGGATTTTGGTTTTGGCTTCGGGTCTGGCTGTGGCCGCTGATATGGCCTACAAAAGAGGTTCAAGATGAGAGTCTGACGCAAGATCTGCGTGACCTCTTGGAGAATTTTTTCAAATCAGTTTTGCTCGCCACCGACCCGCCCGGGGAAATAAAGGCTCAGATTGAAACAGCCTCATTGGAAGAAATTTTGAATCTGTTTGAAACACAACTGACCGAAACGTCCAATAATTAGCCGGGACTAAAATGTCTGCACCCGAGTCAATAGAGATGGGCTGCAGTTAACGCTCGATGAAACGCATATTTTTGGAAAAGGTGGAGTTTTTCTGGCTGACGCAGGAAAACATTGACCCAATACCGCCTTTATAAAGAAAGGCGGTATTGATTACTACTCGCTGCTGGGTATCAGGTCAGATCAACTAAAGGGGCCCTCGGCCCGTTTGCCTTAACCGACTCGATACCCGTGTCCCTGGCATACGTGGACGAATACATCTGGCTTTTGCCAATGGTCTGTCCGTTCAACGCTTTGAGCACGAAGTAAGGCTGGCCAGCGGTAGAGGTCTTTCGATCGTAGCAACGCTCCATTGCACTGTGCTGCCGGACCGACTCGACCCCGTTCTCCGCTCCG
Organism: Marinobacter sp. B-12; assembly: GCF_056857915.1. Taxonomy (NCBI): domain Bacteria; kingdom Pseudomonadati; phylum Pseudomonadota; class Gammaproteobacteria; order Pseudomonadales; family Marinobacteraceae; genus Marinobacter; species Marinobacter sp. B-12. The sequence goes on along the minus strand of NZ_JBSXOB010000018.1, from coordinate 9,672 downwards.
CCTTTGTTGAGGTAGCCTTCACTCTGCAAAATGATCTCGCCATTACCGGCCTTTAGGCGAAAGTAATAGTGAGCATTTTGGTTACTGCGGAAGAGTTCGTATCGTGCTGACATCTTAACGCGCCTCCTTACGAACGCCCTTGAAAGGACGGTCATCGGACTTCACGTCCATAAACCGGCCCGTTTCTGCGTCACGTTTAACCCATTTTCCGTTACTCATTTGAGTTTGGGATCGCTTCCGGACAGCGCCGATCCGTTTATTATCACCATAGGGGCGATTCACTGCCATGACTGTTCTCCTTCTCGAACTAGTCGTTTACAAAGATGCCTTGTGACAGTAGAATTCTCGCCGTCTAAAGCTGGTACCTACTGCCCTTGGCGGTTCAGGTACACTAATTAGCCCGACCGATCCCTAGTCGCTCGGGCTTTTTAGTGTCCCTTCCATAATACGCATCATTTTGATGATGTCAATCGTTATGTGTGCGTCGATCAAAACGATTTGAATGTTTTTGAGAGTCAGCCTATATTGGAGCGAAAAGAACGAGGAGTATCCGTTCACAGCGACGGGTAAGGGGAAAGCTATGAACAGCGTGGGATTTGAGGGCGTATCGGGCCAACAGCTGGAGAGACTGGCGCATATTGAGTTTTTGGCCTATTTCACCGGGAAGGTCACTCGCAAAGACATCATGGCACGCTTTGATGTGGGTTCAGCCGCTGCGACCCGTGATCTGGGAACCTACATTGAAGCGGCTCCGGAAAACATCGTCTACGATCCCCGGCGAAAGCACTACGTAACGACCAATAACTTTAAGTGTTTACTACCGCTTTCTGCTGACAAATGCCTATCCACGCTGACAAGTGGTTTTGGCGACGTTATGGACAGCAAGGAAGAGTTTCGGTGTGCACACCTCATTGCATTGGAAAAACCGGATCTGGACATCACCGCCACCTTCTCCAGAGCAATTTCTTCCAATCGACCCGTTGAGATCACGTACGTGTCGACGTCTAATGGCGAATCCATTAGGACTGTTTGCCCGCATTCGCTGATGAACAATGGTCTACGCTGGCATGCGCGCGCTTACGATCGGAAGCGGTCAAAGTTTTCAGATTTTGTTCTCAACCGGGTGATTACCGCAAAGCTTTTTCATAAAGAGAATATCAAACCGAGTGAGACGGTTAACGACGATGTGGACTGGATAGAAAATGTCGACCTGATCATTGAAGCTCACCCAAGGCTGGATAGCCATCACCGGCTAGCCGTCGAAAAAGAATTTGGAATGTCCAATGGCTGCTTTACCAAGCGGGCCAGGAGGGCTGAGGTAGGCTACCTGCTGAGCACCTGGAATGTGGACGCCACCACCAGTGCCGACCTAAAAGGTAAGCACATACTGCTCCACTTACGAAACGCAGAAGAAATTAAGAACATGAATATCGAAAGCTTTAGGTTGGCACCGAGTCTAGACTAGCTTTTCGCTGCTTACGAATTCTCGGCCTTTCTTATGGAGCTTGAGGATAAGCTTTCCGATGGCCCTAAAAGAGAGATGTGGTCGCTTATTGGCTTCTGTTCGAGGGGTGAGCCCACTGCGCATAATCTGAGGTTATGGTGAAACGGCTCTGGGGCAAGGAGCCAGGCCTCTCCCTGGCGCGTCACACCACTGGGCAGGTGTCGCGTTTGCCTGGCATCCATGCCGGCGCTGAGCCCCGATCCTTCTGATCAAATGACTCGATGTCAGAATCTACGAGATCGACGTCCGTCGGAAGCCGAGATCGCCTATACGATCAAAAAGTGGCCGAACAGGCCAACTTATGGTTCCACGAACAGCTTCCTTGCTGTTACTGGGCAAAGTTATTCGCCATTTTCGTGGATAAATCGGTGGAAATGGGACCTAAAGAGCTGTTTTTATTGCTGATAAAACGGCAGTCAAAAATTGATCAAGTCTAAGGATGGAATTGAATGAAGAACTTCAAACCTATCATTATTGCCCTTGTGGCTTTGGCAGTCTTCGGATGTACTAGTGAATCTGAGCCAGATCAGGTTTCTCAGGCTGCGTCTGACCGAGCCCCCGACGAAAAGAAAACCCAGGCAACCATGCGCACTGAGGATCCCGTATCTGGGAAAATTCGGGATGTTCAATTCTCCGTGGAACAGGCCATTCTGAAATCAGGTACGTTGGAGTTGCGGCAGGGCTCAGACTTTTTTGCTGATCTTTCTGCAGAAATCGTATTGTTTGACGATAATCCGGCGGGCAACGGGTTCAAAGTCCCATCGGACGGGCCAGGCCTAGTGCCGCACCTGCGCTTGAAGCAAAAGCTTGAAGATCAAGGCGTGCCTGACACCCAATCGCTTATGGGAAACTATCAGCTGGACCTCGTGTTCGGAGATTCTCAGCTACTCGGAGTACCCTTCTCCATCGTGTTGACCGCTGAACAACATGGGACAGAGCTGCGAGGAAGTGGTTTCGCCACATATGGCGATATCAAGGTCATCCAGGGGAAGTTAGATACTACCTACCAAAGTCTGGACACGTTGAAGCTGCTGGCAAAACGATACACCCGGCGGAATTATGAACGTCTCACAGTATTGAATGACTTCGGTACGACACTCTATACCAACGGTTCCGCTAACCCGGCGACCGCATTTGTTGGTTTAGAGGCCCTGGACGGTAATGACGAGCGAAGGTTGGTCAAGCTTCAGTTCATCATGGGCCAGAATGGCTGGGAAGTGGCGAACGAGCTGGAAATCGACCAGATCCATGAGGCTCATCCTGTGTTGTCGGAGCTGAAAGGCAACCTCAGGACGGTTGAGCGTGCAAAGGTGCAGGGTGTTGCTGGGGATAGATTCGAGAAAGAGCTACAGGCGAAGGCTTTGGTGGGCAGAATTCGGGGTACTTCAGTAAATTGTTACTTATCTGAGGCTGCGAATAAAGCCAGTTGCAGGGCTGCCGGGAGCCTGGTGAACGAGGGTGGATATGACTGTTTCAGGAGCTTTTATCTAATGACGAACGACGGTCCCGGGTGGCGTTACGAAACCGACTTGGAAGAGACGCAGAAGGTGGATTACAAGACGGGACAAGTCGTGGAAGGTCGAGCCCCTTCTCAGTATTCTTGCTCCGCCTGATCCAGTTCCCGCATGCCAGGACAGCGAGTTAAGTAATAGTAAGCACTTACTACGATTCTTGGCTCCTCGTTTCGTCCTGCTTTTCCATCTCGAAAGCCCTCCTGATAAGCTGTATATTTATACAGTTTATCAGCGAGTGACATTGTGGAATTCCGCCGACGACATAACACCTATTTTGCCACCCTCAATGCTTACGCCTCTCACCAGCCAATTGGTGTGGTCACAGCCCACGAGATTGAAGTGAGATCATGGCTCGGCATTGCCGATCGGGATGTCATCCGCAGACTCCCATCGTTTTCAGCTGTGCTCCTGGATATAACATCGTGGCGGCGGATGATTCTGGAGCCTTATCAAAGGCTGGGACCAGGAATATATATGGTGGGTGCGGCGATCGATACAGGCGTGATTGGCGTAATGGACAAGGGGCGGCCAATGGTTCGGATGGTTCGGAACAAAAATGACCGGCTGGACAGATCAGGGTAGCCGCCCTGCCCTGCCCCTCCCAAAAAAAGGAGGTTGGTGCCGGGTGCCCCCGGCCAGGCTCACCACTGAGCAGGTGACGCACCCGAGAGACCATACTGCGGTGAACGGGCATCCTTGCCTCATCTCGACCCAACGAGATAGCCAGAGTGTACCTGGAGTCGAGTTTATTGCCAGTAGCACGTTTTGATCATGCCAAACGGTTCATGTTTCCGGGCGGAAACGGATCCCCCGGAAACTAGAAAGGGTTCGGGTTGCTTCTTTTTCTCTGCAAGAGCGATTGTTTGTTTTCTTCAAAAAACCGATTGATCGCCTGCTGGACATATTGGATCTGGGAGCTCAATCGATGATCAAGCGCCGAATACCGGTCATCGATCTGCACTTTTGGGTTATCGTACGTAAACCAGAGCTTCGTTCGACAGGGCCCTACCCCTGCCGGCATGCTATAGAGGTTTATGTAGTAGCGAGGTTCTGAATTTAAAGAAGCAGACCATGCGTTGATCTTCACCCTGTAAGGCCTACAACTCCGCTCAATCTGCCCCATCTCTTCCCTGGAAATCATATCGCCGCTCTCTATGCGTTCACCCTTCTGACTCAGGATAGCAGCGGACGTTATGGGCGATACTAAAGATATACCCAAAGATTGACAAAATGCGGTAGAAATGTGAGTATTTGAGGGAGCCAGTAGTTAGCTGGCAGCGCGTTCGCCGGCGTCGAGGCGAGTTAGGAGAATCCCATCATGAGTACACTTGCGCTTGTTTCCGCACTGAAAGACCATTCCGAAGATTTCGAGTTTTATCCCACTACCAATGAGATGTTGAGTGCTGTCCGAAAGGACATACAGGCAATTCTTTCGGATCCGCTCAGCGACAAATACCCTATCTTTTCGGCGCTTGATGTCGGTGCTGGGGACGGGCGCGCCCTAATGCGTCTGACTGACGGCGATCGATATGCCATTGAAAAGAGTCTGATGTTGGTTGAGCGCCAGGACCGAAGCATTGTCACTGTTGGAACTGACCTATTCGCCCAGGTGCTTTTAGATCTGCGATGCGATGTGATCTTTTCGAACCCGCCCTACTCTCACTTTGGAGCCTGGTCAGAAAAGATCGTTCGCGAAGCTAACGCAAAGCTTATCTACCTGATCATTCCGGTACGTTGGCAGAACGATAAATCTCTGCAGTCTGCCATTGAAAGTCGAAAGGCCGAAACCGAAGTTTTGGCTCAGTTTTCTTTTGATACCCCCGATGCCGACCGTCGCGCGCGCACTGTCGTTGATGTGGTCCGAATCCGCTTAGATAAACACAGCCACAATCGTGGCCGGAGCTATCGGTCTAACGAGTTGCGGGTGGATCCGTTTGATCTTTGGTTTGAGCAACACCTTGCTCCTCAATCTACGGTCGCGGATTGTTCCAATCTTGATCCAAAGGCAACCATTGAGGCCAGAGCCAAGAAGCGTATCAGTACCGGCCGGGAGTTAATCACTAGTCGCGGTCTGGTGCAGGCGTTGTCTGATTTTTACCAAAACGATCTATCGGATTTGGTCGGGGATTATGAGCGGATCTGCGGCCTCGATCCGGTGTTGCTTGGGGAGCTCGGGGTAAGCACCGAAGCCTTGGCCAAAGGGCTGAAGCTCAAGATTGAGGGCCTGAAGCACGTTTATTGGCGTGAGCTGTTCGAGAATTTCCGGCCGGTTACCTCCCGGCTGGCTACGAAGACAAGGCAAAGGGTTATGGACAAATTACAGGCCTCGATGAGCATCGATTTCACGCCGGATAATGTGCATGCGCTCTGTGCCTGGCTCATTAAAAACTGCAATCAATACTTTGATGACCAGCTGATTGAGCTCGTGGAGCGAATGACCAAGAAAGCCAATGTCATAAATTATAAATCCAACGTCAAGACGTTTGCCGAGGAAGGCTGGCGTTACGGGCGCACGCCCGAGATCGAAAGGTACAAACTCGATCATCGGATTATCCTGGAGTGTTGGAAAGCGCTGGATTATGGGTATTTTGGAGATCAGTCCCCTACCCTCGATTCTACCGTGGCAGACCTTTTGAACGATCTAATGACCGTTGCTAATAATCTGGGATTTGAGACCAGGCATGAGGCGCCAGCGGGCCGGCGGGCATGGGAGGCCGGCCAGAAAGTGCTTTTTCATTTTACCGACCGAAAGACCGGGCAAAGAGCTGTCGCTTTCGAGGCAAAGGCTCACAAGAAGGGAACGCTACATCTGAAGGTAAATCAGCGTTTGATGTGCCGGTTGAACGTGGAATTCGGGCGCTTGAAAGGATGGGTGCGAAATGCCCAGGAGGCCGCTGACGAAATGGATATTTCTGTGACGCAAGCGCAAGCAGCCTTTCATTCGAACTTGCGGTTGGGTAATGATGCATTGCTGGCTTTGGCAGCACCGCTTCCGTAAAAGTTTCCGCCCGAAAACAAATTGGATGCAGCAGGGATTGGTCCTGCTAGGCTAAAGGTGACTAAAGACGAAGGCTCGCGCGATCGCGGGCCTTTTAGTTTCCGGCCGGAAACTCACCTTAAAATACACGCCACTTGGACAAGGACAGTAAATGGAAAGTATCAGCGGCGAAAGGCTTCAAACCCTCCTGCAGACGATTTTGCAATGTCGAACCCCTGATGAAGCAAGCCAATCTCTTAAGCGTGAAGCGAAAGATGGCGCTGAGATTTGCTTCGATGCGATGGATTGGGAGCAGTTGCGGAGCGACATTGGCCAAAGAGATTTGAAATTTCCTTTTATTGGCTGGGGCGCCAGGACTCTGCATTTCGGTGAGTGTGACTTTGGCGATGGCGATATTACGTTTGCAGGGACGTTCCAAGGCGCTGTCGTGTTCCAGGACGCTCATTTTGGAAGCGGAACCTTATCCTTTGCTGGATCCTCGTTTGATGTATTTAAGTTCAAGGGGGGCTCCTTTAGTGGCCAAGGCAAGGTTCTGTTTAACGGTGCGAGGTTTTACAACAATGCCGAGATTCAGATTCAAGACTTAGGCGAGAAGCGTTTGAGCTTTGGGCCATTTAAGAAACCTGGGCAAGCTGACTGCTGCTGTGTGATGCAGGGTCCAAAATTCCACTTCCAAATCAAAGCGTCGACGGGCACAAGTATTTCATTCCGTGAAGCCATTCTGAATGTAGGCGACCTGCTGCTGGACTTCGCGGGCGCTTCAAATCTGTCTCAGGTCGACTTCACAAAGACGGAATGGCGAAGCGGGAACGTATGCGTGAATGGCCTGCGACTCGGATTCCCGGATCATGAAGGGACGAAGAACTATTTGCGCTTCACCGATGCCAATTTCGAAGAAGTCAGGCGGCTGCGCTTCGATGGGCTCGGCATGGTAAGCGGGCATATGATCTTTGCGTTTACCAGATTTCCTGAGCGCGCAATAACAGAACTAAACTTCAGTGATCTTGGCCCTGGTGAGGTGGTATTCAAACAGGCCCACTTTCCTGGAATACTGGAATTTAGTCAAAAAGACGGAGAGGTGTTTACAAGCGAGCTCTCTTTTCGAGGATCCACCTTTAAGGGCCCATTATTTATTAATGGACTGAAGTTTGGACCTGTTCCAAATCTAGTGGGTACTGAATTTCAAAAACACCTCAGTCTTACAGATGTGGAGTTTGGCTCCCAGATGACCAGCAAGCAAAAGCGGCAGGCCCAACAGGGGCGCCAAACTGCAGCGAATCAAAGAGCTGGCAGAGGCTAACAAGGATCATGGCCTGGCGTTGACGTGTCACGCCGAGGAAATGCGATTTAACCGTTTTCAAAGGAAAGGAGTTGGCAGGTTTCTCGCGGATACGCTCGACCTAATTTATGAATGCACTTCCAACTATGGGCAATCGATAGCTCTACCGATGCTTTGGCTCACTTTTACTTGGGCGGGTTTTGGCCTTATCTATCGTTATGTGTTCGATAGCATCGAGTCACCGTTGTTGTTCTCGTTTGCATGGACCTTCCCGTTTCTTCCTGCTGCGGGTGTTTTGCGCCTCATCGGGTTTCGGAATATTTTCGAGGATGCAGAACCCGTACTGTATGCCTTGATGGCAACCCAGGGCTTGATTGCAATCGCGCTTATCTTTCTTATAGGTCTCGGATTTCGGAATCGATTCCGGATCTAATAGATATAAGTTTCCGGCCGGAAACTCAGCGGCGTCACGTCGTAGAAGGCCTTCCCTCCAGGTTCTACTTTCTCCGATGATTATATAATAACAAATAGGGATGTTAAGCGACCTTTGAGGGAAGAAAAGCATGATTAATCGAGAGGCCCATTGCCAGGGCTATGGTTTTCGAGAGGGTCAATCGTGAAAGTGGAATGCCCCGAATTCTGCGGCGCCGTAATCGCCCAGGTCGCTGATGAAATAGGCGGCACCGCTGCTACCAGTTACTTGCCACCCAATTACTCGGGACGTTGTGCCGTCCTCTCTCAATCGTCGTTTGAAACGATTGCAATTCTCCCAAACGGACTGGAGGCCTTTCGAGTGGCGGCATATGCGATTACACCTGATGGAGGCTTTGGCTCAGTGGAGATTCAGCCTTCGCTTGAATGTGAGACTCACAAAACCTTCATGGACTGGTTTGGATCCTAACCCGCCGATATGTTTCCGGCCGGAAACAATTTTCAGTATTGTCTATTTCTTGAACGTTTCTAGGAAATTGGCTTTAATTCTACATAAGATTGGCATGGATCAGCGCGGGAGTTCGCTGTAGCGATCGATCATTGGCCGAGTTCAATGAACCTTTAAGGGATTAAAGCGATGAATCACCGTTTTCTGATTTTCCTATCCATGTGTTTTGCCTTGTTTGGGTGCGTCTCCCAAAGTACTGAGACTACGCCCGATGAAACTATTGAAACTACATCATTCGATTTTTCGACGCACTGTCCAGGTCTTCCAATGGAGAGCTGGCAGCGTCAGGCTCGTGACCTCACATATGAGCAAGTTGTGAACTCTGGCCGGGAATTGACGGCTGAGCTCCAAGCTGAGGGTTCGCTCTCTGACAACGCGAATGCTTCGGGCGGCGTAAGCGGAAATATTAAGGGAGGTTCGAACACATCGGTAAAAGGAACAGTCAAACAAGAGGTTCCGATGTCTGACCGAGAGGCCGCAGCTGATAGGCGTTATCGTCAGACACTTTGCCCACTCTTGGCAATGAGAGAAGATGATAGTCTCACCCAAGAACAAAAAGGCGAGTTGTTCACCTTGATAACAGCGCTTATAAATGGGTATAGGCCGGAAAAGGAATAGGCGGCTGGATTGAGCCAATTATTACTTCCGACATCAGGAAGACGGATTCAGCCGCCTGGCTAGACGTAGAAATATCAAATCATAATGAATATACAATGGACCTTACGGGTCTTGAAGCGACGTTGCGCGTATACGAGGGAAACCTTCCCACGAACGCACATCCAGCTTTCGCAGGCCTTGAGAAATATGATCGCGAACCAATAGGTGCTTTAGTTTTCGCAAAAGGGGGTTCGCGTTTTGGGACGGAAGTAGGTGAAACGATTTACAAAATCCCACAAAAGGACACTGCCTACATTAGGATAGGGTTATGCAGATTTTCGAACACGGCGTCATCGTTGGATGACAAAGGAATTATCGATGTGTCGGTTTTAGTGAAAAACTTGGTCGACGGTTCACATGTCGAAAAAACCCACGCGCAAGTAGTAAGCCTCTTATCTTCTATGCCTGATTGCCGCACAAGCTTTGCAAATTTGGACATCTTTAGCTTGGTTAAAGAGGGGTTTATTGCACTAGACAGAGCGAATAACTCGGACTGAGGACATATTACTGGTCCGTGTAGCTTTGATTCTAAGAAAAAGTCAGAGAATTTCCGGCCGGAAACTTCAGAGACGCGCCCTTCGGGGCGGGCTTCTCCGGGTTCGCTATTCGCTCATCCCGCCGTTGGCGGGACTGACGCCCTCCGTATCCCTCGCGCTTCCGACCTCCGGCCGGTAAAGGATCCCCGCTGATCGCGGGGCCCCCGAAGTCGGATCAACAGACGCTTCGCGACTGTTAGAACGATCCTCCAGGAGCGAGTGGCTGTGCCACACGCTCTAAAAG
>NZ_JBSXOB010000017.1:0-46055 GCF_056857915.1 Marinobacter sp. B-12 | reverse complement strand
GTGTTTGACCGTCTGTCTCTGGTAAGCTTGCTGGATACGATGGTTCGGCTTCAGAGCCAATCATGAACCGCCGTGGTACGGAACCGTATGCCCGGTGGTGTGAGAGGACGGGGGAGGTAACTCCCCCTCCTACTCGATGCCGTCCGAAAAGTGTGTTCCTGACGGCATCGTGGAAACCTCGTAGCCACTAGTTCGTACAGACGCCCGGGCCATATTTGGCGATAATTTACACACTAATCAATGCAATGTATCGTCAGAAATCAGAGGTTGAAACCCAGTAAGATGTCCGAAGAAAACGGATCTGCAAAAAACCGGTTACAGTCACATGCCATTGTCGAAGTGCTGCTTGTCCTGGCGCTCGCCGTTTACCTGTTCATCGCCCGCAGCCAGATGGTGGGTGACGATTTGTCTTTTACCGTCATTGGGGCGGCGCTGATGGTGCTGGTGACCTACTGGACACTGAACACCTTGCGTGACGGCCTCGAAGTCCTTGCCCTCAAGGTGAATAGCTCCCAGCGCTGAGTTCCATGCCAGCGCAGAGTTCCATGATGGAAACCTCAGACCTGCCGGCTGCGGCCGTGAAGCGGTTCGTCATCCACGGCGAACAGTTGGATCTCTTCCCAGGTTCTGTGGAGGATAAGCGCGTCGTTTGCCGCCCTGTGCACGGGTAACCCCAGACGCTTGATAACCTGCTGACGCGATGCTGACCAATGCCTTACCTGGTTGGCATCCAGCAACATGGAAATGGATTCCAGTTGAAAGTCGGCGCGGGTGTTGGCGGCACGGAACAGGCGATGGAGCCAGAAGCTGTCGAACGTCCAGGCATCACAGAACACCTGCCCCGAGAGCAACTCGTTCAGGTGCGCCGCAACCTCCGACACGGGTGTACCCTCTGCTTCCAGGGTTCCCCGGGTGATTCCGTGAACCTGCTCGGCACTTTGTGACCAGTCCTGCCAAAGCACATGGGGTCGTATCAGCCAACTGTGCAAGGTGCCGTCGGGCAAGCATATGCCCACCTCGATTGGATAGCTGGCGATCAGGTCAAGGCTGGAGGCCTCGAAGTCAATAAAGGCTGGGCTGGTTCTGGTTCTCATTCCGCCTGATTTTTGTTGATGTGCCGTCATCAGAGTTTACCCGCACGCTCCTGCAGACGCGAACCCATCGTCGCATTCCACTGTTACAATGTGTCCACGGATGTTACTCCGAGCCTATAACAATCCAGTGACGCCCTGCTGGCTGTCTGAAACCGGGATGACCTGATGACCGAAACCGTCGTTGTAATCTACTCTGGGGGAATGGATTCGTTCACCCTGCTCCACCTTGCCCGTGCCCGAGGGTACAAGGTTCATGCTCTGTCGTTTGACTATGGCCAGCGGCACGTTCGCGAACTGGAAGTTGCCCGCCAGGTCTGCGAGGAGTTATCGGTGCCGCACAAGGTGATCGATATTCGTGCACTCAGTGAAGTCATGGCCGGATCGGCCTTGACGGACGAAGTGGACGTGCCCGAAGGGCACTACGAAGAAGACAGCATGAAGGCCACCGTGGTACCCAATCGCAACATGATCCTGTTGTCGCTGGCCACCGGCTATGCGGTTACCGCCGGTGCCATTGCCGTGTGGTACGGCGCCCATGGCGGCGATCACGCGATTTATCCGGACTGCCGACCGGAGTTTGTGGAAAAAATGGACGCCGTCTGTCAGGTGGCCAACTATGAGCCGGTGAAAATTGAAGCGCCTTTCATGGGCTCGGACAAGGGTGCCATCCTTGCCGAGGGCCTGAAACTGGGGCTTGAGTACAGCAAGACGTGGACCTGTTACAACGGCCGCGACCGGGCCTGTGGCCTTTGTGGCTCCTGCGTGGAACGTCTGGAGGCGTTTGCCGCCAACGGCGTTTCAGACCCCTTGCCTTATGAGGTGGAAACCTGATGTATCGGGTAAAGGAAGCGTTTTATACATTGCAGGGTGAAGGTGCCCAGGCCGGACGGGCAGCGGTGTTTTGCCGCTTTAGCAAGTGCAATCTCTGGACCGGTCGTGAAAAGGACCGAGCCAATGCCGTATGCAGTTTCTGCGATACCGACTTCGTAGGTACCGATGGCCAGAACGGCGGCCAGTTTGAAACCGCGGAAGCGCTGGCGGCGCATATTCGCCGTCTTTGGCCGGATGCACCTGGGCGGCCCTATGTGGTGTGTACGGGCGGTGAACCCTTGCTGCAACTGGATGATCAGCTGGTGGACGCCTTTCACCGGGACGGCTTTGAAGTGGGCGTGGAAACCAACGGCACACTGCCGGCACCGGCCGGTATTGACTGGTTGTGTGTGAGCCCCAAGGCGAACGCGCCGGTGGTGCTGCGCCAGTGTGACGAGCTGAAAGTGGTGTACCCTCAACCCCTGGCGATGCCGGAGCGCTTCACCGACATTCAGGCCAGCCACTATTTTCTCTCGCCAATGGCGTCGCCGACCGTCTCGGAGGGTGAGCCTGACCCCGTCAAGCAAAGTAACACCCGCAAAGCCACGGATTACTGCCTGACCCACCCTCAGTGGCGGTTGACTCTGCAGATGCACAAGATCATTGGCATCGACTGAGTGTGTCAGGCCATCGAACGGGCTAATGTTCTCTTGATCGACGTTGTTGTTGGCAGTGATTCCTGGTTTCGGTACTGGCTGGGACTCTGTCCGGTCCAGCGCTTGAACGCCCGGGTAAAGTTGGCGGCATCGGCATAGCCCAGGGCGTCGGCAATCTGGCTAAGGTTCATGGCGGTTTGTTGCAGCAACTCACCGGCTCTTTCCAGCCGCACCTGATCCACCAGGTGCTGGAAACTGGCTTCCTCCGCCTGTAAACGTCGTTTCAGGGTGCGCTCCGAGACAAACAGCGTTGTGGCCACTCTGGCCAGTTTCGGTGGGAACGGGTGGCTGGTTTCAATCACCCGCCTGACCCGACAGGCAAAACCGGCATCTTCCGTTAGAAGGCGCAGCGCCTCCTCACACTGGGCTTTCGAGGAGGCGGCCAACTGATCGTCAGAAAAGCGAATGGGCAATGTCAGCTGCGAATCGGGAATGACAATCGCATCTTCGTCAGCGCCGTACACCACGGGTATGGGTATTTGCTGGCGAAAGCGATGGAAGTAGGCCGATTCCGGTCCGCGTCGCTGAATCGACGAGCCGGCGACCGGTGAGCCAGTCAGTTGCGCGCCCATGGACGCGCAGCCGAACAGCATGGCGTCCATGATAAAGCCCTGCAATGGACCCAGATCAATGCCACACGAGATGGCGTAGATAGCCTGGCCATCGTGCTGCAGGCGCCTGACCTGCAGATGTGGGGCACGCAGAGTCAGGTAGCGCGTCATCAGGTCCAGAGCCTCTGCCAGTGTGCGGCTGCTCATGACCGCGGTGCCCAGAGCTCCGTGCAGTGGCAGTCGAAGCTCCCGGGCCAGCATGATGCCGAGCCCGGGCTCGCCGCTTTCAATGATGGCGCGGGTCACGAATTCGCTGGCCTGTGACTGACTGACTCTTATATCGGTTGATTGCAGACGCACTGGGTCGAGACCGACACGCTTGAGCAGCGCTTTTTCATCGACGCCGATGGTATTAAGCAACTCCGCCAGCAAGTGCAGGTAAATGGCCGGCATGCCCAGATCCTGAGTGGTAGATACTGAGGCGCGCATGGGATTTCCTCGTGTTTCCTGTTGTTGTTATGTCAGGGATGAAACTTCTTCCACGATTATGAACGGAATGTTCTTCCCACCCCATGACTCCGCTGACGGGTCAACAGGATATACAGGCCAATTAGCGGGCCCGGCCGCCCGGCTAGTGGCGTTCGATAAAGGCTGCCAGTGCACGGGCTGAACGACCGGGATTCTCCAGCATCGGAAGATGGCCCACCCGAGGGAATATGTGGATATCGGCGTGGGGTGTGACCTTTCGGTACCAGTCCACGCAGCGTGTGGGAGTGATCACGTCCCGGTCCCCCCACTGAACCTGAAGGGGAGGCGTGTCGGGGCCAAGGTAGCGCGCCGGTGCCAGTGCGTCAGTGAGCATGTCGTTGAAAATATGGCGCAAGGACGCGGTTCGCTGCAATAAGTCCGGCCCCAGGAGCCCTGTCATGGCAACGCCCATGGCCGTGGGCTTGCCGCTGCCGACGCTGTTGAACATCTGGTAGACACCGGCCCAGTCCTGGGGAATGAGGATGGCGTCGCGGTCGGATTCGAACGGTGCGTTGAGGTCCACGTTGGTATGTTCGGGTATGCCGGCGCTGTTTAGCACCGTCAAGGAAGCGGGTGCGGGCTTCATTTTGTGGGCAAGAACAGTGGCAATGGCCCCCCCCATGGAGCTGCCGACCAGATGAAGGTTGTTGGTGGCCAGGGTATCAACCCAGGCTTCCAGCCTTGACGCCTGGGCCTCGTAGCTGTACTCGGCTTCCGGGCGGTAATCGCTTTCTCCAAGCCCTGGCAGGTCCGGAACCAGAATGTGCCAGTGCTCGGGCAACCGCTGCAGCCAGAGCGCCCAGTTCTCTTTCATGGCGGCAAAACCGTGCATCAGTATCACCGTGGGTCGGTCTGCAGCCGGGGTCCCTTTTTCCAGATACACCATGCGGTGGCCGTCGATCACGGTTTCACGACGTTTTGCCTGTACCAGCCATCGCTGACCGGTGCGGGCGGCGGGCCATAAGTTTGGAGTGGGTATTTTCACGGTCGGTTTCCGTTTCAACTGGATTGGAGCCAGTGTACCGCTTATCCCACGCCGGGCTTTGGCCTGTTTGCCCTGTTGCTGCGGCTCGCGGGCAAGGTGGAATCAGAGTGACAGGTCGGTGATGACCGGGTTGTGGTCCGACGAGCGCCAGGGCTGGCCAGTGGGTACGGTAACCGGCCCCTTGTAGCCCAGCGCCCGGGGTTCATCGGAATTTATCGACCAGGTGCGGGCACCGACAATCTGTGGGAGGAGCCCGTTTGAGACCAGGCTGTAGTCCAGGGTTCCGCTACGGCCCTGATAGCTATAACTGGTGTGCTTGCATGAAGTATTGGTGCAGTCGTGGATGTGACGAACGGCGTTGATAAAGCCTGCCGCTTCCAGCAGTTGCAGCGGTGTTTCCCGAGCGTAGGCGTTCAAGTCCCCGGTGATCATGGTGCCGGACAGGCTGTTCGGGTTCGGCAGAATATTGGTCCAGCGGATAATGGCCCGGGTCGCCTGTTCGCGGCTGTGACTGTAGCAGCCCTGGCCGTCGTCCTGATTCCGGTTCGGACCGCTGGCGCCACGGCAGGCTTTGGATTTCAGGTGAGGAACGACCACTCTCAGGGCTTGATCGCTGTTTATGGGGCGGAATACCTGGGCCACGGGTGGCCGGCCACGGCGATCAAACGGTGTCGTTGTCAGGCGGCTGGCAGAGCCTTCCACGAGCACCCGGTCGCTGCGGTACAGCAGATCGGTGCGTATGGCATCACTACCAGTGTTGTCGCTCGTTTCCACGTAGCGCCAGTGTGAACCCAAGGCTGTGGCCAGCTCGGCAATGGCGCTGTCGCCGTCATACCCATCGTTCTCCATTTCTGTGACAGCGAGGATGTCCGGGTCCGGCGCTGTCAGTGCGGCAACCAGGCGTGCTTTCTGCTGTTCAAACTGGGTGGCGGATTGGGCGCCCCTTGCTGCTGGAAAACCACCGCCGCGGCCATCACCATTGAAAAAATTACCAAGGTTGAGTGTGACCACCCTGAGCGTGGCCGACTCTGGCCGCTCGGGTGCTGGTGGGCGTGGATTGGCTGGACTGAATGCCGGCGTTGATTGCGGCTGCAGCCGCCAGGCGCCGAACCGGAAATCCAGTATGCCTGCTAACCCACTGACCTTGTCGCCGGTACGAACCGTGTTACCGGCGGACAATGGTGGCCCGGGCCAGGGAATCGGGCGCGGGTTGCGCGCACCCAGGCCGTCATCAAGCAACAGTCGGTTGATCGTCTGTTGCCTGTGGCGTGATTGAGCACCCGGCCCTGGTTCCTGGATTTCCGTGGCCATCGTCTGAGGCTCTGCCGCGAGGGTCAGTTCACCGTAACGGGCCAGGTTATAGTGATTGATAACCGTCAGCTCACCGGCGACGTTGATCCACATGTTTTCCAGGTGTTCCGGAGGTTGGCCATCCTGCCACGGCAGCGTGACGGAGACAGGCTCTGGCAGACGGCCATTCCCGCAACGGGTGATGGAGGTAATATCGGTGAGCTCGGTCAGGCCATGGAACTCTTTCACCCGCCCTGAGACATGGACTCTATCCCCGTGCTGTCCGTCGGTGCGATGGGTGTAAACAAACAGTGCCTCGGAGGTTTTCGGATCGTTGTCCGTTTCACCATCGGCTTGTTGCAGATAAAAACCGCGGAAGCCGCCTTGTTGGCGTGCATCCATGGTTATGATGCCTTCAACGGAAACGGTCTGGCCGGCGAACGGGGAATGATCGCCTGGGCCCTGAATGCGGGAAACCGGGATAACCCCGGTACCGCAATCGCCCACCGCGACAGCGGGCAGGCCTATGAGTAGGGTGAGGGCGAAGCGCCAGAGCATGATAGGGTTGGTTGTGATCACCCTCCCAGTCTAGCAGAGCCCCGCCACTGCTTTAATAGCCCGCTCGCGGGCCGACTCGGCAATGCCCAGCTGTTCCTCGTTGGCCAGTTCCAGCTGCTGGACCATCGGGTCCGGGTGCTGGCTGTCTGAACCCAGGCCGAGCCGGGACAGAACGTAAGGTGCAAGGGCTGCGCGTATGGTGAGCTCAAGGCGGTTGTCACTCATGCCGTAGTCGGTAGCGACGATGTCCTGCTGTGCCTTATTCAGGCGGCTATCAGGCATCATGACCAGAGAGACCTGACGGTTCCAGTCATCGTCATGCTGGATCGTGTGCCGACTGCGTTGCCGGGTGGTTTCGGGCTTGCCACGGAAACGGCTGAGGGCAAAGTCCCGAAATTCCCGGTTGGAGTCGCACCAGGCACGGAGGTGCCAGTTCTGACCGACACACACCAGGGTGTGGGGTTCCAGAGTGCGCTGGGAAACGCCTGCCGGGCTGAGGGAAGCATAGTCTGCCTTCATCACACGACCATGGCGGGCTGCCGCAACCACGGCACGCATGACATCCGGCTTAACGACCCGTTCCGGACCGCGCACGATGGTGTTGTCAGGTAAGCTGATATTAAGCGACTCAAACGTGTCACTGAGGCTGTCCTGGCGGGCCAGCAGGTCCTGGTATTCGCTGGCGTGTCCCCGGGTGACAACCGGCCGGAAACCGGATGATGGCACATAGCCTTTAAGGTGGCGATCATAAACCAGATTGTCCGGTGCCAGTTCCCGAAGATAGGTGTTGATATCCTTGGAAGCCTGTTGCCGCCCGATGCCGAAACTGTGGCAGATATGATTGGTCGTGAGCCGTCCTTCCCAGAGGGCGATGATTTCAATCAGCCGGTAGCGAAGCAACAGATCCCACCGAATTGGCCAGTCCGTTTTTTTCATAACCAGACGCTCATGGTTAGCGTGGATTGCATGAGATGAGAGACTCTCGTGGGTTCAAATAGGCAGCGATCAAACTACCGACATGTTAACCCTTCAGGCCGCCAGCGTGTGTTACGTCACCTTAATGTAAAATGATGTTAAATCCAGTTATCACGGCGCTGCAAGCGGTATTGGGAATTTCGGGAACTGCGTAGTGGTTTTGTGGATTACGTCCTGTTCTAATTTGCGCTCTGCAATGTTCCGGCGTTGCTGCTACTTTCATTACATTCCTGTATCAACCTGTTTCAATTACGCCGGAACCTGACTGATGACCCGAATGGTCACCTCACTTTCAGCCCTGATCCTCAGTATTGTCCTTCTGGTCAGTGGCAACGCTTTTCTAATGACCCTCTTGGGTGTGCGACTGAGCATTGAAGCGGTCTCGCCGGACATTATCGGCTGGATCCTGGTGTGCTATTCCATTGGTTTCGTGCTGGGCACGCTCTACGTGCATCTCATTATCGGTCGTGTCGGGCATATCCGGGCATTTGCGGTCTTTGCCGCCATGGCGGCGGTGTGCGCCCTGCTTTATCCCATGGCGGTGTCCGAGGTGTTCTGGGCCATTCTGCGCGCGTTGTCGGGCTTCAGTGTGGCTGGCGTTCTGGTGGTGATTGAGAGCTGGTTCAGCAGTCGCGCGACCAACGCCAACCGGGGCGCCCTTTTCGCGGTTTATCAAATCGTGTTCTACCTGTCTGCCGCTGGCGGGCAGTTGCTGATCAACGTCGGTGAGCCGTCCTCGTTCATACCGTTTTCACTCGCTGCTGTCCTGCTGACGCTGGCATTGATTCCTTTGTCGTTGACCCGTATGGATGCGCCGGTGATCGAGCAGTCCGAGCGACTGTCATTCTTCACTCTGGCGCGTGAGTCGTTCTCCGGGGTTTCCGGCGCACTGATTTGCGGCGTCATGATCGGCTCTTTTTATGCGCTTGGCCCGGTCTACGCCACCCTGGTGGGTCTGGAGGTCAGCCGGGTGTCCACCTTCATGGCCAGTGCCATTGTGGCAGCGATGATCCTGGCATGGCCGTTGGGACTGGTGTGTGATCGGTTTGACCGCCGCCGCGTCATGTTCTGGGTAGCGGTAACAGCGGGCACCGCGGCGGTTTTGGTTGGTATCTTTGGAGCTGAACGGACGTGGTTGCTGACCCTGCTGGTCGGCCTGTTTACGGGCCTCTCGGCAACGCTGTATCCAATCGCGGTTGCGATTACCAACGACCGAATGGAAAGCAATCGTATCGTGGCCGCCAGCGCGACACTGCTGCTGAGCTATGGCGTGGGTAGTGTTATTGGCCCCATCGTCATGGCCGAGCTGGTGGGTATACTGGGCCCCAGGGGACTGTTCTTCGGTAACGCCGGGTTCCTGGTGGTGTTGGCAGTGATAACCAGTTATCGAATCAGCCACACGGAGGACGTGCCGGTGGCGGAGCAGGAACACTTCATACCTGCCATGCCTGAGACCTCGTCGGTGCTGACGGAAATGGACCCCCGTAACGAGGGATTCCACGAGTCACCAGCGGCTCAGGAGCTTCACGAAGACCTGCTCAAGACCGGTTGATAGGCCGGTCCTTCTTGCTTCTCGGGCCGCGTCTCTCGGTTTTCCCCAATTTTGTTTCACCTTGCATATCTGTTTTTATCGTAATGGTTAGCTTACTATTGGTAGCGTCATTCGTCACTGCACCGTTGCGGCAGTGGTATTCGTTACAGGTAGTACAGCAGTCGATACCCATTACCGGAGTTCCAGATCATGAGAGATCAGTTTCCCTTTGCCGTCGCCCGGGTCACCCGTCGCTGGCGCAAATTGCTGGATGAACGCCTTAAGGATCTGGGCGTCACCCAGGCTCGTTGGACCACCATGGTCTATCTGCAGCAAGGGGGCGAAGGGCTGACCCAGCGTGAGCTTGCCCGGCTGATGGCCATTGAGAATCCGACTCTGGTGCGATTGCTGGACAGCCTTGAACAGCAAGGCCTCATTGAGCGCCGCCCCTGCCCCAATGACCGTCGTGCCCGCCGTCTTCACCTCACTAAGGACGGAACCGAATTTATGAACGTCCTGACCGAGCGAGCAGCCCGTCTGCGTGAAGAGATGCTGGACGGTATTAGCGACCGGGACATCGAAGGTGCCGTCAAGGTGTTCCACAAGATCCTGGAGAATGCGGAGCGGCAACGGTAATGGTGTGCGGTCGATATATCCGCCTGAAGGGGTTTTGGTCTGAGTGATAACACGGTTGAGGGGCTAAGGGCCCGTTACGGCGAGCGCTGGCGTTGGCTGGCGGTTGCCACGGTCATGCTGGGCACCATGGCAACGGTGCTCAGCGCAACCGTGGTCAACGTTGCCCTACACGACATCATGCTGGAATTCGGTATTCGGCAAGGCCAGGTGCACTGGCTGGCCACCGGGTTTATTGCTGCCATGACCACCACCATGCTGGCCTCGTCGTGGCTTCTGGATCACTTCGGAGTGCGCAAGACCCTGGCGACGGCGATGTTCCTGTTCACGGTGATCTCGCTTCTTGGTGGTTTTGCCACCTCCCCGGAACAGTTGATTGCCGCCCGCATTGGCCAGGGTGCCATGGCGGGGCTGATGCAGCCCATGGGTATGTATCTGGTATTCCGGATTTTCCCCCGCAACCGTCGTGGGCAAGCCATGGGGATCTACGGCATGGGTGTGATTCTCGCTCCAGCCCTGGGTCCGGTTCTCGGGGGCTTCCTGGTGGACCAGTTGGATTGGCGCTATGTGATGTTCGCCCCGGTGCCCGTCACCCTGGCCGGGGTGTTTATGGCATGGCGCTTTCTGCCGCTGCCGGTTTCCCGCCCGGCTCCCTACCGTTTTGACTTTCCTGGGTTGGTGCTATTGGGCATTGCCATCGGTCTGTCGCTGGACACCCTCAACCGGCTGCAGGAGCTGGCGGGACAGGAGGCACGAATTGCGATCGAGGGCGTTGTTGCGGTCATCGCCCTGGTACTGTTTGTGATTCGTGAGCGACGCGCCCGCCACCCATTGGTGAACATAGAGCTTCTACGCAATCCGGCCTTCGTCTACGCCAACGTGGGCGCCATGGCGTTGGGGCTCGCCTTGTTTGGCTCCACCTATCTGGTACCTCTGTTTGTGCAGACGGCCCTGGAATTCACCGCCACCGAAGCCGGTTTGCTGATGTTGCCAGCGGGCATCGTGCTGGGTATGACCTTTCCATTGGCCGGGAGACTGGCGGACCGCCTGAGCGCCCGTAAACTGGTGATATTCGGCATTGTCCTGTTCGCCATATCGGCCATGTTGTTTGCGGTATCGGACATTGAACTCGCCTTCGGCTGGCTGGCCCTGTGGACCGTATTGGGGCGAATCGGTATCGGCTTTATGCTGCCAGCACTCTCAACGGGTGCCCTGAATCCACTGGCGCCGGAACAACTCGGTGCCGGTTCGAGCACCATCAACTTTACCCGCCAGCTGGGTGGGGCCTTTGGCGTCAATATCGTGGCCCTGACCATTGAGTTTGGTGATCACAGCGGCGGCATCCCCACCATTGGGGCTTTTCATTCAGCCTGGTGGCTGGTGGCTGTATTCGTGGCGATGGCGGCCATTCCAGTGTGGAAGATGCGCGTATAGTTGCCATTCGGCGAGGTATTGATTAACATTTCCGCACTCTTCAGGGGAGTAGCCTCCACAACGGAACCCGGTTCCAGGGGCGGATGGTAGTCAACATACTTGGGGCTCAATCCCCGTGGCTATCATGTTTCACCGGCACACCGGTGAAATTGGCAAGACCTGAGGCAGTTTCACCTCCCAGGGCGGAAGGTGGGCTGTCTCATGTCTGAATGTCCGCCCCGGAGTTTTCATGGACGCTTTTCTCGCTTCAACGTTTGCGGTCGCCATTGCGGAGATCGGCGACAAGACCCAACTACTCTCTCTCTTTCTGGTTGCCCGTTATGCCAAGCGTGCGCCCATCATTCTTGGCATACTTGTCGCCACCCTGCTGAATCATGCGTTGTCAGCCCTGGTAGGCGCCTGGATCGCGGAGTGGATTCCGCAAGCCTGGTTACCCTGGATCCTGGCCATCAGTTTTGTGGCCATTGCGCTCTGGTTGTTGATTCCGGACAAGGATGACAATGGCGATTCAGCATTCCTGGGCATGGGGGCCTTCATGGCCACAACCGTGATGTTTTTCCTGGCGGAGATCGGTGACAAGACCCAGATCGCAACCGTGGTGCTGGCAGCACGATATACGGAAACCTTCTGGGTGATAATGGGTACCACCGTTGGTATGCTGCTGGCTAATATACCGGTTATCATGGCTGGTAAATGGTTGATGGAGCGGTTACCACTGGCTACGGCCAGAATTGGAGCCAGCCTTCTATTTGTAATTCTGGCTGTTGCCACAGTGTGGGCAGCCCTGACGTCGGCTTGATGCGCGATGTTATCGCCGCAGATCGGATATCGGATTGAGACGCTATGTATCGAACGCAGTTGACAGGTTTTCTTTTGGTCTTGCTGACCCTGGTGTCGGCCAGCGCGATGGGTGCCGAAACCGAGGCACAGGCCGCGGGTCAGGAACTGAAAACCTCTGGAGCGGAAAACGAAGCCCCCGATAAGCCCCGTGTCCCTCGGTTTGCCATTGAAGGGGATCTGGCCGGGGAGCTGTCAGTGATGACCACCCGCTATGAGGACACCTTTGCGGCCATTGGTAATCAGAACAGTCTTGGTTACCTGGAGCTCGTTAAGGCGAACCCCGGTGTTGATCCCTGGCTGCCCGGTGATGGAACCCGGATAACCGTGCCCCGGCACTATGTATTACCGGACGTGAAGCGCGAGGGCATCATCATTAATCTGGCGGAATACCGTTTGTACTACTTTACTGATGGAAAGGTGCAGGTTTATCCAGTGGGGGTAGGTACCGACGACAACCCATCGCCACTGACCAACGCCGAAGTGACCATGCCACTGGAGTCGCCGGCCTGGTATCCGCCCGCCAGCATCCGCGCCGAATACGAAGCTGCGGGGGAGTACCTGCCGAGGATGATTCCACCGGGGCCGGGCAACCCTCTGGGGTCCCATGCACTGATGCTCAGTGAGAAAGGTTACCTGATTCATGGCACCAACAAGTTGTTCGGTGTGGGCATGCAGGTCAGCCACGGCTGTTTCCGCATGTACAACGAGGATATATCGCGGTTTGTCTATGAAGTCAGCAAGGGCACGCCGGTGCAGGTTATCCATGAGCCCGTAAAGATCGGCCTGAAAGGTAATGAGGTCTGGCTGGAGGTACACCGCCCTGAAGAAGACTACAGTCAGCAGGACCGTGAACAATTGTGGAAGCAGGTGCAGCAAAAAGTGGAAGACTTCCGCCAGAAAATGCCCGGTGTGGAAGTGAAACGCATGGCCATTGAGCTGGCTGTGGACCAGGCGGACGGCCTGCCGAGGATGGTGGGTGAACGTCTGACCCGCGTCGCGGATGACTCTGCCGGGCCGATGCCAAGTACCCCAGATGGCAATAAAGGTGAGAAGCAACGCCTCTGGTTCTGATACCGAAGGCTCTGATCTGCTGAACGGATCCGGGGAGGAGTGATGATCGCTAACCGACCCAACCAATCCAATCCCTCCGGCCGCCTGCACTGGTGGCTGGCCGTTTTTCTGCTGGGCCTGGTGCTGGCATTGGCCTCTCTGTCCCATACGGTCATCGCCCAGCAGGACGACGCACCGACAGGTCTTGTGTTGACCGTCGACGGTGCTATCGGCCCCGCCACCATGGATTACCTGGTGCGTGGCATTCGCCGCGCCGAGTCCGAAGGTGCCGAGTTGCTTGTTGTCCGGATGGATACCCCCGGCGGTCTGATGGAATCCATGCGCGGTATCATCAAGGAAATCCTTTCTTCAGACGTACCCGTGGTGACCTGGGTGTCGCCGGCAGGGGCGCGTGCCGCCAGCGCCGGTACCTATATTCTTTATGGCAGTCACGTGGCGGCAATGGCTGGGGCTACCCATCTGGGCTCGGCCACACCTGTCCAGATGGGTGGGCTGCCCGGCTCCGAGGATCAGAAGCCTACAGAAGACACCGGGGACGCCAATCCCGACGAAAAGGAAAGCGCCGGGAACGAGGAATCGGCGCAGGATGACGCCTCCGATAAACGCCGAGGCGGCACGGCCATGGAGCGCAAGGTTCTGGAAGATGCTGTCAGCTACATCCGTGGCCTGGCGGAGCGACATGGCCGCAACGCGGACTGGGCGGAGCAGGCGGTGCGCGAAGCCGTCAACCTGGGTGCCGAAGAAGCGCTGGCGCAGAACGTGGTTGATGTGGTGGCTGACAACATGGACAGCCTGATGCAACAGATCGACGGGCGCACCGTGAAAATGGCCAATGGCGAGAAAACGCTGGCCACCGCGAACATTGAATTGACGCGAGCCGACCCGGACTGGCGAACCCGACTGCTATCGGTGATCACCAATCCGAATGTTGCTTACTTCCTGATGATCATCGGCTTCTACGGCATCATCTTCGAACTATCCAATCCCGGGGCCATATTCCCGGGTGTGATTGGCGCTATCTGCCTGATCCTCGCGCTGTTTGCCTTCCAGGTGCTATCCGTCAATTACGCGGGCCTGGCGCTGATTCTGTTGGGGCTTGCCTTCATTGTCGGCGAGGCCTTTATGCCCAGCTTCGGCATACTGGGCATCGGGGGGATTGTCGCGTTTGTGGCCGGTTCCATCATACTGATGGACGGCAGCCATCAGGAGATTTCACTGCCCACCATCGGTGGCACGGCACTGGTCGCGGCCGGCTTTATCCTATGGACCGTCATCAAGTTCATCGGCTTGCGCCGGAAACACCCGGTCAGCGGAAGCGAACAGATTGTCCACGAGAGAGTGACCGCACTTGATGACTTTCAGGAAGACGACGGGTATTTCAGGGGGCATGTGCGCATGAGTGGTGAACGCTGGAATGCCGCCTGTAAATCTCCGGTAGGCAACGGTGACAAGCTAAGGGTGACTGCGTTGGAAGGTTTGACGGTGTACGTCGAAGCCGACAAGGCGGAACCCTGAAGCCGGACTGGAGAGTGTTGACAGGTTACCCGGCGATCAAGCCAACGAAGGAGGCCTTATGAACATCACAGACCTGATTCCCTACATTGCACCCACGGTGGTGCTCTTGCTGATTCTTGGGTCGGCCATCAAGATTCTGCCGGAATACGAGCGTGGCGTGGTTTTCTTCCTGGGGCGCTTTCAGGGTGTCAAAGGGCCAGGCCTGATCATCGTAATCCCCGGTATTCAACAGATAACCCGCGTGGATTTGCGTGTCATTGCGTTGGACGTGCCGAGCCAGGACGTCATCTCGAAAGACAACGTGACAGTGCGGGTCAATGCCGTGCTGTATTTCCGGGTGGTCGACCCTGAGCGGGCGATTATACGCGTCGAGGATTTCGGCTCTGCCACCAGTCAGCTGGCTCAGACGACGTTGCGTTCGGTACTGGGTAAGCATGATCTGGACGAAATGCTGTCCGAACGGGACAAGCTGAATTCGGATATCCAGAGTATTATCGACGCCCAGACCGAGGAATGGGGCATCAAGGTGGCCAACGTTGAAATCAAGCACGTGGACCTGAACGAGTCAATGATTCGAGCGATTGCCCGTCAGGCGGAGGCAGAACGTGAGCGGCGTGCCAAGGTGATTCACGCGGAGGGCGAATTGCAGGCCTCGAAAAAGCTGGTTGAAGCGGCCGAGGTTATGTCCGCCAACTCCGGAGCGATGCAGCTGCGTTACATGCAAACCCTGGCGGATATGAGCACCAACAACAGTTCCACGATTGTGTTCCCGCTGCCGATGGAAATGATGTCTGCCTTCATGAGCAACACGCCCTCACCCCAGAAGCCGAAGAGTGATAACGACGAATCCTGATGGGTTCTATCTGATGCCCACAAAAAAGGCCGAGACGAATCCCGGCCTTTTCCCTACGTAACAGCCTTACTTCTGGCTGGCACGCTCGAGCATACGCTTGGCGCGCTCGTTGGCTTCGTTAGCAGCTTTCTGGGCAGCCTTGGCAGCAGCCAGTGCTTCGTCAGCGGTGCGCTGAGCGGAGCGTGCAGCGCTGGAAGCGCTGTTAGCGGTGTTCAGTGCATTATCAGCGGTTTGCTCGGCGGAAGAAGCGGTTGCATTCGCTTCGTCGAGAGCGCCCTGGTCAGTTGTCGCACAACCTGCGGTCAGTGCGGTGGCCAGTGCAAACCCTGCGATCGTCAGTTTACGCATTGTATATCCCCTTATTGGTCGTTTTATTTCCTGCGTTCCAGAAGTCGTTGCTGCAGACATTCTGTCAAAACGGGGCCGTTAGCGATTGGCCAACGACATCGTCAAACAGTGTAAATCAGTCTGGACAGAAATGTTAACTAAGGATACGTAAAAGTTCCTAGGTTATGACAACAACTTAATATTGCAGAAAGGCCATACGCATGAAGCGGGGATTGGATCAGTGTCAGGGTACGATTCTTATTGGTGTGCCATCGGCCACCAATTGCCAGATTTCGTCCATTTCCTCGTTACTGACGGCGATGCAGCCATCGGTCCAGTCCAGTCCCAGGAAAGCGAATGCCATATCACCAGCCTCGTTCGGCAAACCATGAATCATGATGCTGCCGCCGGGATCGAGCCCCCAGGCCGAAGCCTGTTCTCTGTCTTCAGCATTGGGATAGGAGATGTGGATGGATTTGTAGAAATCGCTGTTGGAGTTGCGCCAATCCAACACATATTTACCTTCGGGCGTACGCTTGTCGCCCTCATAGAGCTTGTGGCCGGAGGGGTTGTCGCCCAGGCCGATACGGTAGCTGCGCACCACCTGATCGCCCGACAGCAGGTAAAGCCTGCGCTCTTCCTTACGAACCAGTACCTCGCTGACTTCCGGCGTTTCATCCATGGCGCCTATCGGCAACTCCGATGCCGATAGCGGTGATAGGGGGACCAGCAACAACGAGAAAATAAAGGCCATAAAGCTGGCAGCGGCAACTGAGGACCGGCCGGTGTTGGAGAGTGAAGTCGGCATTATCGATAACATAACGAGTCAATGATTAATCTTTGTACACTTTATAGCACAGGACTTTTGTGAATCGAACCAGGGTTTTGAGTGTTTTTGTTAAAGATTTTTATTGGTTGTCCATTTTCAGGCCAACTTTCGTCACCCGGTCGGCCTCGGTTGCCCTCGCGACCAGGGTAACAGGGCCCAGCACCACCTTGTCGCCCACCACTGGATGCCCTTTGGTGCGCCGCGCAAAACACTCGGCCAGGGAAAGCTCTGGGGGCAACTGATCAAACTCGATGCCGTAGACTTGCTCCACATCCCCCAGCAGGGCATCGCCATTGAGCACGAAATCGCCAAAGAAGGCACGCTCGGCGAGGTATTTGGGGGCATGGCGACCACTGAGGGCTTTGCCCAGCTCTGAAAGCATCGCCGGGGTTGCAAACATCGCCAATACATCGCCGGTGGATACTTCCATATCAGGGCTCGGCTGATAACACGTTCGTTCACGGAACACGCCAGCAATGGCGGTGTTGTCCGGCAACCGTAGCTGACCCAGGGGTCGGGGTGACTCCCATGCTCCGCCCCGCAGTGGAAACAGCATCAGTTCATGATCCCCGGCGGCCGGGACATCCAGGGGCAAGCGGCGGTAGGGATCTTCGCCGGCGGGGACTTCCAGGCGCAGCTTCCTGGCTAGTGGCGCCATGGTGGTCCCCTGGACCACCAACGATACCAGCACGATGAAGAAGGCAACATGGAAGATGAGCTGGGCCTCCGGCAGCCCGGCGATGATCGGGAATAGCGCCAGCACAATGGGCACGGCGCCTCGCAACCCAACCCAGCTGATAAAACCCAGTTCGCGTCGATTAAAGCCAAAGGGCCAGAGTGTCGCCATCACTGTCAGCGGCCGGATCAGGAAAATCAGCGCCAGCGCCAGAACCAGACCGCCTCCGGCGAGGGGCAATAGTTCCGAGGGCGTTACCAACAACCCCAGCATCAGGAACAGGCATAGCTGGGCCAGCCAGGCCAGGCCATCGTGAACCTGGAGAATCATCGGCATCATTCGCACCGGGCGGTTGCCAACGACCACACCGGCCAGATAGATCGCCAGGAAGCCGCTGCCCCCGAGTGCGTTGGTGCCGGAGAACACCATGATGCCGGCTGCCACCACCAGCAAAGGATAAAGCGACGGGGTAAGGCGAACCCGGTTGGCCAGTTCCACCACGATGAAGCCGCCGGCCACGCCCACGGCGCCGCCAATGCCGAATTGCTTCACCAGCATCAGCAGCGCCATCCAGCCTTCGGATGCGCCGCCTGTCCCAATCATGGTAACCAGCATCAGGGTCAGAAAAATGGCCATCGGGTCGTTGCTGCCGGACTCGATTTCAAGGGTCGCACTGACCCGTTCATTCAAATGAAGCCCGCGCCCCTGAAGCAGGGAGAACACCGCTGCGGCATCGGTTGAGGAAATAATGGCGCCGAGCAGCAGTGCGGCCATCCAGTGCATGTCGAACACCCACCAGGCCACCAGGCCCGCCCCGGAGGCGGTCAGGAACACGCCAACGGAGGCGAGTACCAATGCCGGGCGGAGACCGACACGAAACGTTTCTGCCCGGGTGCGCATGCCGCCATCCAGCAGGATCACGCCAAGCGCCAGGTTGGCGATCAGGAACGCCAGCTCGAAGTCGTCGAACAGGATGCCACCGGGACCGTCTTCCCCCATGATCATGCCGACCACAAGAAAAATCAGCAGTACCGGCATGCCCAGCCTGCTGGACAGCGGGCTGAGCATGATGCTGATGACCAGCATCAGGGCGCCGATCAGAGTAACTAGCGGATCCATTCCTGCTCCGGATTGGGATTATGTCTCGATGATAGCAGGGTCACGAGTGGATCAGTGCAGTTTCAGGCGCGGATGCATGGCGCGGCTGATCCGATCCATCAGCCAGATGATTCCGGTTCTAATGACGCCGTGCAGCGCGACCTGGTGCATGCGGTAGAGCGACAGGTAAAACAGGCGCGCGACTTTCCCCTCGATGTACATACTGCGGCCGGAGAGGTTCCCCATCAGGTTACCCACGGTGGTGTAGCGGCTGAAATTGATCAGTGAACCATGGTCGTTGTAGACAAACGGAACCGCCTCACGGCCGTCCAGTCGATGACACAGCGTCTTGAAAAGAGTGTCCGCCTGCTGGTGCGCGGACTGAGCACGCGGTGGCACGGGGCGTTCTGACTGGGGCTGGGGGCATTCGGCGCAATCGCCGAAGGCAAAGATATCCGCAGCCGTGGTGGCCTCCAGGGTTTGCTTCACCTTGACCTGGTTGCCACGGTTCGTTTCCAGGCCGTCCAGGGTTGCCAGAAACGCAGGCGCTTTGATCCCGGCGGCCCAGATGGTCATTTCCGAGGCGATTTCCGTACCGTCTTTGAGCACGACCACGCCATCACGGACTTCGCTGACGGGCTCGCCAGTCATCACCCTGACATTCTGGTGATCCAGTTCACGGGTTGCGGCCTCGGAGAGCCGGCCCGGAAGCGCTGGCAGAATGCGGTCAGCCGCTTCGACAACGGTAATGGACACATCTTCCGGCCGCAGGTGATTCATGCCGTATATCGGCAGTTCCCTGGACGCCAGTCGCAGTTCCGCCGCCAGCTCAACGCCGGTTGCGCCTGCTCCAATGATGGTGATCGGAAGTTCATGGCCGTTGCCGGACTGGGCTTCGTGGTTTTTGCGCAAAAATGCATTAAGCATCAGGTTGTGGAAACGCCGGGCCTGGTTGAGGCTATCCAGGAACAGGCAATGATCCTGGGCTCCGGGGGTTCCGAAGTCGTTCGCTGTACTGCCCACAGCAATCACCAGGGTGTCATAACCGATGCGACGTTCCGGCACGACTTCGTCGCCGTCCTCATCGTGGAATGGGGCGATGATCACTTCCCTGGCGTTGTGGTCCAGGCCGTCCATGCGCCCGAGCTGGAATTCATAGTGATGCTTGCGTGCGTGGGCCCGGTAGTTGATTTCGTTGGCGTTGGCATCCAGTGAGCCGGAGGCTACTTCGTGAAGCAGAGGTTTCCAGACGTGGGTGAGGCCGGCGTCGACCAGGGTAATACGGGCTTTGCGTTTTTTTCCGAGTTTGTTACCGAGGCGGGTAGCCAGCTCAAGGCCGCCCGCGCCGCCGCCCACGACGACGATGTGATGCAGGTTTTTCATGACAAGGGGTTCCTGAAGTGAAGATAGCCAAGAACTCTCGTTAAAAACTCTTGGCTGTCCTCACTGAGGAAGGAAACGACACAGAGCGGCTATGCTAACGCACTGTTGTGGCAGGGACAATTCGCCGTTAGTACCTATACCCGAGGTAGACGCGGAGCAGTCAGGCTCTAGTGACGGGCCCGATAGTGATCGAGCATGGCTGCCATATCTTCGGCAAGCTCAGCGACCTGTTCAGAGCTGATCTCCCGTTGGGCAAAAGACCGGAGGCCAATGATCTGTGCCTGGAGTAGTCTTGCGAGCCGGGCACAGTGGGTTCCCGGTGCAAGTTCGCCCTGGAGCTTCGCCTGTTCCAGAAGTTCAGTCAGGGCCTGCTCAATGGCGCTCAGGATCGAATTTGCCTGGTTTGCAATGGCAGTATTGGTGTTACTGGCTTCGAGCAGGGTTTTAACGACCATGCAGGCGCGGGATGGCGACTCACCACCCGGGCTGGCCTGTCGTGCGATGCAACGAAGGTGCTCCTGCAACCCATCCAGCACCGACGAATTTCCAGCCAGGTGCTCGCGCAGTTCCAGCCCGCTTCTTCGTGCATAGGCAGCCAGCGCTTCGCTGAACAGACCATCCTTGCTGCCAAAGGTTGCATAGATACTACCTGGGCGCATGTCCAGAGCCTGCTCAATCTGTTTCATGGAAGCACCTGCATAGCCGCGCTCCCAGAACAGGTTCATTGCTTTGTCCAGCGCTATTTGTCGATCGTAACGGGCGTTTCTGGCCATGGGTACCTGTCAACATCTGATAATTGAACGTGGACTAATGATAACTTGAGTGAACGCTCAAAAACAGTTAGGGTGAATTCGTAATTGAATGAACGCTCAATATTGTCCATGAGGAGAGTGTTATGACAGATTTCCCAATTCACGACATCGAGTCCGCCCCGGAAAAATCAAAGCCACTTTTGGAAAAGTCCCAGAAAGGGTTTGGCATGATTCCCGGGTTGCATGGAATCATGGCGGAGGCACCTGGCACTCTGGAGGCGTACCAGGCCCTGCATCAGTTGGTACTCGATAGCAGTTTTGACAACGAAGAGACCACGGTGGTCTGGCAGACCATTAACGTGGAGAACGCCTGTCACTACTGCGTACCGGCGCACACCGGAATCGCCAAGATGATGGAAGTGTCAGACGACATTATTAACGCATTGCGGGATGAAACGCCGTTGCCAAATGATAAACTTGAGGCTCTGAGGACATTCACGCTGGCCGTCATGCACAAGAAAGGCAACGTCGGCAAGGAAGACCTGGATGCCTTCTACGGTGCTGGATATAAGCATCGTCAGGTACTGGAAGTGATTCTTGTGCTGTCCCAGAAAGTGATGAGCAACTACATCAACCACATTGCGGAAACGCCGGTTGATGAGCCGTTCCAGAAGTTCGCCTGGGAAAAGAAGAAGTAACGGGATGACTCCCTGACGCTACGGGTGCGGTTCAGCCCGCATCCGTTGCCAGTATCTGCGCCTGTCGCTGGCGTTTCTGCTCCAGCACCTTGTCCACGCATTGACTCTCGTCTTTCAGAATGATCACGCACTCCAGGCACTGGATGCATTCGTTATAATCGATCCGACCATCTTTTCGGATAGCATTGATGCCACAACTGTTCTTGCAGTGCTGACAGGGCTTGCCGCAAAGCTCCACCCGATCGAGCCAACTGAACAGGCGCAGCTTGCCCAGAACTGCCAGGCCGGCGCCGAGCGGGCACAGGTAGCGACAGTAGAACTTGTGGATGAACATACCCACAACCAACAGGCCAACGGCATAGACCACGAAGGGCCAGTAGCGCACAAAGAAGAGCGTGATGCCGGTCTTGAAGGGTTCCACTTCCACCAGCTTTTCCGCCAGTTCCAGTGAATAGAAGGCCGTTCCCACCAGCACCAGAAGTATCGGGTATTTCAGTAGAATCAGCCGCCGATGCCATTTCTCCGGCACCTTTACCTGGCGGAACTTCAGTTTCTCACCCAGCCAGGCCGCCATCTCCTGCAGTGCGCCAAAGGGGCATAGCCAGCCACAGAACAACCCGCGCCCCCAGATAAACAGGCTGACGAACGTGTAGATCCAGAGAATGAACAGCACCGGGTCCATCAGGAACACGTTCAGGGAAAAACCATCCCAGATGGCGAGGAACAGGGTGTAGATATTCACCACCGACAACTGTCCTTGGGCATAGAAGCCGATAAAGAACAGGGTGAAGAACAGAAAGCCCCAGCGAAACCGATGTACCAGTTTCGGATGCCGTCTGAGGGTACGCTGGCGCGCGAAGAACACCGTCAGGAGTGTGAGGCTGAGGACCAATAGGGAGATGGTCAGCCAGCGTTCCTTCCACAATCCGATCCACACCGGTTGGCGACTGTCCTCCGGCCGGGGTGCCACTTCGACGGCTTCGAACAGGTCCTGGGCAAAGGCCATCGGGATCTCCAGTTCGGTGCTGTCGGCCACCAGGTGATTCTTCCGCAGTGTAACGCCCAGCTTCAGGGTCGCTTCGGCACCGGGATTGAAGCCGGCGTTGCCGCCGACCCGGAACAGGGTTGTCCTGGCCAACTCCGGCATGCCGTCGGTGTTGATCTGTATGTTCTGGTCGAACACGTTGATGTCGCGAATGTCCAGCGACAGATTGTTTTGCTGCAACCCCAGGCGATCGGGGGAGCTTCCTGGCGTGAAATCATCCGGTAGGTGTGGGTAAAGTCCACGGGACATCACAGCCAGTATCTGGGCGTCTGGCCCCGTCTTTTCTTTCAGTCGCTCGAAACCCTCGTCGCCCAACAGGTTGCGGCCCACCATCGGCGCATTAATGTATCCGAAAAAAAGTTCAGTAAAGGGCTCGCCGGGGTCCGGTTGCGGCGCGTCGGGGTAATCCACCAGGGGCGAACCCAGCTTCTGTTCAATCTCCGCCGGGCTGATCTGCCAGTGGCCGAGGTAGCCCCGGTCGACCAGTTGCGTCCAGGACAGAGGTTGATAGAAATCGGTTCTCGCTCGGGTTGGCGCTTCCTGAGTAAATCCGGCGAGCTTTTTGCGGGCCACCTTGAGAGCCGATGACAGGACGGTGTCGTTGATGATTAGCACAGACACCGTGGCTTTGCTTACGCCATCGAAATGCACCACGTTGCCATCCGGGCTTTTGCCGCTGCGGGAGCCTGACGTGTCGATAACAATCTGTTCGGTGAGTGAGCGGCCCTCGTATTGGTCAATGAACTCGAACAGCGGCTCCTCGCCCAGTCCGTGAAGAAACACCGGCTCGTGATGGTTGAGTATGCGGATACCGGTAAAGCGACCACGGCTGTCGAGCCCGATCAACATGCTGACGGGTTTCCCGGCAAAGCCCTGGAGCGGGCTGATATCGCGGGATTCGTAGGCGTAGCCTATCAGTTCCTGAAGCTGATACACCGGGTACACCGGGTAGTCCGGCAACCGGTCGCGAATGTCCGTGGCCTTGGGGAACAGTTCCTGTATTAACGCGTGCTTCTCATCGTCCAGAGCGCCATACGTCGCCAGCGAGAAACAGGCTAGGACCAACAGCAGCAATAGCCGCACGGGCATGGTCTCTCTCCATCGATTTATTGTTGTTGGTCAGATCCATGCTAGAGATTTGCCGTGCCGGCACAATGCGACCTCCGGGCCGGGCGGATGCTACTTTGTGAGGAGAACGCGGGGGTGAGGAGGAACGCGGAAGCTGATCAGTTCAGTCGAATCACCCGCCCCATCAATCGCCGCCAGTCGATGGGCAGCCGGTTTTCCAGCTCCACCAGGGTGGGGTCTTTGGTGCGCAGGGCTTCGAAGGGACGCTTGCTGGCGAAGATCACCGTGTTGTTGGTTTTACTCTTGAACAGCAGCAGGACTGCAAATTCCGCGCGAAGCTGATGGAACAACGGGCCATTGATGTCGGGTGTGCGATGGTAGTTGATGGCAAGCCAGCCACTGCCGCCGAGTACTCGGCTGGATTGTCTGATAAACTGCCGCTGGGCCTGGGCCGGGCTCATACGGTCGGAGTTGTACATGTCGGCCAGGATGAGATCGCTGCTACCGTCCGGCGCTTTGCCGAGGGCATCCCTGGCATCGCCAATGGTCATTATCAGGTTGGTGGAATGCGGTAGGCTGAAGTATTCGCGGGCCACTTCCAGCACCCGGGGTCGCAGTTCCACCGCATGCACTTGGCACTCAGGCAGAAGGTGCAACAGCGCACTGGCCATTACGCCGCCGCCAAGGCCAAGAACCGTGGCGTGTGCGGGTTGCGCAAAGGCAACAGGCAACAGCATGGCGCGGCTGTACTCATGAACGGGAAGATGGGGCCTGCGGCGATCTATCTTGCTTTGCTCAAACACCGAATCAAAGGTCATCACCCGATGTTTGCGATAGTCGACCACCAGAATGCCACCGAGTGCGTCCCGGGTGTAATGGATAATCTCGCCCTTCACGGTGGCGTCCCTTGTCTGATCGCTGCGTCGTTATTCTGGGCATTTATCCGCCGCTTCTCAAGCCACACGTCAGGGCCGGAGCCCGCGAGCCTGTGAACATGGATACGTTCGACTCCCTGGCCTGTCCGTTGGACGGTGAGCCTCTGAACCAGTCCGGTACCTGCTGGCGTTGCCCGGCGGGCCACAGTTTTGATGTTGCCCGCCAGGGCTATCTGCACCTGCTACCCGTCCAGAAGAAGCGCTCGCTGGACCCGGGTGATAGCAAGGACATGGTGGCAGCGCGCCGGCGTTTTCTGAATGCCGGTTTCTATCAGCCCATTGCAGAGGCTGTGAACAAGGCAGTGACGACCAGAGCCGGCGATACCAAGCCACTGGCCTGCCTGGACGCTGGGTGTGGTGAAGGCTATTACCTCCGACAACTGGCAGCGTCGAACATGGACAGGTCTCTTGCGCTGGTGGGGGTGGATATCTCCAAGTGGGCGATCCTGGCTGCCGCGAAGCAGGATAAGCGTCCCCGTTGGCTGGTCGGCAGCAACGCCAACCTGCCGGTCTTGAGCGGTACCCTGGATTGCGTACTCTGCCTGTTCGGCTTTCCCGTCTACAGTGAGTTTGCCCGTGTGCTCAAGCCCGGCGGCATGTTGATCCAGGCTGACGCCGGCCGAGACCACTTGCGGGAACTGCGGGAGATTATCTATCCGTCAATCAAGCCTGAGAAACCGCCTATGGCGGAGGTACCGGACGGGTTTTCGGACTTGGGCACAGAAACGGTTCGATATTCACTGACCCTGGAAAGTCAGGACGCCATTGCCGACCTGCTGGCGATGACGCCGCATTTCTACCGGGCGCCGGCGGAGGGGCGGGTTCGTGCCGAGACGCTTGAAACCTTGACGGTGACGGTGGACGTCACGCTGAGGCGTTTGGTTCGTGATTCTTCCGCTACGACGACAACGCCCCGATAGCCTCGTTCGCTTCCATGGTCCGGGCCAGATCCTCTGCCGATTGCCCACCCTCATCCTTTAACGATTTATCCGCTCCCGCTTCGAGCAAACGCTCAATAATACCCACCCGATTGAACATGGCGGCGACCATCAGCGGTGTTTTGGCGTCTGCCGGACGATGGTCGACGTCGGCACCGGAGGTCAGCAGCAGGTCTACAATGTCGGTATTGCCCTGATACACCGCGCTGGCCAGTGGTGTTTGTAGCTGATCGTTGGCCAGGTTGGGGTCGGCACCCTGTTCCAGCAGCAGGCGCGCGGTGTCTTTGTGGCCGTTGCTGCAGGCGAGCATCAGCAGGCTGTCACCGGTGTTGGTGCGGATGTCCACGGGTACGCCGGCGTTGAGCATCACGCTGAGCGGGCCGGCGCCGCCATTCCGGGCCAGTTCGAACAACCCCTGGGCGAAAGCAATGGCGTCTTCGTCCTTTTGGTTGTCGGGGTTTTGGGGCCTGGTTGGCTTGTCGTGGCTCATGGTTTTCCTCTGGTTTCATAGCGAATCTTGGGCAACCGTAACACGCCAGAAGCCAGCCAAGAATTGGACTTGGGTACGGTATGGATCTGGACAGACCCACAACACCACTGTTAAAACCGTGCTATCAGGTAAGCAAAACCATCAAGGGTACAGGAGAACAGGTCTGTGAAAATCAAGGTTCGAGGTATTGAAGAAGGTCAGCCGGTGCCGGAGAAATTCGCATTCGGCGTCTACAACGAACAGGACCACATGAGCTTTGGCCCCAACCGCAACCCGGAACTGGTCTGGGAGGATGCACCGGAGGGCACCAAAAGTTTTGTGGTGATGATGTTTGACCCGGACGTGCCCAGCGTGGCGGACGACGTCAATCAGGAAGGCAAAACCGTGTCGAAGGACATTCCCCGGGTGGATTTCTTCCACTGGCTGCTGGTGGATGTGCCGGCCTCCACATCCCGCATTCCCGAGGGTGAGGACAGCGATGGTGTGATTCCCAAGGGCAAGGAGCCCGGCCCGGGGCCGATCGGACTCCGTGGCGTAAACAACTACACCCAGTTCCTGGCTGGCAATCCAGACATGGCGGGCACCTATGCCGGTTACGACGGTCCTTGCCCACCCTGGAACGATGAAATCCTTCATCATTACCACTACGAAGTGCACGCTCTGGATGTGGACAGTCTGGGCCTGGAGGGAGAGTTTGACGGTGCCGCGGTTCGTGAAGCCATGGCGGGTCACGTTCTGGCCAGCGCCCGGGTGACCGGTACCTACACGCTGAATCCGGATTTACGCAAAGACTGACTGGCCACAATACCGTTTCCCGGCTGGCGGTCAAACGCCTATCGGTGTGAGAATCGGAGTTTTGATATAGACAATGAGAATTGTTAGCATTTGCGCTTCATTAACATGAGGTAATGCCTGTCATTCATGTGGGTGCGGGCAAAATGCATTAACCATTCGAGATTTGTCTATGAAAACTCCGGAGTCACGTCCCCTGTTGCTGGCCCTGGCCATAGCGGCTGTCCACGGCCCTGCGCTGGCGCAATCTTCCTCCAATACCCAGTCCGGCGACAACGCCAAAGCCAAAGCGTTACCTGACCTGGTTATTACCGCCACCCGCAACAAGAGTACAGCGGGAGAGACTCCGCAGAAGACAACCATCATTACCCGCGAGCAGATCGAGCAACAACAGGCGATTTCCAATGACCCCGGCCAGGTGCTGAGCAATCTGATTCCTTCCTATTCTCCGGGCCGTCAGAAGCTGTCCAATGCCGGTGAAACTTTCCGGGGCCGTTCACCCCTGTTTCTGGTGGACGGTGTGCCCCAGAGCAACCCGCTGCGGGATAGCGCACGGGACAGCTACACCATCGATCTGGACATGGTCGAGCGGATCGAAGTGATCCACGGCGCCAGTGCTGAGCATGGTCTTGGGGCGACCGGTGGCATCATCAATTTTGTGACCCGCAGGCCCGACAGCGGCGAGATGTCCCAGTCTGTGTCGGCCAGCGTGACCAGTGACGACGATGTGGATTCCGATGGTCAGGGTTACAAGGTAGGCTACCGGATCAGCGGTCAGCAGGGCCGCTGGGACTATCTTCTGGGCGGGAACATCCAGGAGCGCGGAGTGTTCTACGACGGTGAGGACCGCCTGATCGGCGTGGCCTATCCCGGTGAACTTCAGAATACGGAAAGCTATGACGTATTGGCCAAGCTGGGTTACTGGCTGGACGACGACCAGAACGTGGAGTTTTTCATCAACCGCTTTCAACTGGAAGGCAAGGGTGGCTACGTCCCGGTACCCGGCGACCGAGACAACGGAGTACCTACAACCGCACGTCCAGGCATCATTGATGGGGAGCCCGGAGAGAATGAGGTCACCACTGCCCGTCTTTCATACTCGCACGGCGATTGGCTGGGCAATCAGGTGGATACCCAGCTGTACAGCCAGACCTTCCGGGCCCGGTTTGCCACCACGCCTTTCTTCCCCTACGTGGACGCCAATGGCAACGACCAGCTCGATCAGACCCGCAATGAATCCGACAAGGTGGGCGCCAAGTTGACCCTCACCCGCGATGGCCTGCTGAACGATTACCTGACCCTGACAACGGGGCTGGATGTTCTTCAGGATGAAACCCGCCAGACGCTGGTGGAAACCGGGCGTACCTACGTACCCAAATCGCAGTTTCGCAATGTTGCAGCCTTCCTGCAGGGCGATGTTGCGGTCACCGACCGTTTGACCCTGCACACCGGTGTTCGCTATGAACATGCGGAGCTTAAGGTCGACACCTACAACACTATCGACCGTAGCAATGTCACCCAGGATAACGTCACCGTCCAGGGTGGTAATCCGGATTTCAACGAAACCCTGTTCAATGCGGGTGTTGTCTATCAGGCCACGGACCAGTTGCAGCTGTTTGCCAACTATTCTGAGGGCTTCGGCATGCCAGATGTTGGCCGTGTACTGCGGGGAATCAGTGACGCAGGGCAGGATGTTGATAATCTGCTGGTACTTGAGCCGATCATCACCGATAACCGTGAGATCGGTGGCCGGTTCGACTGGGACCGCTATCACGTTGAGGTGAGTTACTACGAGTCGGATTCCGACTTTGGTGAGCGCCTGACGGAAGTGAACGGTACTTGGGTTGGCAACCGGGAAAAAACCGAGATCCAGGGTGTGGAAGTCACCGCCGACGCGGACCTGAACGATGCGCATAATCTGGCGTTTTCCTACACCTATGCCGATGGTGAATCCGACACTGACGGTGATGGTGATGTAGATACAGAGCTGAGCGGTATCAATATTGCCCCGGAAACCCTGAAACTGAGCTGGTCAGCTGCCTGGACGAAGACGCTGTCGAGCCACCTTCAGTTCACCCAGTTCCTGGACCGCGACATCGAAGGGGATGACCTGGATTTCGACGGTTACGGTTTGGTGGATGGCTCTGTGGCCTACCGGACCGGTGCCGGGAAGCTCTCACTGGGCATCGAGAACCTGCTGGATAAGGATTACTTCACATACTACTCCCAGTCTGCCCGGGTGAGTGACGAGTACTATTTCCAGGGCCGTGGCCGCACCGTCACCCTCGGTTACCAGCTCGACTTCTGATCAGTCGGCCTACGAAAGCCCGGGGCCCCAGTGCTCCGGGCTTATACTGTCACCCCAGTTCCTGCCTGAGTCGGTACAGCAGGTAGACGAAGAAGGGCGCGCCGATGCCCGCAACGAAAATGCCTGCCGGTAGATCCCTGGGTATGAACGCAACCCGACCCACCCAGTCCGCATAAAGAAGAATCAACGCGCCGATCAGTGCGGCGATGGGCAACAGCCCTGTGTGTCCACTACTGACCAGCCGCCGAGCCATGTGTGGCGCAATTAGGCCGATGAACCCGACCGCACCGGCATAGGCCACGGCGGAGCCTGCTAGCGCCACGGCCAACATCAGAAACAGCAAACGATGGCCTTGCAGGGCGCTACCCAGGCCCAGCGCCATATCTTCCCCCATGGATTGTGCATCGAGGTGTCTGAGCCTGATCAGCGCCAGGGGCCAGCACACCATCAGCCAGGGTGCCAGGGCGGTGACGTCGTGCCACTGCGAGGCGTAGAGGCTGCCAGTGAGCCAGATATAAGCATTCATCGCGGTGGCATCGGGGCTCAGTACCAATAGCAGGGTGGTCACGGCGGTGAGCCCGGCTGCCAGCCCGACGCCCACCAGCACCAGCCTGGCGGGGCTGATCCCCCTCTGCCAGGCCAGAGCCGTAATGCCCAGGGCCACGACAAAGGCGCCCCCAATGGCGACGGGTGCCAATAGCAGCGAGGTGCCGGTGATGCCCCCGAGCCAGAGAAACAGCACCGCCGCGGCCGACGCCCCGCTGGTGATGCCAATCACATCCGGCGACGCCAGTGGGTTTCTCACCAGACCTTGCAGGATCAGTCCGGCTGAGCCCAGCGCCGCGCCCACCAGAATGGCCATGAGTATTCTCGGCAGGCGAATTTCCAGAATAATCAGGGCCAGCTCTGACTGGTTCGGGGCGACCAGAGTGCCGAGTACGTCCGTAACCGACGTGGGATGACTGCCGGACGTCAGTGCGAGGACACTGCTGGCGGCCAGCAATACCGCCAGAATACCGGTGACCACCAGGACCCTGGTACCGAGTTTGATTGACCAGCGGTCATTGCGGGAGCGAAGTATCAGGCTACGGCTCATGCCACCTTCCTCACATGTCGGGCGAGGTGGAGGAACAACGGTGTGCCTAGCAGCGCCGTCATGACGCCCACAGGAATCTCCTGGGGGGGAATCACCAGCCTCGCGATAGTGTCGGCAGCCAGCAGCAGCGTGGCTCCGATAATGGCCGACAGGGGTAGCAGCCAGCGGTGATCCGTGCCAAAGAGCCCCCTGGCCATGTGCGGCACGATCAGGCCGACAAAGCCGATCAGCCCTGCCATGGCGACAGACGTGCCTGCCAGTACGATCACCACCAGACCGATCAGCAGTCGCACCTGCCCTACTCTGAGTCCCAGGCCGCGGATAACCTCATCGTCCAGACCAAGCAGGTTCAGTTGCCGTGACAACAGCAGCGCCAGAATCAGGGCGCCGCCGAACAGTGGCAGCAGAGGCACGATTGCATCCAGCCCGCGCCCTGAAACGGAGCCCGCCAGCCAGAACAGAATGCTTTCGAAACGGTCCTGGTTGAGGATCAGCAACCCCTGGGCAAAGGAGACGAACAGCGCTGTAACCGCGACGCCGGCGAGCACCGTGCGCACCGGGGAAACACCGCGACCTGCCTCCCGCCCCAGGAAGTACACCAGCACTGCGGCCGTGGCGGCGCCGGTAAAGGCCGCCCACACCAGTTGCGACGGCGAGGTCAGCGAAAACAGCGTGGCGCCGACGACCACGAAAAACATGGCGCCGGCATTGATGCCCAGAATGCCGGGTGACGCCAGTGGGTTGCGGGTCAACGTCTGCATCAGCGCCCCGGCAATGGCCAGGCCGGCACCCACGATCATCGAGGTCACGGTGCGCGAGAAGCGCTCGGTGTGAATAACCAGATGTTCCAGCGAACCGGGGTCGTAATCCACAATGCTGTTGGCCAGCATCTCCAGCGAGACAGGAATGTGACCGAAGATCAGGCTCGATACCGTGGCGGCCAGCAGAAGACCGAGACAGAGCAGGGTTCCGAGCATTCTTGCCTGTAGGGTGGTCAGCATGGTGCACACCCCCGGTGTTCAGGTTGATGGAGGCCATAGTGCTTGTAGAGCGCGTCCAGCATCCGGTTGGCGGCGATGATGCCAGCGCCCATGTTCCAGGTGACCGGGTCCACCTGATAGACATCGTTTTGCCGTACGGCCTGCAGGTTTTTCCAAAGGGGGTGGCTGGACCAGGTGTTGAACGTGCGCCGAACGGCGGGATCGTCCTCCATGAAGATGAAGACCGCCTCGGCATCCATGGCCGGGATGCTTTCCTGGCTGGTGAGTTTTATGCCCCAGCTATCCTGGCGATGGGAGGCCGGAGCAGTGAAGCCAAGCTCGTCCAGCACGGAACGGGCAAAGCCACCATAGTAGATGCGGGCATGGTCGGCCCGAAAACTCAGGATGGCCACCTCCTGGGGCCACTGTTCACCCAGCTTTTGGCGGATTCGGGTTCTGAAATCCTCAACCCGTTCCTGCCAGTGCGTCAGCAGTTCCTCACCACGAGCCGTGCGGCCGGTGGCTGTTGCCATCAGCGTAAGCAGCGCCTTGAAATCGTAGACATCGCCCGGTATGACGGTGGGCGCGATGCGCTGCAGCAAGGGGTAGATGGTGCGATGCCGGTTTCTGGCGCCGACGATCAGGTCCGGCGACAGCCAGGCGATGCGTTCCAGGTCAGGCTGGGTTTCCAGCCCCAGATAAGTCACGCCCTGAAGGTCTTCGCGGAGATACTGATACATCGGCTTTTCGGTCCAGGACTCCACCACACCTATGGGTTTGATCCCCAGCGCCACAGCGGTATCGGTGGCGCCCTGATACAGGGATACCACGCGATCAGGCCGGCCCGTGATGGTTGCTTGGCCTAGGGCATGCTCCACGGTGGTTGCCGGGGTAGTTACGATGGCAGCGATGGCTGCGGGAGGCTGAAAGAGGCAGGTAACGATCAGCAGGAAGCTGGCGTAGCGGTGCATGGTAAATCCGGTTGTTTGGCGAACAGCAACAAAGAGCCTATTTGATGGGGGCGAGTTGATGGTGCCGATTTGATAATGAGAATGGGAGATAATATCATCTGACTTCATCCGAAAGCGACGCCAATATGCCCCTGAATCGACATGCCCCCTCCACGGATTACGATGGCCAGCCGCGACTGCGGGGTGAAGCCGTGTGCGCGGGATACGACGGCCGGCAGGTGCTGACGGACGTGGATTTCACGGTGCGCGAGGGCAGTGTCACCGTTCTGTTGGGGCCGAATGGCTCGGGCAAGTCCACCCTGCTGAAAACCCTGGCCCGGACGCTGGCCCCCAGTGCCGGCAAGGTGCTTCTTGATGGCAACGACATTCATCGTCAGCCCACCCGCACCGTCGCACAACGGCTCGGAATACTGCCACAGAGCCCCACCGCACCGGATGGCCTGACCGTCAGGGAGCTGGTCGGGCTTGGGCGCTTCCCCTATCAGAGCCTGATGCGCCAGTGGTCCCGGCACGATGAAGCCGCCGTTGAGGAGGCCATGGCGGTGGCGGATGTTGTGACGTTTGCGGACCGACCGGTGGATGCGCTCAGTGGCGGGCAGCGCCAACGCTGCTGGATTGCCATGGTGCTGGCGCAGGAAACCGATCTGCTTCTGCTCGATGAACCCACCACGTTTCTGGACCTGAAGGTACAGGTGGATCTGCTGGAACTGCTGGTATCCCTGGCTCACACCCAGGGGCGGACTCTGCTGGTCGTGCTCCATGACCTCAACCTGGCGGCGGCCTACGCCGACCGTCTGGTGATGATGAAGGCCGGCCGGATTCTGCACGACGGTCCGCCGGAGACCGTGTTTACCGCCGACAACCTGAAGCAGGTGTTTGATCTTGATGCCCAGGTTATCCGTGAACCCTTGGCGGGCCGGCCAGTTTGTGTGCCGGTAAAACGGACCGTGGCAGAGACCACTGCCTTTACCTCGTCGGTGGCAACGGCATGAGAGCCTCCGCCCATCGGTTCTGTGCTGTCGATAGTATTGAGGCCGGCGATCCTCTTGCCGGTACAGCAACCCATGCCGAGAGCAATCTGCTGATCAGTTGGCCGCGGCCGAAGTGGTCGCGAAGCCTGCGAATCGCCCGTGATATGGATGACGACCTGACATCACGGATCAATCGTCTTGCGGCCAGCGGGCGGCGTGTAAATCTGATCGACCAGCGTGGTCACCCGGCGCTCAGTCACCGCCTTTATCTGTTGCCGGAGGGCCGCAGCTTTGACGTTGAGCGGCGAGACCTGCCGGCGTTTCTGGATGCCCTGGCGTCGGGTAATGACCTGAGCGGGTGGACCAGTGAGGCAATGACAGGCTCCCTGGTGCTGTGTTGCACTCATGGACGCAAGGACAAGTGCTGTGCCAAGTTTGGATACGCGGCCTATCAGGCGCTCGTCCGT
Organism: Marinobacter sp. B-12; assembly: GCF_056857915.1. Classification (NCBI taxonomy): domain Bacteria; kingdom Pseudomonadati; phylum Pseudomonadota; class Gammaproteobacteria; order Pseudomonadales; family Marinobacteraceae; genus Marinobacter; species Marinobacter sp. B-12. Next base: position 12,847 of record NZ_JBSXOB010000017.1, on the reverse strand, counting down.
ACGGTCGCAGACCGGAACCTGCCGTTTGAGGTCTGGGAAAGTTCCCATCTGGGCGGATGTCGGCTTGCGGCGAGCATCATGGTGTTCCCGTCCATGCGCAAATATGGCCGCGTGGCACCGGAGCAGGTGCTGCCTTTTCTGCAGCATGAAGCAAATGGCCTTCCCTACCTGCCCTGTTATCGTGGCCAGTCGCTGCTGACGCCTGCCCAGCAGTGCGCTGAAATATCCGCCCTGGAATGGCTCGCAGACAGAAACACCCGTGCGGAGCTGTCGGTCGGTCCGGAGGCTGCCTGCGATGACAGCAAGGAGGTTACGGTGCAAGTGGGCTGGGCTTCGAATGATGATGCCGGAACTCTGGTTGCCCGTTGCGGCACGATGGAGGTCGTGCGTGTCGACACCTGTGCGGACCTGGAAGAAGGGCCCACGGCGTCGGTTTGCTGGATGGTAAAAGACATAAGGCCGCGTTGAGCGGCCTTATGTGGGGTTCTGCCAGTCTACCGTTTACCAGTCGACCCCATAACTTACCATAACCGAACGGCCTGGTGCGGTGGTGTACTGGGTGTCGAAATTGTAGATCTGCGAGATCACCGGGAAGTAGTCTTCATTCAGCAGATTGTTGATGGCCAGAGTGATATCCCCGTTGCCGGTCCGCCAGGTACTGGTCAGATCCAGAACGGTGAAGGACTCCACCTCGCCCTGACCAAAACCGCTGCCGCTGAACCGGTCGCGATCACCTACGACCAGGGCCTGCAGGCGATTGCTCCAGCGCGCAGTGGTGTCGTGTTCCACATAGCCAGTGAGCTTGAGTGGTGAGATCCGGTTGCCGGCAAGGTAGGTGTCGTAGCTGCCATCATCGTCAGAATCGACTTTGCCTTCCATCCAGGTAAAGGTGCCGCCGGCGCTCAGGTCGCGGGTGGGATAGGTGTTGAGCTCTGCCTCGAAACCGTAGATACGTTCAGGGCTGCGCAGCACGGGAATGGGCTCGTTGGCGTTGGCTGCCGCAAGGCTGGTTCCCAGTTCCGACTCACTGTAGAACAGCGTCAGTGCAAGATCGGCGCGATCCCAGACGGCCTCGGTGCCAACCTCGTAGTTGTCCACCACCTGTGGCTCAGGACGGATCTGATCCAGCGATGTGCCCTGCTGCGGCTGGCGCAGCGTGCGGCCAATCTCCGGCACTGTAAAGCCCTGGGAGAAGCTGGCCGTTGCGGCCCAGACATCGTTCACTTGATACCGGGCCCCGGTATTGAAGACCGTTTCACTGTACTCAAGCTCTCCGCCTTCGACGTCCGCACCAAACACCGTGGTGTAGTCGTCCACCTCGAACCAGAATTTTTCGTAGCGGACACCGGCGTTAACGGTCCACTTCGGATTCAGCCGAAGCTCCGCCTGCAGGAACGGCGCCACACTGTTCTGGTCCATTTCAGGTACGAACGTCCGTCCGTCTTCCAACGGCTGGGCTGTGGTTTCTAGCAGCGTGTCCAGGCCCCAGAGCAGCTTGGCCCCAGACATGACGTCAAACGGCGTCTCAAAGTCGAGGCGGGAGCCGATGCGCTCTGATTCGGTCAGCGATTGCCCACCACCGGGGTAGAAGGTGGCGAAGTATCCGAATCGGGTCATGTAATCGCGATAATACAGCTGCGCACCCAGCGAGGTATCGCCGAACAGCTGTCGGTCGCTGTAGGTCAGGTTCACGTTCAGGTTTTCCGTGCCCTGATCCTTGCCACCCGGGTCGCCTTTGACGGCGCGGGTTTTCTGCTCGCCGTACACGCCTGCTTCAAGGACGTAATTGGTGTCCTGTTTGATGTCGTAGTAGCTGGTGGTCAGTTCCAGGCGCTTGTCGGCATCCAGATCAAAGCCGAGTTTTGCCAGCACATCGAACTCGCGGGAGTCGGCAATGCCGCCCTGACCGTTCGGGTCCGGCGGAATACGGTCGCCATCGGCATCGAAGAAATTAGCGCGTTGTTCGTAGGAGCCTCGGAACTGGTAGTCAAAGGAGCCTTTACCACCGATTACGCTCTGGGATAGGCCGAACTGTTCGCTGTCCTTGATGTGCTCGGTGGAGAAACCGCCATTCAGTTCGGTGCGGTATAGGGGGGCGCCTTTCTCGTTCTTGCGGGTGATGATGTTGATGATGCCGCCGGTACCACCGAAGCCATACACACCGTTTGAACCCCGGATAACTTCAATGCGTTCGATGGATGACGGGTCAATGGAATTCAGGGAATGGAGGCCGTCGCGCAGGCTGATGGTCTGGGGAATGCCGTCAATCAGCACGAACAGGTTTCGGCCACGCAGCGTCTGCGCCACACTGGTTAAACCGTGGGTGGAGGGCGACAGGCCTGGAACGGTTTTGGCCAGAATATCGCCCACGTTGCCACCCAACGAGGATTGTTTGTCGATGGCGTCACGGTCAACCACGGTGACCGCACCGGGGTTAACGTTGAGGGAGTCGAGACCGCGAGTGGCGGTTACTTCAAGGGTATCAAGGGATTGCGGTGCCTGATCGGTGCCTTCCTGAGCAGTTGCGGTTGTGGCGCATCCAAGCGCGAGGATCAGGGAATAGCGTAGTGCGTGGGGTTGTTTGAGCATGGTTCTCGGCACCTGATGGTTGTTTTTCGTCACGATGCGGAAACTAAACTAAATGTAATCGATTATCAATACTAATTGCATTGTAACAATGATCGGCCTTTCGTGTCGGTGCAAGAACAAAGGCGATAAACCTGTAGACCCGTGGAACCTGTAGACCGATGGAGAGTGATGTGAACAAACCTGGACGATTGATATGCCTGATAATGCTCGCCGCAATCATGCCGCTGACCGCTGCCGCCGATGAAGCAACTTTTGACCCGTTTCAGCGTCTGTTAACGCAGCACCTGACAGAGTCGACAACGGCCGAGGGTGGCCTGGTTTCCGCATTTGACTATGAGGCAGCCCTGGCCTCATCACAGACCGACGGCCTGTTAGCGGATCAGCGTGACCGCCTGGCAGATTTCGACATCCGCTCCCTCGACGGAGAGTCTGAATCCGTCGCCTTCTGACTCAACGCCTATAATTTCTTCATGATCGACCAGATCCTGACTGAGCGACCGGACGGCGAACTCGTTGACTCGGTGTGGGACTACGGCGGTCGCGTCAATCCCTTTGTGGACAGTGTTTTTGACCGGGAAAAGTTTCTCATCGATGGGCGGGCATACAGTCTCAATCAGATGGAAAAAGACATCCTGCTCGGCGAGGCCTACGCGAACAAAGGCTGGAAGGACGCGCGAGTCCACTTTGCGGTGAATTGTGCCTCTGTTGGTTGCCCTCCATTAAGGGATGTGGTCTACACCGCCGACAACCTGGAAGGTCTGTTGGCAGAGAACACTCGTCGTGCCTTTGCAACCGAACGTCATCTTGAGATCAAGGGCGACACTCTCCATGTCACGGAATTGTTCAAATGGTACGAGGGGGATTTCGTGGAGGCTTCCGGCTCTCGAAAGGCGTTTATCGAAAAGTGGGCGGATTCAGCCCTGGCGGATCGAATTGAGGGCACTTCGGAGTTGACGTTCATTGAGTACGACTGGTCCCTTAATAAGCCGGCCAATTTTCCGACGTTCCGTTAACCGCTGTTTTCGCTAAAGGTTTCCAGTGAAGACCGGAAGAAAAATAGGCGATTTGTTTATAAAAAAATACACTAAAAACACGCCTATGCATTACGTTCTATTGGATCCATAATGATCGTTCAAGAATTCATGGCAGAGGAGAACCACAATGAGCCGTTTGTTGGCTATTGTTCTGGTTTTTGCAAGTTCGCTGGCCATGGCCGGTGACAAAAAGGCAACACCCTTGGTCGACGCCCAATGGCTTGACGCCAACCTCGGCCGGGAAAACCTGGTTGTGCTGGACGTCCGTTCCGGCATTGATGACGGAGGGGATCGCAGCAGCTTTCAGCAAGCCCATATTCCCGGAGCCATATACAGCAGCTACACCGGCGACGGCTGGCGTGAAAGCCGGGACGGCGTGGCCGGCCTGTTGCCACCTGTTGCAAGCCTGGAGCGCCTGATTGGCGGACTCGGTATCGGTAATGACGATACCGTGGTGATCGTACCCGCCGGCACCGGAGCAACGGATTTTGGCAGTGCTGCCCGGGTGTACTGGACTTTCCGCGTGTTGGGCCATGATGCGGTAACCATCCTCAATGGCGGCTTTGCCGGCTGGAAAGCTGAAGGCTTTGAAACCGTCAGTGGCGAAGGTGACCAGCGCCCGGTGGCTGACTTCGAGGGCTCACTCCAGCAGGCGCTGATTGCCTCCCTGGAGGAAGTTGAAGAAGCCCGCGGCACCCAGGCACAACTGGTGGATGCCCGGCCATCAGACTATTTCCGCGGAGAGAACCAGTCGCCCGCGGCGAAGGCGCCGGGCACCATTCCTGGTTCAAGAAGCCTGCCACATGCCGGCTTCCTGGGTGAGCGTAAAAGTGCCTGGTACCTGAACGAAGATAGCATCACCGCAAGGGTAAACGAGGCTGAACTGAATCCGGCTACACGTACCATCGCTTTCTGCAATACCGGCCACTGGGCCGCAACCGACTGGTTTGTGCTGAGCGAACTGGCAGGGTTTGAAGAAGTTGCGCTGTATGACGGCTCGATGGCGGAATGGTCCCAGGACAGTAGCCGCCCATTGCAGGTGGCGAAGAAAGGCCTTGGCAAGCTTCTGGACGTTTTTAACTGATCTGGCAAAAAGTGATATTTCATGGCTGATACCGCTGTCCTCCAGCCCGGGCTCCAGCAGCCTGGCTGGCAGGTGGACCGATTCATTGTATCAACGGCGCTGTTGGGCCTCGTCCTCCTGGGCGGGTTGATCTGGCTGGAAACCGCCCCGTTCATGGTGGCGCTGTTTGTGATCGGTACCTTACTGGGCATGGCCCTGTACCACGGTGCCTTTGGGTTCACCGCTGGTTGGCGCAACCTGGTGGTCAAGAAGCGTGGCGCCGGCATGCGGGCCCAGCTTTTGCTGTTCGGGCTGACATCCCTGATCATGGTGCCAATGCTCCACAGTGGTCAGGCGGGTCTGGTGGGAGCCGTTGCGCCTGTGGGCACATCCCTGGTGGTGGGCTCCTTCCTGTTCGGCATTGGTATGCAACTGGGCGGTGGTTGCGGTTCCGGTACCCTTTTTACGGTGGGAGCCGGCAACATCCGCATGGTGGTTACGCTGGTGTTCTTTATCGCCGGCGCGGTACTGGGGTCCATCCATCTGCCCTGGTGGCTGGACCAGCCCGGTTTTGATCCGGTACCTCTTGTAAACACCTTTGGGGTCAGCGGCGCCATTCTGATGCAGCTTGTGGGGCTCGGGCTGATTGCCTGGTGGGTCAACCGTATCGAACGTAAGGCCCATGGCAATGTCGAGCGCGGCGAGTTGCTCTGGAAAAGCCAGGACCATGGCGTGATGAGAACCCTGCTGAGCGGCCGCTGGCCGTTCACCTGGGCGATTCTGATCCTGGCTGTTGGCAATGCTCTGACTCTGGCCATCGGCGGCGCGCCCTGGAGCATCACATTTGCATTCAATGTCTGGGGCGCGAAAGCGCTGGAGGTCGTTGGCGTCAACATGGCCCAGTTCGAGTTCTGGACCTGGGACTATCCGGCCATGGCCCTGAAGGATTCGGTGCTCACCAACATTCCCTCGGTAATGAACTTCGGGCTTTTGCTGGGCGCCATGCTGGCGGCGGGCCTGGCCAACCGGTTCAATGAAGCCAGCCGCAACCGCCCCGAAGGTCGCCAGTTCCTCGCTGCCGTGGTGGGTGGTTTGCTGCTCGGTTACGGTGCCCGCCTGGGCTTTGGCTGCAACATCGGGGCGCTGTTCTCCGGCATTGCCTCGGCCAGCCTGCACGCCTGGGTCTGGTTTGCCAGCGCGTTTGTCGGGTCACTGATCGGCATTCGCCTGCGGCCCTGGTTCCGGCTGCCCAACTGATGCGGGAGGACACGATGGACAGAGCCTACAGCCGAACCCGTATTGTCATTATGTTGTCGATTATTCTGGCATTGATCATGGCGGACCACCTGAGAAGTCCGACCTTTGCGTTCAATTCCGGGCAAGGTAATGTGGAAACGGCGTTGAGCCAGCGAGATGAGACAGCATGTGCACCCTGCGGAGCGCCGTGCCCGTCAACGCGGGACTGACAACGCTCCGACAAGCTAACCGGTGTAGCCGGTGGGAGACGACGAATGAACAAGGTATGTATTGTGATGGGTGTAGGACCGGGCAATGGCGAGGCCTTTGTGCGACGGTTCAGCGATGAAGGCTACCAGGTGGCGATGCTGGCGCGCAGTAAAGATTACCTGCTGCAGCTTGAGCAATCGATATCCAACACCTATGCCTTTCCCTGCGACCTGATGGAACCGGAACAGATAGGTTCGGTACTGGCTTCGATCAGGGACAAACTTGGGCCCGCCTCAGTGCTGCTTTATAACGCTGGTGGTGGAGTTTTCAAGAGCGTCGAAGACGCCAGCCTGGAGGACTTCGAAGCCAACTGGCGCATCAATGTCCAGGGTCTGGTGGCCGCCACAAAGGCGATCTTGCCGCAGCTACGGGAGCATGACTCGGCCAGTATTGTCGTTACCAGTGCTTCGGCGGCGACCCGCGGACGGGCAAACACCGCGCCATTTGCTTCGGCAAAAGCCGCCCAACGCAGTCTGGCGCAGTCGATGGCCCGCCAGCTCGGGCCGGAGAAGATCCATGTGGCTAGCGTTGTGATTGATGGTGTGGTGGACCTGCCTCGTACCCGCGAGGCGCTGGCAGACAAGCCTGACGATTTCTTCGTGAAACCGGCTGCGGTAGCGGACGCCGTCTGGAATCTGTGCCAGCAGCATCCGTCTGCCTGGACCTTTGAGCTGGACATCCGGCCGTTTGGGGAAACCTGGTAACGGCGTTAACGCCTTCGTTCATACCGGATTGGTGGCCAGGATCTTCTTCAAGAAGTCCTTGGTTCGTGGGTCCCTGGGATTATGGAAAATCTCACTGGGAGGCCCCTGTTCCACGATTCGACCGCCGTCGATAAAGATCACGCGGTCGGCCACGTCCCGAGCGAAGGACATTTCGTGGGTGACCACCATCATGGTCTGACGTTCTGACGCCAGCTGTTTCATCAATCCCAGCACTTCTTCCACCCACTCGGGGTCAAGCGACGACGTAGGCTCGTCAAAGAGGATGACGTCTGCGCCTGTCGCCATGGCGCGGCCGATTCCGACCCGTTGCTGCTGGCCACCGGACATGGACGCCGGATAGGCATCTGCTTTGTCAGCAAGGCCTATCTGATCCAGTATTTCCCGGGCGCGCTGATAGGCCTTTTCCTTGGGCCACCGATCCACCACGAGTAACCGTTCTGCGATATTCTGCAAAGCGGTCTTGTTGGAAAACAGCGCATAGTTCTGGAAAACGAACGCGGTTCGCCGGCGCATGGAGAGAATGTCCGCCCGGCTGGCGCGGTTCACATCCACGGTCAGGTCGCCAACGGTCATCGTGCCAGTGGTGGGCTGTTCCAGAAAGTTGACGCAACGCAGCAGAGTGGACTTTCCGGTTCCCGACGGGCCGATGATGACGACGATTTCGCCTTCTTCAATGGTGAGATCGATGCCATCGAGAACCACGGTCTTGCCAAAATGCTTACTCAGTGATGCCAGTTTGATCATCGGCTGTAGGCCTTGTTCAGGCGGATTTCCAGGTAGTGCTGAAGTTTGGAAAGCATCTCAACGACGATCCAGTACATAACGGCGGCAACGATAAAGGCCTCGAAGTACAGGAAGCTGCCAGCGGCCTCTTTCTGGGTGGCGCCCATCAGTTCCGTGACGCCCAGGGTGAACGCCAGGGAGGTGGCCTTGATCATGTCGATGAAATAATTCATCAGCGTGGGTAGTGCCACCCGGGTGGCCTGGGGCAGGACGATCCGGCGCATCAGTTGGCTGTTGGTCATGCCGATCGACAGGGCGGCCTCGGTCTGGCTGCGGTCCACGCCCAGGATGGCGGCGCGAATCGATTCCGCCATGTACGCGGAAAAGTGCATGGTCAGGCCCATAATGGTTGCGGTAACGCCGTCTATAACCGTCAATGCGCTGACCAACTGTGGCAGACCGTAATAGAACAGGAACAGCTGAACCAGCAGCGGAGTGCCCCGGAAAAAAGAAATGAACACGATGGTCAGTTGATTCAGCACCGGAATGCCCAGCACACGAACAACGGCAAACAGGCAGGCAAGGATCAGCGCCAGTACCATCCCGACGCCGGCGAGTTGCAGGGTGAGTGGCAGATACCCGAGCAGCACAGGTACCAGCCCAAGCATGTATTCGACGTTCAACACGTCCATAGGGAATCAGGCCTTGGTGGTGCCCCTCAGGGCTGGGTGATGTCTGTGCCGAACCATTTCTCTGAAATGGACGCCAGGGTTCCGTTGTCCCGCAGGGATGTCAGCGCCTGGTTCAACTCATCCCGCAGGGCCCTCCCGGTCTCGGTGTCACGGAACGGATAGGCGTTGGTGATCTGTGAGAATGTCGGGCCGGCCAGTTCCAGAGGCAGGGGCTTGTCCTTGATGATCTGGCTGGCGCTGACTCGGTCCATCACGAAAGCATCCACGCGGCCGAGTGCGGTGTCCCGCTCCAGGTTGCTCTCGTAGGTTTTGATATTGATTTCGTCCGCATAGGGCAGTTCCCGCAACAGGGCCTCGAAGTTGGAGCCCAGGTTAACGGCGACGGTCTTACCTTTCAGATCTTCCACGCCCTCGACTTCGGTGTTGCCTTCCCTGGTCACCACCTGAGCACCGTCATAGACATAAGGCTCGCTGAAAATGTACGCCTTCTGGCGTTCTTCGGTGATGGTGATCTGGTTGGCGACAGTGTCGATGCGCCCGGATTCCAGCATGCCAAACAGGCCGGAGAAATTGGCGGTCTGGTACTGGATTTCGCGTCCCATTTCTTCGCCCAGAGCGTTCATCACATCGACCTCGAAGCCTTTCAGTTCATCCTGCTCCACAAAGGTAAATGGGAAATACTGGCCAGACATCCCGACTCTCAAGGGGGCATCCTGGGCGTGCAGAGCTGCGCTTGCGAGCAGCGCAATTATCGATAGCGTTTTGATCAGTAGTGTTTTCATAAAACCTCCTTCCGGCGTGCATCCTATCTGAAGCATAGTCTGGGGTGAAAAATGGGCAATGATACACATCATCAGCCTTTAACAAGTCTTTCAATATCCATAAGGATATCAGGGGCATCGGTTACCCGCGCCAACCAGCTCAGGGGTATGCCACGCTCCCCACCCGCGCCGTATATTGCCGCCATGGCCGGCCCGATGATCCAGGCCCGCCCACAGGAGTCGCCGCCACACCGGATGTTGGCACGAACGGCCTCAGTAAAGCCGTGGGCGTGGTTCAGGATATGAAAGATCACGGGCATTGCCTCATGCAGATAACACGTGCGGCCGTAGGTGTCACCGGCGCCCGGAGCGTCCAGAGCGGAGCCGGATCTGGCGTTGTTGAGGTGTTGCGGATCAGGTGCTTCGCGGGTCGCGGCGTCCAGGGCCGCTGACAGGGGTTCACCGCGGAAAAGATAGTCCAGTAGTCGCGCTGCGCACCTTGCCCAGGCCACGGCTTCGTCGTTGTGATTGGTCACCCGGACGGCGGCCTCCGCTACTTCCATCAGTCTCTCGCTGCCACAATAGCAGGCCACCAGTGGCGCCAATTTGGAGACTGCCGGCAGTTGCATGTCGTCGGCGCCGCTTTCCGGCAGCAGGTGATGGTCGATCGTCGCGGCCAGATGCACGCCCGCTTCCTGTATCTCCGGTTCCTGGTACGTGAGGCTGATGGCCTTACGGACCGGGTCAGCCAGTTGATCGCCTCTCAGGCGGCGGGTGTAGGGCAAAACCTTCTGCACCAGGACTCGTTTCTGTCTGTCGGTCAGCTTGGCGGTAGTGGTCAATTGCGCTTTTTCGATGGCATTCTGTTCAATGGTGTCCAGATTGTTAAGAGTGCCCCGGGTCGGGTTGTCGATATAGCCCCGCCAATCACCACCGGGGCCAAAGAAAGCCCGAAAGCGGCGCTGGTAATCGCGGATATCCAGCTTTCCTTCATTGGCCAGCAGGCTGCCGGTCAACACCCCTGTAGCTGCGCCGTAATGGCTGACATCGCCAGACTGTTTGCCATCATGGGCAAAATAACCGAAGCCACCGGTGAAATAGTCGGCCTTCGGCGGCAGAAACTCCGGTGACTGGCCAGCAACCTCACAGATGCGTTGGCTGTCGTAAAGCCAATGCAGTCCGAGGCTGGCCGCATCGGCAACCCAGCCTCCGGCAAGTGCGGCAACCACGTAGGATTCTCTGTCGGTGAGTGTGGTGTCTATCATCGGGCCTCCTTGTGCGTCACTCTTTGAATTCGAGATTGATGAAATTGCTCGTCGCAGGCGGCCAAACGCCCATAGAGCTTTATTTCCCCGGATAATGCTGATCACCTGCTCTCCAGGGCCGCGGACGCTCAGTATGTTGCGGATACGCTGGTAGCCTGGTCCAGCCGGTATTTAGTGGTGACGGGTTCGAAAGACAGAGCGCCCGTCGTTCTCCACGTCAAGGGTTGTTGTGAAATTCGCGCATCCAGGGCGTCTCCCTGAACCAGTCGAGCCAGTATGCAGCCGTAGCCAACGCCCATGGAGAGCATGGTTTCACTGCTTTGGGTCAGCGCCGTATTGTTGCTGATAGCCTGGGACATTAGCGCGGGCTGCCATCCAACAGCGGGAAAAGGTCGTTATCCAGACGCTGGCAGAAATCCGCTTCGTCATAACCCTTGCGTTCAATCAGTGAGCGCAGCATCAACTCCAGAATGAACCCGGCCTGCGCATTCTGCCCAGCCTTGAGCCCATCATGGAAACGTCCGGGTTCCGGTGTGGTGTAATCATCAATCCAGTTGCCGTGGCAACGTCGCAGTTCCTTCAGATCGTAATGCCAGGGGGCCCACGCCGAGGGCTTCGCCCACGAAAGCCCCGAGAATGGCGCCCTTGGCACGATCCTGTGGTGTTCCAGTCATTGCTGCGCCTCCTCGGTTGCTGATTAAGGGTTCCCGTGCAGAGAGTGAATGATCGTGCACTGTTGCGGGTCCTCACTGCATCGGCATGGTTCCACCAGATTGTCCAGAACAGATTCCATCGGCATCAGGCCGGTAATCTTTCCACGCACATCGTCCAGTTTGCGCTCTGCCAGCGCCCGGGCCAATGATCATCAGATGTGCGTTCATGGTGCTTGACCCCGTAGTCAGGTATGGAAGTAAGCTTACTGTGTTAATCCCGAATTCGATACCGAGTAGCGTTATGAAAAATCCGAAAACCCTGCTGCGTGTGAGTGTTATTGGCACGGCGATTGTCGCCTTGTGCTGATTCACGCCCGTTCTTGTCATTCTGTTGGGCGTGGTGGGTTTGAGTGCCATCACCGGCTATCTGGACCTTGTGCTGCTGCCTGCCCTGGTGATCTTTGTTGTCCTGACCGCTTATGCACTCTGGCGTAAGAAACCGTACGACGCCTTTACCGACGACAGTCTCAACACGTCCTCTTGGAAGGAACGCCAATGATGAATGACAAAATCCCACATAGTGCCGTTATCGGAAGTGGTGGCTCGGCCATGGCCTCTGCCCTGAAAGCGAAGAGGGGACGACTATGGTGACTGAAAGCCGAGGTATTCCAGCAGGCACGGTAACCGGTGAGATTACCTTCATGGTACCGGCGGAGCAGCGCCCCTACGTGCACACCGAAGCGTTCACTGGAGAGCCTGAGCCGCGCTATTACGCTGAACTCCAGCGCCGCGCGGTGACTATTCACGACGCGCGGACTCAGGCACAGGAGCTGTCGCTCGACCGCCATGGCATAGAGTTGCACCGGCGACCAACCATTGTTGACGACCTGTACGACGACGCGCACGTTGAGCAGGACTACTATCAGGAAATTGAGGCTCTGGTGCGTGAGGCCACGGGTGCTTCCCAGGTGGTGATCTTCGATCACACCCGGCGCCGTGATGACGGCGGCAGCAGCGGCAGTGGCACCAAGCCCCCTGCCGACCTCCCGGCCAAAGTGGTTGCGTGGGTTGCCAGTCCCTTAGAGCCCACGGCCTGTCATCCATTGTGCAATCGTCTGCCCGGTTTTCTCCGGCTGATCCTCCTGAATGTAGTGAAGCCCTGCCTCGACGATCATGGTTTCCAGGTTCGGCAGCTTTTCTCGATACCACTCCACGGCAGACGCAGGAATCAGCAGGCCAGGGTCTGGGGGTCAAATGCCTCTGGCGTTGTAACATTTCGCCGGCCCGCGCGTCAGTTTGGCAGTGAGACACAAAACGGCGATTGCCGATGGAGGTGCGAGATGAAAGCTGCGTTATTAGTAATGTTTTCCCTGATCTGGTCTGGCTCTGTTCTTGCCTCGGGCACTGAGTCAGCGCCAGGTTATGTCAACTATGACTATCCATCGTCCGATGCGGGGGAGCCGTTCAACATACTGCGAACAGGCACCATGGTTAAGCCGGGTATCTATGAACCAGGCTACGTGAACTACCGCTATTCGCCATCGAATCATGGGCCGAAAGCGGCCCAAACGGGCAAATGGCTGGCCTCCGGTGTGTTTGAACCGACTTACCTCAATTACTGCGTTGGCTCTATGTGACCTCTGCATCGTTGGTCGGGTCGTAAACCCCTTGGGTGGAGCTGGTCTCCACCCTTTTTTTGGTGCGCCAGGCATGGCGCGTAGCGCCTTGACGGGCGCTGTTCCGGTCTAGGTGGTGCTGGCCGGATGACTTGGGGGTGCAAGTCCCCTGTGGGCCCGGCAAGGGGAACCACTAGCCGGACGGCAAGGGTGTCCACCG
>NZ_JBSXOB010000016.1:0-34198 GCF_056857915.1 Marinobacter sp. B-12 | reverse complement strand
GATGCAATACATGAATTTCCACAAGTGTCTCCTGAGTCAACATCGGCCGCCGCCCTGATCATGGTATTAGGCGGCCATTTTGCCCCAGGTGGGTCAATTTTAAGTCGGCGCTAGTGGGTCAGTATTACTCCGGCGGTGACAATTCGGACCGTTGAGCCACATCATGATGGGACGCCTCATTGGCATTTGCTCATGTTCCTGAATAAAGTCGACTTGCCCCAGGCTAACCAAATATTCCGTGAGCATGCACTTGAGGAGGATGGTGATGAGAACGGAGCTCAGGAAAATCGATTCGTAATTGAGGAAATAGACCCAAAAAAGGGCAGAGCGACCGGCTATGTCGCGAAATACATCTCTAAGTCCATCGATGGTTACGAAGTTGGCGAGGACTCGTATGGCAATGATGCGGTCGAATCAGCAGCCCGAATCCGGGCCTGGGCAAGTATCTGGGGTATCCGTCAGTTTCAATTCATGGGATCACCCAGTGTAACGGTCTATCGCGAACTTCGACGCCTCCGAAACATCGAGGGTCCACGAGAAGGATTGATCAAAGAGCTAGAGCAAGCAGCGGATGCGGGAGACTGGAGGAAATACGTAGAGCTCATGGGTGGCCCCTGCCTTCGACTCAAAGACCGACCGTTACGCGCCCTTATGGTCCCGAGGCCTGCTGAGAACAAGTACCACGAGACTGTAGAACAAGTGAAGGGCTTGATGGGGGCTGCCGGACGAGTCGTTACCAGGATTTTCGAGTGGACTATCGGTCGAACAAGGCCAACTGAGGATGGCCGTCAAACTGACGACTCGACTGAGGTTGCAGTAAGAGGCGCGAACGCGCCTCCTTGGAGTTCTGTCAATAACTGTACTCCGGTATACTGGTCGCCACCATGAAAGAGTTAAAAATTATGTTAAGAGATAAAGATATTCGCACACACCTACTTGAGTACCTGTCAAATATCCGCCCAGCTAACGGGAAAATTTGTGAGGAACAGACTTTTCACAACGGAAAGGTAATTGCTGATGTGGCGATGATCTCCCAAGGAGGCGTACATATTTATGAAATAAAAGGCGATCTAGACAAAATAGAACGCATTAAGCGTCAATCTGAGTACTACAATAAGTGCGCCTCAAAATTATCTTTAGTCACCACCGAGAGACACCTTAAAAAAGCTCTTGAAATTCTACCGCAGCATTGGGGGATAATTCTTGTCTTAAAAAACGAAGAACGTATATTTTTTAAATATATCAGAAAATCAAGCACCAACTACACATTTTGCAAACAAACGGCTCTCATGACTCTCTGGAAGTCTGAACTTACAGAGGCATTCTTAAAAACAACAAATATGAACCCTAAATCAAGCGCAACTAGAGAACAATTAGCAGACGAAATATCTAAGGTTTTAACAAAGAAAGGAACCGTTAAGCTACTAGGTGAGACTCTCTCACGGAGAGCCCCTGAGTTCACCAATCACAAATTCTAAGTGAGAATTTAAGGTTTCTTTAACCCATGAGCCCGGGCTTCCTCTCCCTGTTTTCTCATCTGCACATTGCTGAATATAATTATCGCCACTTGAGGCTCCAGCACCTCGAAAGAAAGATTTCGAAACCAAAACCTTAGCCATATCGTAGTACTGCTCTCTTCCTCTGGGGTGAGTCTGAAAGGCACCCCCCCTAATAGCAAAAAAACCGTAGTTATAAGTATAAAAATTTTTGGAGTAGTTACGGACTGAAACAAGCCCGGAGAAAGACCTGCATCGGAATACTGTGGACTAACCACTCCGTAATCACTGTAAAACGTTTTTGCGATTTCGGCGGGGCCTAACCGCCCTCTCACCTCTTCCCAGAGAAGCTTTTCACATCTAGCAATGTGAATTTCAGATTCCGTAGCTAATACTGCCCCCGCACTGGCAGGAATAGAAGATGCCGATATAAAAATCCGGTCCGGAGAGAAAGCCGGGAGACAAGCCTTTATAAAATCTGCAATTTTTCCTGCAGTAACCTCGATATCGCTAGGCGATAAAACCCTACAATCAATTAGAAAATCATAGGCAAGCGTCTCTTGGGGCAAGGCAGAAATCAGGTCTGCTAGATCCAGCTCTGTTAAGTCAAAGTCGTCAAAATCATCAGGTAAAAGTCGGATTCCAACTCTTTTTTGGGTATCGCTGGTCGCACTTTGTACATACCGAATTGCAGCATCAATTTGATCGGGCTCGCGATCTAACCCAATTATCGGACTGAGCTTATACTCCCGCAGTGAATCTAATATGTGGTAGTACGGATGTGAGCCGTGAACTGTGACACCTGGCTGAATATCGAAACAGTCAATATATGCGAATCGACCCTCATTCCAATATAACCTCAATGTATTTTTTGCCTTATCTACACTGGCTATTAGATCTTTCTCAGACTCTGATTCTGGTCTTGGTATATCGAAGAGCGGTCCAATACCTTCTTTAGTTTTCGGATTACATGCCTTCAAGGCCCGTAATTCATTTTGCTTAAGTTTAAGCATTGGCATGTAAACCATTAGTCCACCCCAAACACGATCTTTCGTGGATTCTCAGAATTCACTATATTAGTAAACTTCGAGAAATCATTTAGTTCCCGACGAGCGAGACCTGCGATTAGTGAAGGGTGAACACCCATGTCCTCCGCAAGCTGAAATACAGATTCATCTACAGGCTTATATTTAAGATTGCATCTTTCCCAAATATACCTTGGAACGATGCTTCGTTTTGCCGCCTGATTTGCCTGTTTTTCAATACGCTCAACAGGTGTTACTCCTTCAAGCTCCTCTATAATGGCATTATCAAGATGATCATAATGAAGTGCTACATGACAAAGTTCATGTAACAAGGTGAACCAAAAGTTATCTAGCCGAGGGAAGCGAAAGCTAACAGCAACTACAGGTATACCAGCTCCAGTACGGTATACGACTCCATCGAGCTTAAGGCCTTTTAGCGCTCTGACATAGACCAACACAATGCCCTTTGATAAGAGATAGTCAGGCAGACTGTTGAGGCTTCCTAAATTGCTGCTGAGCTTAGCAACTTCAGCAACTTGTTCGAGGCCGAATTGCTCTGGGGAAAACCGAACTGTGGGATTCTCCGTTAAAATTTCCGTAGCCAACTGGTTTACTCTAGAGCGCCAAAGCCTGATCTGGAGGCGATCCTCTGTTGTTGATTTACGGAAAAGAGCCGCTTCCGAATTAGCGTGCTGCCAGAGGTAAGGAAAAACTGACTTCAAGTTTCTCTGTCCCGGCTCAATCCAAGACAGTTCCTCTAGCTCACTCCAAGGAATATCCTTTTGGATTTTCCGAAAATCTCGAATAAAGGTGGACAAACTCTTGGCAGATACTGAAGGAGGAGCGACAACAAAATCTTCTCCTTCCTCAGCTAGCTTGCTCATAAGATGTTGCTTGGAGTTAGTCATAAAAAACTCGCAGAGTTGGCACTATCCATCTCAAAGTAGGTCAAGTTGTCTTTTTTGACGTCACGACCAAAGCTAGTCATTCCGATTCGCTCATAGTAGCTTTCAGCCCCCGGTAAGGAGTGCAAACAGAACCCTGGCCTATAACCAAGAAACTCAACCGAATGATTGAGAGCAATTTTCAATAAACTTGTGCCAACCCCTTTCAACCCTTTCTCAAAAAACGGATTCTTTCTATTTCTTGGATGGATCGCTACAAAATCAACGTAAAAAATTTCTTCTTCGTCAATTCTACTAGGCTCTGGGTGATAGATAACGCAGATACCCTCAACTTCTTCACCGCAAAGCAAATAAAACCATTCGTACTGATCTGAATCTAGCACGATGCCTTTCTTCGACCAGCTCCAGTGTTTATCCTCAATGGAGCAAGCGGCAGCTAGCTTTTCAATAGCATCTTCATCTGATGCGGTATCCAAAATTTTCGTAACTAACTCACCGTTAAAACCTTGCCATGCTCTATCAGCTTGAAGGTTTAACCGGTAGGAAAGTCCATGAGTAATACAACATTTGAACCATTCATTCTTGCCATCATCGAATAACTCGGTTTCGCAAATTATAGACGACACTAATAAGTCCTTTTGGTAAATCGGAACGCACAAAGAGCCAATCAGTTTGAGTCTTAATTCAAACACAGGTACACAAAAGGTACGGAAGTTTCCTCAAAGACACAAATGATGGGGATCTTTCCGTTAGACAGGCTGTCTACATTGCGTCTACATCGTGAGTAAGCGTCAATCTATTGAATTTAAATATTCCGCTATCTTACTGATTTATATGGTGCCCGGAGCCGGAATCGAACCGGCACAGCCTTACGGCCGAGAGATTTTAAGTCTCTTGTGTCTACCTATTCCACCATCCGGGCATTCGGAGGGGGTTGTGAGGAGCTTTTGAGGGGCAGGATTGTATAAGGCCGCGCCCGGTAACGCAATTGGGATTGCGGTGGAGGTGTTTTTAGCTAGGTTGCTGAGGCTTCCGCGCCCTGCCCTTGTAGATATAACCAGCGAATTTCGGGGCCTTGGGCACGTATAGGTTTTCCAGTTCGGTGATCTCAAACCCCGCTTCCCGGATCAGTTCCGCAATCGGTCGGTTAAGGTGGCAGCCGCCGGCGATTTTCTTCCAGCCTGGGGTGATGCGGTGTTGCCATTTGCACACGCCCTCGTCCGGCGATTCTCCGTGTTCCAGGAATAGCAATTCGCCGTCGGGCTTGAGTACCCGCTTCATTTGATCCAGCGCGGCTCGCCAATCGGGGATGGTGCATAGGGTGAACGTAAGCAGTACCGTGTCGACGCTGTTGTCTGGTAGCGGAATTTGCTCGCCCGGTAAGTCCAGCCATTCCACGGCAACGCTGGATTTGGCCAGGTTGGCCTGTGCCTTTCGCCGCATGCCTTCGGACGGCTCCAGGCCGTAGACGAGGCTAACGGTATCCGGGTTGTAGAACTCCAGATTAATGCCCGAGCCCATACCCACTTCCAGCACAGTGCCGTTTGCCTTCGGAACCACTTGGCTGCGCAGCTTCATTACCTGCCCTACTGAGCAGGAGTAATCGATCAGGTGTGGCAGTATTCGCTCGTCGTAGAAACCCATGGAGCCTTCCTATACTTGTTTTAAATCAAGGGGTGCGACATTCTGTCCCTTGGTTTTCCCTGTGCTACGGGTAGCATGGCTACTATCTGCCGGTAAAACAACACTACAACCCAGCCAAGGCAGCGGCCAAGCGGGCGCCAAGCTCGTTTATTCTGTTCACTGTAGTGTCCGGAGGTTCCGCATGGAACTTGATCCCGTCCTTCTGTCGCGAATCCAGTTTGCGTTCGTGGTGTCCTTCCACGCTATCTTTCCGGTGTTTACCATCGGGCTTGCGTCCTACATTGCAGTGCTCGAGGGCCTGGCATTTAAAACCAACAACCCTTCCTGGGCAAAACTCTCTGCCTTTTGGACCAAGGTGTTCGCGGTGGTGTTTGGCATGGGCGTGGTGTCGGGCATTGTGATGTCCTTCCAGTTCGGCACCAACTGGAGCAACTTTGCCCAGGCGTCCGCCAACTTCCTGGGGCCGATGCTGAGTTATGAAGTGGTTACCGCCTTTTTCCTCGAAGCGGCGTTCCTGGGTGTGCTGCTGTTCGGGCGCGACAAGGTGCCTGCCGGAGTTCACCTGTTTGCGGCAGTGATGGTGGCCACTGGCACCTTTATATCATCGTTCTGGATCCTGTCAGCCAATAGCTGGATGCATACCCCCGCCGGTACGGAATTCAGGGATGGGGTGTTCTTTGTCACCTCCTGGAGCGAGGCGATTTTCAATCCGTCCTTCCCTTATCGCTTTTCCCACATGGTGGTGGCCTCGTTCCTGACTGGCTCGTTCGTGGTGGCGGGTGTCAGTGCCTGGTATCTGCTTCGCAAACGTGAGGTTGAGGCGAACCGGCGCGCGTTGTCCATGAGCCTGTGGCTGATTCTGGTTCTTGCCCCCACCCAGGCGGTTATCGGGGATTTCCATGGCCTGAACACGCTGGAACACCAGCCCATGAAGGTGGCCGCTATGGAAGGCAACTGGGAAACCTCACGCAATGTGCCGCTGCTGTTGTTCGCCATTCCCGATCAGGAAAACCAGACCAACCGGTACGAGGTAGCCATTCCCAGCCTGGCCAGCCTGATCCTCACCCATGAGTGGGACGGCGAAGTGCCCGGGCTGAACGAAGTTGCGGTGGACGAGCAGCCGCCGGTCGCAATCGTGTTCTGGTCATTCCGGGTGATGGTGGGCCTGGGCATGCTGATGATCCTCTTTGGCCTGGCCGGTTTAGTATTACGGGCCGGTGGCCGATACTGGCAAACTCCCTGGTTCCTGCACGGGTTACGCTTTATGAGTCTGACACCCTTTGTCGCGGTACTGGCCGGCTGGTTTGTCACGGAAATTGGCCGCGCGCCCTGGCTGGTGTATGGGCTGATGAACCAGAGCGAGTCGGTTACGCCGTCATTAACCGGCGGTATGGCGCTGTTCTCACTGATTGGCTACATCGTGGTCTATGCTTTGGTGTTCAGTTCCGGTGTCTATTACCTGATGCGGGTGCTGTACGTGGGCATGGAAGACGAAGACGCAGAGGAAGGCCATGAAGCCGAACGGCCGAAACGTCCCTTCTCGGCCACCCATGTGCCATTTGAGATTGATGATAACGGTCGTCAAAAGCCACTGAACCAGGGAGGCCACTGATTATGGAACTGTTCGATCTGGCCCTGATCTGGGCGTTTATTATCGGTTTCGGCATTATTATGTATGTGCTGATGGACGGGTTTGACCTGGGCATTGGCATTCTCTTCCCTTTCGCGCCGAAAGAAGAAGACCGGGACACCATGATGAACACGGTGGCACCGGTCTGGGATGGCAACGAAACCTGGCTGGTGCTTGGCGGGGCGGGCCTGTTGGCGGCGTTTCCACTGGTTTACTCCACCATTCTGCCGGCGCTGTACATTGGTGTATTCCTGCTGCTGGCCGGCCTGATCTTTCGCGGGGTGGCGTTTGAGTTCCGCTTCAAGGCCAGAACCTCGCGCTATCTCTGGAACTGGGCCTTCGCCGGTGGCTCCACGGTGGCGTCGTTTGCCCAGGGGGCCGTTGTGGGTGCCTATATCCAGGGCTTCGAGATCACCAACCGGGTCTACACCGGCGGCGCGCTGGACTGGCTGACTCCGTTTACGGTACTGACCGGTTTTGGACTGATGGCGGGCTATGCCTTGCTGGGCTCGACCTGGCTGATCCTGAAAACAGAGGGGCGCCTCCAGGACTGGGCGTATCGGATCACCATACCGCTGTTAATCGGTGTATTGGTTGTATTCGCCATGATCAGTGTCTGGACGCCGTTTGTGGATGAGATGGTGAAAGAACGCTGGTTCTCCAATCTGAGCATTATCTGGATATTGCCCGTTCTTGCCCTGCTCTGTGCCTTCCAGATCTTCCGGTCGGTTCGGAACCGGTTCGAAGGCATGCCGTTCGTGGCAACGGTGGGGCTGTTCATCTTTACCTACCTTGGGTTGATCGTCAGCCGCTGGCCCTATGTGGTGCCACCGGAGATCACCTTGTGGGACGCTTCCTCAGCGTACGGCTCCCAGCTCTTCCTTCTGTTGGGGCTGCTGTTCGTGATACCCATTGTGCTGGTCTACACCGCGTGGACTTACTGGGTGTTCCGGGGCAAGGTGCGCGCCGGCGAGGGATACCACTAGGTGGCTGAGCAGGCCGAGACGAAGCGTTGGCTGGGGGCGCTGGCCGCCCACAGCCGGCGGCTGATTCTGGCAACGGTGTCGGCCGGCATTGTGGTGGCCCTTGCCACTATTGCACAGATGGCCTTTCTGGCGGGCATTGTTCACCAGGGTATTGTCGATGAGGTGCCGGTTTCCGAACTGTCTCTGTTGTTCACCGGCGCCATTGCCGCGATCTTGATCCGGGGCGTTGCCCAGGGGTTGCAGGCCCGCTACGCAGCGCGCTGCAGTCGCGAGGTTCGCAGCGAGGCGCGCCACAGCATCAATCGCCGTTGGCAGGCCAGCGGCCCGGTATTGATGGGACAGACGTCCGCCGGAACCCTGGCGCGGGAGTGGCTGGACCACACCGACGCCCTGCATGGGTATTTCGCCCGTTTCCTGCCCCAGATGATGCTTGCGGTCGTGGTGCCGCTGATGATCCTGGTGGTGGTGTTTTCGCTGGACTGGCTTGCAGGGATCTTCCTGCTGCTGTCCGCCCCACTCATACCGGTGTTCATGGCGTTGGTCGGGATGGGCGCCGAAAAGCTGAACCAGCAGCACTTTCAGACCATAAGCCGTTTGTCTGGACAGTTTCTGGACAAGGTGCGGGGGCTGACCACCCTGCAGCTGTATGGCCAAACCGGTCCCGCTGCGGAAACACTTCGCAAGCGCTCGGACGACTACCGCCGCATCACCATGAAAACCCTCAAGATCGCGTTCCTGTCTTCGGCGGTGCTGGAGTTCTTCTCTTCCGTGGCGATTGCGGTGGTGGCCATCTACATCGGCTTCGGGTTGCTGGGGTACATCACCTTCGGACCGTCCGGCGATCTGACACTGTTTTCCGGGCTCTTGATCCTGTTGCTGGCCCCGGAGTTCTTCCAGCCTCTGCGGTTGTTGTCCCAGCATTATCATGACCGTGCAGCGGCGATGGGTGCCAGCGCCGAGATCGTCGACAGACTGCAGGCTGTTGATGAGCCACAACTGCAGGCCGAGCACCACCAGCCGGAATCGCCTGACATTGTGGCCGTTCGGGATATCTCCCTCACCTACGATGCCGCACGGCCCGTTTTGAACGATGTCTCATTGGTGATCAATAAAGGGGATGTCATTGCCCTGACCGGCCCTTCCGGTGGCGGCAAAACCTCCTTGTTGCACCTGTTGGCGGGCTTTATGCAGCCGGACCGGGGGCACATTTCCGTGTTTGGAGAACGTGCCGGTGACGAGGCGTTCGGTTGGCTGGGGCAATCCCCTTTCCTGGTACATGGCACCTGGGCCGACAACCTGCGCCTGACCACGCCGTACGCGACCGACATCGCCATAGAAACCGCCTTGCATCACGTTGGCCTGGAAAGCCTGATAAAAGGTCGGGAACGGGGAATCTACAGCGCCATTACCGAAGACGGCCAGGGGCTCTCCGGCGGGCAGGCACGCCGCTTGAGCCTGGCGCGGGTGTTTGTGGCCAGTTACGACCTGATACTGCTGGATGAGCCCACAGCGGGGCTGGACAGTGACAGCGAAATATACGTGCTGGAAGCACTGCACAAGCTGGCGCTGGCCGGTAAGACTCTGGTTTTCGCCACTCACCACCAGGCACTTCTGACACTGGCCAACCGTACTTTGCTGGTGACGGAAGGAGGCGTTGCAGATGCGTGAGCTTGGCCCCTGGTTGGCATTGATTTTCCGTCGCCCCGGTCGCCTGGTGACCGGCGGCTTACTCATACTGGCCACCCTGCTTGCGGGTATGGGGCTGCTGGCATTGTCGGGCTGGTTTATTACCGCCACGGCGCTCTCAGGCATCCTGTTGGCAGCCGGTGTGCAGGCGTCCATCAATCTGTATGTCCCTGGTGGTGGCATTCGCTTCTTTGCCGTGGCGCGAACGGTCGCGCGGTATGCCGAGCGGGTTTACAACCACGATACCGTGCTGCGCCTGCTGACGGATATCCGAGTGGCCCTGTTCGAGCGTTTATCCACCGCCGGCCGGGACCGGAGAACCCGTTTACGCGGCCCGCAATGGCTATCCCGCCTGACCAACGACGTGGATGCCCTGGACACGCTGTATCTGCGCCTGATCGCACCTACGGCCCTTGCTGCTTTGGTAACGGCGATACTGCTGATCGCCGCGTGGTTGATGTATCGCGGGGAACTGGCCGTCGGCCTTGCTCTGGTGCTGGTACCGGCATTTTTGGTAGCAACGCTGCTGGTTTACCTGCGAACCCGGCATCTGGTCTACCAGCAGACGGCGGCCCGCGAACGGGTAAGAACAGACGTCATCGAGCACATCGAGGGCTTCGGGGAACTCACCGCCGCAGGACGCATTGGCAAACATGCCGCCCTGTGCCTGCGCCAGGCGGGACAGATCACCCGCAACGAAGCCCGCACTGACACGCGCACCGGCTGGAACCTGGGGCTATCCCAGGTCATGGTGAACCTGTCGGTGGTGCTCGCGCTGTGGATGGGGCTAGAGCTGTTCCAGGCGGGGGCCGTGACAGGCCCGATGGTTGTGCTGCTGCCAATCGCCCTCCTCGGTTTACAGGAAATCTATTCGATGCTTCCGGATGCATTCGCGCGCCTGGGGGGCACGCTCGCATCTGCTGCGGCGCTCAACCGGGACTGCGCTCCAGAACCCTCCCAAGGTGCACACGAACAACAGCCACATCGCAGTGACTGTGCCCTGGAACTCGACCGTGTGACGATCCGTTTCAGCGACCATGCGCCGGTGCTCAGTCATTTCGATATGGCGGTCGCTAAGGGCGAATGGGTGGGAATCATTGGCCACTCCGGCGCGGGAAAATCCTCACTGGCGGATATCATCGCAGGCCTTGAGACGCCGGCAGTCGGGCGTGTTCACGCGTTACCGCTGGCCTATCTGACACAGAAAACCGTACTGTTCGATGACACCCTGAAAGCCAATCTGCTGATCGGCCGCCCAGACGCCACGGATGCGGACCTCTGGCGGGTTTTGGAGCTGGTGGCGATGGCAGACCGGTTTGTCCACGAACCGGCACAGCTGAACTCCTGGCTGGGCTCCATGGGTAGCCAGTTATCTGGCGGTGAAGCCCGGCGTATTGCACTGGCACGGGTGCTATTGAACAAAGCGCCGTTATTGATTCTGGACGAACCGTTCACCGGAGTGGACGCCGAAACCCGGAACAACATTGCGACGGGTATGAGGCAGTGGTTGGCAGGAAAAACGGTGGTGTCACTGGGGCACGCGCCGGAGGCCTTACTCGCCTCCGACCGTACCATCCGGCTGGCCTAGCGGCCTCAGCTGGTTTCCAGTACTTCGAAGGTCAGGCCAGCCTTGCTGGTCAGGCGCTCATAGAGCTTGCCATCAAGAAGCGACGATGGTGTCCAGAAACCGCCCTGTTTTTCGGCCGGTACATCAAACGCCAGGCTCATACCTGCCTCGCCCAGCATCTTGCCGGTTGAACCGTAACCGGGGTCGCGGTCACCCGTGACTTTGGTCTTGATGATCTTGCCGTCGGTCGTCTTACCCACAAAGCGCAGATCGTAAAAGCCATTTTTCTGGGCTTCCGGGCTTGGGCCCTCGCCCGGCTTGGGCACGAACTTTTCCACCACCCAACGAGTTGGCTTGAACGCAGACGCGGTGAAGAAACCTCCAAGCGCGCCGGTAATCCCGTAAGCCGCGAGACGACCTTTCACACCACGACCAGTCATCATGGCCTCATCATAGGTGAACTCCTTGCCATAACGAGCGTTCTGCAAAGCGTTTGAGCGATGGACGATCCGGGTGTTGATGGCCCCCATGACGAACGGCGCCAGCCAAACGCCGAAGTCGTTATCGAACTCTGCGCCTTTCAGGCTCGGTTGACGGGTTTTGGAGCGGTGCTCCGGCGGGCAGATCGAAAACGGGTTGGCCAGTTCCTTGCGAAGTTTCGGGTCGGCGGCCGCTTCCTTGGCGATGTTCATCATACTGGCTACGGTGCCACCGGAGAACTCGCCCTTGGCAATTTTGACCCGCATCCGCACGTCCTGGCACGGAGCGCCGAGGGTTTCCGCAGCTTTTTCCTGCAGGAACCAGACCCCCATGTCTGATGGGATGGAGTCAAAGCCACAACAGTGGACGATGCGGGCCCCGGAGGCCTTGGCTTTGTCCTCGTAGGTGTCCACCATCTTGCGGATCCACTGTACTTCACCGGTGAGGTCGCAATAGTCCGTACCGGTTTCGGCGCAGATTTTAACCAGTGGTTCGCCATACAGAGCATAGGGACCAACGGTTGAGATCACCACGCGTGTCTGGTCACACATGGCTTTCAGGGCGCTTTCATCGGCGGCGTCTGCCACAATGACGGGCAGCTCAGACGCCGACGGGCCCAGGCCCTGTTTGAGGGTGGCCAGCTTGCTTTCTGAGCGTCCGGCGATGGCCCAGCGAACGTCTTTGCCGATACCATAGGATTCCAACAGGTAACCGGTAAGGATCTGCCCCACGAAGCTGGTGGCACCGAATACCACGATGTCGTAGGTGGTGTCAGTCTTTGTGCTCATTCGTTGTCCTTAATCCATTTGGATCAATTATGAATTGGTGGCGGTCGACCGCGACGCTTTTGCACCCATCAATACCAGGAACAGCGCTACACCCAGGCCCCAGAAGCCGTTCAGTATCAGCCCGCCAACCCAGGCCTGGGCGGTGACAGCGATGCCCTTCAGCGGGAAGACCACCAGCATGGCGACGGCTGTCGGCCCGATGGCGCCTACTATTACATTACCCAACCAGAACTTAAAGCCGCCAAAGCGGCCAAGGATCGCCCAGAGCACGATTCCCCAAAGCCCGCCAAAGAAAGCCAGCGAGAAAACAGCGGGAATACCCAGCGGCGGAACCGCAGCCATGTTAAAGGGTGCGGATGGCACCATTCCCACGAAATAAAACACGGCAAACAGCCCCTGATGAAAGATCAGGGTGGCAAGAAGGCCACTGACAAATGCTTTTAACCAGATCATGTCACTATCCTTTCGTTTATTTCCCTGGAGGTTGCAACAAAACGTCGCATCGGCCAATCGAATCATCGTACCGATACTGCACACTCTGTCAGACTCAATGAACCCGAATCCCGGAGGTTAACCCATTGAACACCCTGCTTCTGGTACTGAGCCTCATACTTGCCACTCTCAGCGCCTGGCTGTTCTGGCAGGTACGTCTCCAGCAAAGATCCATTGGCAAGGCGATGGCTGAGAGCTATGGCCCTGATAATACACGGGAACCGGAGCTGATACTTACGCTGCGAGTAAAAGATCCGATTGCCCTGGCAAAACGCGAATCGAAGTCAGCCCGCATGTTGGCAGACCGTCTTCCGGTGATGGTGAAACGGCTGGTGTATCAGGAAGTCATGAAAGAGCTCGAACTGGAACTGGCCGAACGGGAAATCGACGTGGAAATGAAGCTCGAATACCGATAGGAGGCGCCATGGACATCGTATCACTGCTCAGTTTAAGCGCCATTGTGACCTCAACGGGGCTTATGGCGGTTGCGTTCCGACAACACAGCCGCAACACCCGAACTCTCCGTATCCTTCACTCCCAACGGATTTCGGCCAACAGCCATATCCAGAAAACCCGTATGGACCTGATGGAAACCCGAAACCGGGCCCGCTTGCTGGAGGAAACCGTCAAGAATGGCACCAGCGCGGTAGAGAAGGTTCACAAGGCCATTACCACCACAACGTTCAGCCTGATCGACCGCTTTTCAAGCAATGAGGAGTTCCGCGAAAACGCCCGTCGGGCGCGGGAAACCCACGACCAGACCAGTGACCAGATCTATCGCTCGGTGCACACCACCAACAAGGCGTTGCATATACTGGCGGACACCCTGTTTTTCGGTAAGAAGGAAAACAGCTGACGGCACGAAAAAAGCCGAAAGACGAGCAATAAAAAAGGCACCCTAGGGTGCCTTTTTTATTAGATTCAGAAAGTTACAGGACTTTCTTCAACTCTTCTTCAAGCTGCGGAACCGCTTCAAACAGATCCGCGACCAGGCCGTAATCCGCCACCTGGAAGATCGGCGCTTCTTCGTCCTTGTTGATCGCAACGATCACCTTGGAGTCAGACATACCGGCCAGGTGCTGGATGGCGCCGGAGATACCAACCGCGATGTACAGCTGCGGTGCAACGATCTTACCGGTCTGGCCGACCTGCATGTCGTTGGGCACGAAGCCTGCGTCAACAGCCGCACGGGACGCACCAACAGCGGCGCCCATCAGATCGGCAACCTGCTCCAGCATCTTGAAGTTGTCGCCGTTCTGCATGCCACGGCCACCGGAAACCACGATACCCGCGCTTCCCAGGTCCGGACGGTCAGACTTGGCCAGCTCTTCGCCGACAAAGGTGGACAGGCCAGCGTCTTTAACCACGTCCAGCTGCTCAACGGCGGCGGAGCCACCTTCACCAGCCACCGGATCAAAGGCGGTCGGGCGTACGGTGATAACCTTGATGCTGTCAGCGGATTTCACCGTGGCAATGGCGTTACCAGCGTAAATCGGGCGAACGAAGGTGTCTTCGGACTCCACACGCATGATGTCAGATACCTGGGCAACGTCCAGCAGCGCAGCAACGCGCGGCATGAAGTCTTTACCCGTGGTGCCGGCAGCGGCCAGGATATGGCTGTAGCCCTTGCCCACTTCGGCAACCAGCTCACCCAGGTTCTCGCCCAGGAAATGACCGTACGCAGCGTTGTCGGCAACCAGTACCTTGTTAACGCCTTCGGCCTTCGCAGCCGCTTCGCCTACAGCGCCGCAGTTCTCACCGGCAACCAGCACGTCGATGTCGCCGCCAATTGCCTTGGCAGCTGCGACTACGTTCAGGGTAGCCTGCTTCAGGCTGCTGTTGTCATGTTCAGCAATTACAAGGATGCTCATTTAGATCACCTTCGCTTCGTTCTTCAGTTTGTCGACCAGCTCAGCTACGTCAGCGACCTTCACACCCGCCTGACGGGAAGCCGGGGCCTCAACCTTCAGGGTGGACAGACGCGGAGCAAGCTCAACACCCAGATCGGCCGGGCTCATGGCATCCAGCGGCTTTTTCTTGGCCTTCATGATGTTCGGCAGGGACGCGTAGCGCGGCTCGTTCAAGCGAAGATCGGTAGTCACAACCGCCGGCAGGTTCAGGGCCACGGTCATCAGGCCGCCGTCGACTTCGCGGGTCACGTTGACCTTCTCGCCTTCGACAACCACTTCAGACGCGAATGTGCCCTGACCCATACCGGTCAGCGCGGCCAGCATCTGGCCTGTCTGGTTGTTGTCGGAATCGATGGACTGTTTGCCAAGAATGACGAGCTTGGGCTCTTCCTTCTCAACCACACTCTTGAGCAGCTTGGCCGCTTCGAGAGACTGAACCTCTTCGTCAGTTTCGATGTGGATACCCCGGTCAGCACCCAGTGCCAGAGCGGTACGGATTTGCTCCTGGCAGGCCTTCGGGCCGATGGATACCACCACGATTTCACTGGCAACGCCCTTTTCCTTCAAACGAACCGCTTCTTCAACAGCGATTTCGCAGAATGGGTTCATTGCCATCTTGACGTTGGCGAGATCAACGCCGGTGTTGTCCGGCTTGACGCGCACCTTCACGTTGTAGTCGATTACTCGTTTTACAGCGACCAGAACCTTCATAGATTCCTCGTTCTTCTACGATGAGTTTACAATTGAGAACAGCACATACTTGCAGGACCTGCTGTCTGTCAGGGCGTCATAATACTGCAGGCAAAGGCTACCGGGGTCAATAGTCCCTAAAGACGCTGCACCGCCGCGTCAATGGCCAATGAACACCTGTTGACTCCACCTGAGCGTGAGACGATACTAAAAAACGATTCAAAAAACACGTTTTGGCCCAGTGCCACCAAACAATGCCAAAGGTAGACCCAAATTTCAAACAAACGTTTGTTTGATTATTCAATTGCGGTATCCTTTTACTCTATTAAGGCAGGTGCTTTCGCTTTGAGGGAGTCGTCTATACGAGCTTTTACCGGTATGATGACGCCCCTAAGAATTTGCCTGTTGGCATCACTATAAAACAGATGAGGAGACCAACGTGGAACGCGAATCGATGGAATTTGATGTTCTGATCGTCGGCGGTGGGCCGGCTGGCCTCTCGGCAGCCTGTCGTGTCATGCAGATGGCCCAGGAAGCCGAGCAGGAACTGACCGTCTGCGTCGTTGAGAAGGGGTCCGAGATCGGCGCCCACATCATGGCTGGCACAGTGTTTGAGCCCACGGCCCTCAACGAGCTGTTCCCGGACTGGAAAGAGAAAGGCGCACCGCTGAACACGCCGGTCACCCGTGATGACATTTTCCTGCTGAAGAACCAGGAAGGCGCCACCAAGATTCCAAACGCCTTTGTGCCCAAGAACATGCACAACCACGGCAACTACATCATCAGCCTGGGCAACCTGTGCCGCTGGCTGGCCGAGCAGGCCGAAGGCCTGGGCGTTGAGGTGTATCCCGGTTTTGCCGCTTCCGAAACCATCGTAGAAGATGGCCAGGTCAAGGGCATTATCACCGGCGATATGGGTGTGGCCCGTGACGGCTCCGAAAAAGACGGCTTCATGCCGGGCATGGAACTACGTGCCAAGTACACCCTGTTTACCGAAGGCTGCCGTGGTCACCTGGGCAAGCGCCTGATCAACGATTTCAAGCTTGACGAAGGCAAAGACCCTCAGCACTACGGTATTGGTATCAAGGAATTGTGGGACATCGATCCGGCCAAGCATGAGCCAGGCCTGGTTATCCACACAACTGGCTGGCCGTTGAACGAATCCGGCTCTACCGGTGGCTCCTTCCTTTACCATCTGGAAAACGGCCAGGTATACGTTGGCCTGATCAGCGATCTGTCCTACAGCAACCCGCACATGAGCCCGTTCGACGAGTTCCAGCGCCTGAAGCTGCATCCGGAGATCAAGAAACACCTGGAAGGCGGCAAGCGAGTGGCCTATGGCGCCCGCGCCATCACCAAAGGTGGCTTCAACTCCCTGCCGAAGATGAGCTTCCCGGGCGGCCTGCTGCTGGGCTGTGACGCCGGCACCCTGAACAGCTCCAAGATCAAGGGCTCCCACACCGCCATGAAATCCGGCCTGCTGGGCGCAGAGGCAGTGTTTGAGGCGCTGAAGGACGGCAAGAGCGGTGAGGAAATCACCAGTTTCGAAGAACGCTTCAAGGACAGCTGGCTCTATAAAGAGCTGTATGCCGAGCGCAACTTCAGCCCGGGCATGCACAAGTTCGGTAACTTCGTGGGCGGCGCGATTGCCTACTTCGAGCAGAACATTCTTCGGAGCAGCCTGCCGTTTACGTTCCACGACACGACTCCCGACTATGCCACGCTAAAGCCTGCGGACCAGGCCAAGAAGATCGATTATCCGAAGCCGGATAACAAACTGACCTTCGACAAGCTGTCCTCGGTGTTTATCTCCAACACCAACCATGAGGAAGATCAGCCGGTTCACCTGAAGCTGTCCAACCCGGACATCCCAATTAAGGATAACCTGCCGAAGTACAACGAGCCTGCGCAGCGCTACTGCCCGGCCGGCGTGTACGAAGTGGTTGAAGCGGATGACGGCAGTGGCAAGAAGTTCCAGATCAACGCGCAGAACTGCGTTCACTGCAAAACCTGCGACATCAAGGACCCGGCCCAGAACATCACCTGGGTGACGCCGGAAGGTGGCGGTGGTCCGAACTATCCGAACATGTAAATAGTTCTGGATAGCCAAAAAAAACGGCCCCAACAGGGGCCGTTTTTTTATGAACAACTATGACGAGATCAGTGAGCGTGACCGTGCTCTTGCTCTTCGTCAGTTGCTTCGCGCGCTTCAACCACTTCCACGTCGAAGTGCAGGGTCTCACCCGCCAGCGGGTGGTTGGCATCGATGGTGACGGTTTCGTCGCCTACTTCCACGACACGAACGACCTGGGGGCCACCCGGAGTCTGTGCCTGGAACTGCATGCCCGGCTCGATGGTGTCGACACCTTCAAACGCAGAACGCGGGACCGGCTGGACCAGCTCTTCGTTGACTTCGCCGTAACCTTCACCCGGCTCAACAGATACTTTCACCTGATCGCCAGCGTTCTTTTCGTTCAGCGCATTTTCCAGTCCGCCGATAATGTTCTGAGCACCTTCCAGATAGGACAGAGGCTCGCGACCTTCTACACGGGAGGAGTCCAGCTCTTCTCCCTGGTCGTTGGTGAGCGTGTAGTGGATGGTGACAACACGAGGTTGGGCCATGTGATCTCCTTGCGTGTCGCAATGACTGTTTGATGTAAATTTGGGCAATCGAAAGTGATCTTGAACAGCCAGACTGCACAGAGGGACTTACGACCACCGGGCCTCGTTAGAGAGCCAGGCTCGGTAACAAGTTCGAAAATACAGTTTAACAAGTGTCAGACTGCGTTTTCTACCGTGAGTTAGTTGGGACGGCGGCTGGTAATTCAACCGTTATCGGCAATTTTATAGAAATTTCCGCTACTCCAGACACCTATAACGGTATCTTCTCCGGAACTTTCTTCAGTCACCCGGTCGGCCAGATCGTAGTAAGCGGCCGTTACCAGCCTTGCCTCCACACCGTGGCGTAAACCGATGACCGGGCGTGGCTCGTTGGTTCCTTCATAAACCCCAATGTGCAGAGGGTGCTCGTCCCCAACTAACAGTGTCTCTCCTGTGTTGGTCGTTACTGACAGAACCTGATCCTTTCCACTGCCAGAGACTTCAAGAGAATGAGCAAGAATGGCCGTATCTTCGACAGTGATCCGCCACTTCTCAACCGGCGTCACCAGATAATGGTGCCCGTCACTTTCCTGCCGCAGAATCGTCGAGAACAGTTTAACAATGGCGTCCCGGCCAATGGGCTTGCCCTGATACAGCCACTGCCCGTCACGGGCAATCACGATATCAATGTCTCCGGACAGCTCCGGGTTCCATGTTTCGAGCGGTGGCAGGCCTTTTCCGGGAGCCTGTGCACTTTCCACTTGTTGCGCAATTGTCTCGGGCTTCTGGCTCATAAAGGTTATTCCTGTGTGGTTTCACAGAAACTATGGGCGCTGGGGCACCGATTTTAAAGGTCTTATGAGAGATTTCAGGGTAGGAATTGTGCCCGCAAGTCGGCGCAGCCCGGACCCGCTACGGGCATTTCGAGAACCACTGCCTGAGCGGTCATAAAGGGTATGCCCTTACGATGACCATCCACCAGGAGTGTCGAAAGGCTGCCAACAAAGGGCATATGAGAAATCAGCAATAACGGAGAGGGGGCGGATTCGATCAACTCATCCAGACAACGGCCGGGA
This sequence comes from Marinobacter sp. B-12, assembly GCF_056857915.1. NCBI lineage: Bacteria > Pseudomonadati > Pseudomonadota > Gammaproteobacteria > Pseudomonadales > Marinobacteraceae > Marinobacter > Marinobacter sp. B-12. Next base: position 15,222 of record NZ_JBSXOB010000016.1, on the reverse strand, counting down.
TCATCATCCGGGGTAATATAATCCTTTTCCGTGACCGGGCAATTCAGAATCTCGGACGCAATCGCAGCGGTTTGCCGGGCCCTGACCAATGGGCTGCACCAAATAAACTCGGGGCGCCAGGGCGACTCCGCAATCTGAGCGGCTACATCCGCTACCCCGTGGCGACCAAACTCCGTCAGCTCACGTTCCCTGTCCAGAGTGTGCCAACCGGCCTCACCATGGCGCATGACGATCAAGTGCACTTGCTTTCCCTCCGGCTAACCCGAACCTTACTGACTGATGGTTCGTGGAAGAATGAATTCCACATCTGAATTCTGGACCGACATCATCAGACTGTTGATCACTGCACTGATGGAGGCGCCATCGTAAAGAATCTCATAGAGCCCTCGAACCAAAGGCATGTAGATACCAATCGCCTCGGATTTCTCCTTGACCAGTTTCAGGGTATAGATGCCCTCGGCCACCTGGCCCAACTCCGCGACCGCCTCATCCAGCGCCTGGCCGTTACCTACGGCGTAACCAACACGGTAGTTCCTGCTTTTCGGAGACGTACAGGTAACGATAAGATCCCCTACCCCTGCCAGCCCCATAAACGTCATGGGGTTGGCACCCAGGCTGACTGCAAACCGGCTCATTTCCGCCAGCCCGCGAGTAATCAACATCGCCTTGGCATTCTCTCCCAGATTCCGCGCTGACGCCAGCCCGGCAACGATGGCGTAGATATTCTTCAGTGCACCGGCCAGCTCGACGCCATACACATCCACATTGGCGTAGACCCGCAGATATTCGCAGCCAAGCAGTTCCTGAACCGTGCGGCGCACGTCAGGGTCCTTGGCTGCGATAACGGTTGCCGTGAGGTCCTGACTGACGATTTCACCAGCCAGATTGGGACCGCTGAGCACACCAATGCGGGAACGCGGAATTTCTTCCTGAAGGATTTCGCTCATCAGCTTGAAGCCATGCTCTTCGATGCCCTTGGTCAGGCTGACAACGATCTGCCCTTCCCGGAACTCAGAGCTGTTTTCACGAATGACGGAGCGGAAGGCTTTGCTGGGAATGGCCACAAAGACAATTTCAGCCTTACCGACCGCTTCCGGCAGGCTGGTAGTCGGTTGAATATCACCAGTTAGGGTGACATCCGGCATATAGCGGCTGTTGATACCGGTGTTGCGGATTTCATCCGCCTGGGCTTCGTCCCTCATCCAGAAATGGACGGTATGGCCATTCTCCCCCAGCACTTTGGCCATGGCAGAACCGAAACTGCCACCGCCGAGAACCGCTACATCATGGCCGGTCTGGGAAACGTCGGTGGGCCCACGGTTATTTTTCTCAGGCATAGTCGTTCCGTTATGTTTTATGGTTCAGCCCGGTAAACGGCCGGCAGGAATGGAGAACGCAGTGATGACCCCGGGCTCAGCCGGACTCTTCGCATTCCAGGGCACGCACCAGGTTCTTGAATTCTTCCCGGTTACGGCTGTTCAGGCCCATCAGCACACGGTGGGCTTCCAACACCTTATCCCTGACCTGCTGCTCGCTCGCGCGCAATACGGGGATTTCTTCCAGTTCTTCGATGCGGGACGCAGGCTCGCGAACAATGATGAAAATCTTGTCGAAACCCATGGAGGTGATGATTCGGGTTATATCAGGGTTGGTGGATATCATCGTGGGCAGGAAATTACTGCGTTTCTGGGCAGCCATGGCAATCTTGGCCAGCAGCCCAAGGGTGGTGCTGTCGATGATCTCGGTTTCGGTAAGATCAATAACCACCGTCTTGAAGTCAGGATCCTGGGTAATGGACTCAACCAGATTGTCCAGCGTCGAACACAGGTTCAGCCGGATTTCTCCAATAAACTTAAGGACATAGATGCCCTGTTTTTCAGCTTGCAGGATCTTGTAACCAGCCATTGAATCCACTGCCACTATGTCGACGTCGGGCCATTGGTATCAGGATCGGTATCCGTTACTGATACGATAGCAATATCGTCAGGTAACTCTGTGATCTCGTCGAGATTCAGAGCCTCGCCCAGGGAAGCAATAGTGTGACTACCTCCCGAGACGAGTTCAAGTAGTGTCTTTTCCTTTTCATCCAGGCTTTTGGCCTTGATGACCTCCAGTATACCGTCTGAGAAAAGAATCAGGTGGAACGGCTTGTCCAGTGGAACTTCGTAAACCTCCCATTCCGGCGTCTCGAACAGCCCTACCGGCAAGCCACTGCCTTCGAGGAACTCTGTCCTGCCGCCCTCCAGGGAAAGGATCGGCATCGGGAAATGGGCGCCCACCGAATAGCGAAGGCTCCTGTCAGACGTTGATATGATGCCTACGAACACCGTTACATGCTTGCCCAACCCGGTATCGAGCAGTTCGGAATTAATCCGCTCAAGGAAACGATCGGGAAACAGGATGTCATCACTGGAGCCACGCCTGAGATTGCGCTGGAGGCGGTTGGTCAGGTTTTTCAGCAACACCGTTACGAACGCTGAGCTGGCACCGTGGCCAGACACGTCGGCGATATACACCAGCACCTTGTCTTCGGTTATTCGGAAATAGTCCAGGAAATCCCCGCTAAGAAACAGCGAGGGCTTGATGAGGTGATTGACGGAAAAGCCGGAAAGCACCTGTTCCCGGTCTGGCAACATTCTGAGCTGGACCTTACGGCCGGCGCGCTGGTCGGCGCGTAATTCCGCAATGCCATCCCGCAAGTCCCGGTTCGCTTCTTCCAGTTCCTGGCGGTAAAGCTGGTTGAGCCGGTTCACACGCACCCGATCAAACAGCTTGCCAATAACGTCATCGAGGGCGCCACGATCATCGGAACAGGGTTTAAGCACGATATCGGCCGCGCCCGCTCTCAGCGCATTGACGATTTCGGAGGCATCTGCGGTGGAATAGCAGGCAACGATGGGGGTGAAGGTTTCCGCGTCTTCCAGTCGACCGGCAAGCTCACCTATGGCGTCCGGCGACAGGTCGGCAAAAATGATGTCCGGAATATTATCGTCGAACAGGGAACGGGCGGAAGCCAGGTCCGAATAACCGGTAACGTAGAATCCCCTGGCCTCAAGGTATCGACCCAGTTCCGAGCGGGCACGTTCATCCGAATCGATAATAAGAATGCGCTCGGTGCGCGATGTCATGGCGATTGCCCTAAACTACCATCGGTAAACAGGAAATTGGGTTTCTGATACCTATTCTGGCACGCCCCTGTGATATAACAAGACATGTTTGATGTTTTTGGGAGGTTGTAATCTATGAGAAGTGCCGTCAATGACCTGCTCGGGGCTTATGACAAGCTGATCATGGACCCGGTCCATGGCGGAATTCCGCTTTACCGGCATGAAATCAAGGTTATCGACCATCCCCTGTTCCAGCGCCTGCGCAACATTTGCCAGAACGACATCCTCAGCCTGGTTTTCCCGGGGGCGACCCACTCACGCTTCCTTCACAGTATTGGCGTGATGCACGTGGGCACGCGGATGTTCCGCTCGATGATCGACGCCTACCTGCGGGAACGCCAGCTCAGCGACCAGACAGACCTTAGCCTCAGCCAGCTTGATGCCATTGACTACCTGGCCAAGACCATCCGCCTGGGCTGCCTGCTGCACGACAGCGGACATTCCAGCTTCTCCCACCAGTTCACCCAGGCGCGGCGCATCCACGACCTTATGTCGCGGCCCGACCGGTTTGATGACCTTTGGAGCGGTGTCGACTATTCCGTGTATCACAGTGAACGCCCGGAAGAACTGGAGCACGAGCACTATTCCGTGAGGGTTGCCCACGAAGTGCTGTCGTCCATTGACCTTGAGACCGCCGGCCTCGATCCAAGAGACGTGATCGGCATCATGGAGACCACGGATGTGCGGCCCAGCGATGCGTTCTGCCGCCACGCACGCACCTTCTGGAATTTCATCGCCGGTAACGACGCGGACTCCGGTGTTCTAAGCGAAGCCGACACCCCCCGGCTGGTGATGGACCTGATGTCGTCCATTGTCTCCGGTGAAATCGACGCCGACCGGGCCGACTACATGCTTCGGGACGGTTTTCACTCCTCAGTCACCATCGGTGGTTTCAACCTTGACCACCTGCTGAGCAACCTGCGCTTCGGCTGGGACGTGCGCGAGCCCTGGCTCGGCCTGGCCATCACCCAGAAGGGTCTTGGCGCCTTGGAGGACTTCGTCTACAGCCGCCACCAGATGTACCGCAAGGTCTACGCCCACAAGACGGCCCTGGGTTTCGACTGGCTGTTGCGGGAAGCGATCAACGAAGTGCTTGAAGACCCGGAAATATTTGATTGGGTGGATACCTGCCTGAGCGACATGCGTTACTTCGCAGAACTGACAGACAGCTTCTTCTGGGAGGCTTTTCGCAAAGTGGCGCGGAAAAAGTCTGGCAGTTATTCACGCTGCATTGTGGACCGGGCCAAACTGAACCACCTGGACACCCGGGAAGATCTCACTGTCGCCGGCATCGAGGATCACAGCCGTTGGCTGGCCCGGGAGCTGGACCTGGACCCGGGCGAGGTTGTGACCTGCTCCATGCGGGCACGGTTCTCGAACATCCAGGACAATTTCAACGGCATCAAGGTACTGGTGCGTGATCCGATCAACCGTGCCCGTTCCCTGCGCAAGATTACCGATATCAGCGCCTTCTTCAGCAAGTTCAGCGACGGTACCATCACCCACTTCTACGTTCGGCCAACCGTACTGACCGGCAAGTAAGTTGGGTTTAGTCCGCCAGCATATGCGCGACCAGGCCACTGGCACTGTTGAACGCGCCCTCCACGCGGCCGCCGCTCAGCCAGTCCCCGGCCAGCCCGATGCGCTGGTCGCCATACCAGCGAAAACCGGGTTGCTCCGTGGGCGAGGATTTCGCATAAAGCCACCGGTGCGAAATCCAGTCGTCAGGGCAGACAGTAACACCGGTTACCTTCTTAAACGCCTCAATCATGGCAGCCGACACCTTGTCCGCCGAGGTATTTTCGTGCTCCCGAGACCATTGAGGCGTTGCATGGAGAACCCACCACTGGCCGGAATCGTCCCTGCCCGGTTTGCTCGAGTTATTCGCAATCCAGTCGAGTATCGGGTTCTGGCACCGCATCCCGTCATAGGGCTGTTCCAGCGCCTGCCGAAAATAGACAGCGATTGCCCAGCACGGCTGGATATGGCTAACGTGGTCCTGCATCTGGTCCGAGAGCGCTGTGAGCCTACTGTTGCTGAACAGATCCCGGGTCTGAGCCGGAGGTGCCGTGACGATAACCGCGTCAAAGGGCCCATAAGACTCGCCGTCTGTATCGTTCAGTAACCACTGTTGACCCTGGCGAACCAGGCTATCAATGCGCGTTTGCGCCTGGACGTCTGCAGCGGTGGAAAGCCCGCGGGTGATGGCGGTCATCCGGGGAGCGCCGACGTAGCGGGTCTCTTGCGGGAACGGCTCCCATTGCCCGGAGGTGGTCTGGTAACCAAACCGCCCGGGCCACGGCCTGAAACTGCCTTCGGCATAACGGTTCAGGAAGGCGGAGAACGCAGGATTCCTGATCGTAAAGTATTGCGCCCCGATGTCTACGGAGCCACCCGCAACACGCTTTGCGGCCATGCGACCGCCCGGGCCGCGGCTTTTCTCGAAGATCGTCACTTCATGGTTCTGCTCCTGAAGCAGAAGTGCTGCACTCAGGCCGGCCATGCCTGAACCAACAATGGCAATCCGGCGTATAACAGGCATCTGATCGGTTTGGTTAAACATCGTATAACGTGCATCCAAATTCGGTTGTTGGAACGTAGAACCCGTCAAGCGTCTGGTTGAGATTCTTCAACGCCCAGGCTTTACAGGTTAAACCACGAACGAAAGGGCAATCAGGGTATGACCCGAGTGCAACACTGGCTGACAAACATTCTGAGATGGTTCGACTCCGCTGCGGGTTCGGATCACCTCGACACAAGCTCGCGGGCTTTCAATTTTCTCAGGGTGGTTCCCTTTATAGCACTTCATCTGGCCTGTCTGCTGGTCATCGTCACGGGCACCAGTACCTTTGCGGTCATCTTTGCAATTGGCTTTTTCGCCGTGCGCATGTTTGCCATCACCGGCTTCTACCATCGCTACTTTGCCCACAAAACCTTCAAGACCAGCCGTGTTGCGCAGTTTCTTTTTGGCGTTCTGGGCGCTAGCGCGGCCCAGCGAGGCCCGCTTTGGTGGGCAGCCCATCACCGGCACCATCACCAGCATTCGGACGATGAAAAGGACCTGCATTCGCCACACCAAGGTGGCTTCTGGTGGTCTCATGTCGGCTGGTTCACCTGCGACGCGGGCTTTGCCATGAACGAGCGCCGCGTGAAGGATTGGCTAAAATTTCCGGAACTCCGCTTTCTCAACCGCTTTGACTCATTGGTACCAGCAGCAGCCGCGGTCGGTATTTATGCCTTGGGTGAAGCTCTGGCGGCGTGGGCGCCCGGCCTGGGCACCAATGGTTTGCAGCTGCTGACCTGGGGCTTCTTCATATCAACGGTGTTGCTGTTCCATGCCACGGTGTCCATCAATTCCCTGTCTCACGTCTGGGGAAAACGCCGTTTCGAGACTTCCGACGACAGCAGGAATAACGTCTGGCTCGCGCTCATCACCATGGGCGAAGGCTGGCACAACAACCACCATCGCTGGCCGCAATCCGTGCGCCAGGGATTCCGGTGGTACGAGGTGGATATGACCTGGTACGGACTGTGGCTACTCGCGCGTCTTGGCATCATATGGGACATGAACCCTATTCCAGAACACATTCAGGAAGAAACCCGCCAACTGGATTCCATGAGGAGGAAACACTCATGAGTACCGCCTCTATCATCGAAATGGGCAACCAGAATTCATCCGTCCAGGAAACTCTTGGGCGCTTCACGCAACTCTTCAATAACCTCTGCGCCGGCAACATGGCGGAGCTGTCCAGCGTGTACAGCGAAAACGTGACGTTTACCGATCCGTTCACGAGCGTGCGGGGAATTGGTGAACTGACAGAATACTTTTCCGGGGCCTACGCCAACGTGATTTCCTGCGGTTTCGACTTCGGCGAGCCCGTGGTCAACGGCGAGGATGTGTGCATTCCCTGGGTGATGCACCTCAGGCACAAGCGTATTCGGAAGGGCAACCCGGTTGCGGTGGAAGGCATTAGTCAGTTGGTTATTCGTGAGGGGCGCGTTCTCTCCCATCGGGATTATTTCGACATCGGCCAGTTGCTCTACGAAAACCTTCCGTTACTGGGTGGCGTGATCCGTTGGATAAGGAATCAGGCGGGATGAGTGAACGGCTTGGAACAGCATCCAACATCTGGATTACCGGGGCCAGCTCAGGGATCGGAGAAGCCGTTACCCACGCGCTGGTAGACCAGGGGCACCGTTTGGTGATCACCGGCCGACGGCAGGAGGCATTGGACGGCTTGAGCGCATTGGCGCCAGAGCGAGTTGTAGCAGCGCGGGCGGACACCACGAGCCGGGACGACCTACAGGGTATTTCCTCCACCCTGGAAACCCACGGCGACCTCAACATGGCCATCCTCAACGCCGGCACCTGTGAATACCTGGAAATCGCCGACTACGACAGCGCTGTGATTGAAAACAACATCAACACCAACGTGGTGGGCACCGCACGCTGTCTGGATATTGCCTTGCCGGCTCTGCGGCGCACTGTCGCGAAGGGCCAACCGGCGACGCTGGTGATTGTCAGCTCATCGGCGTGGTGGTTTCCCTTCGGCCGTGCCGAGGGGTACGGGTCCTCCAAGGCCGCGCTCACCTACTTTGCACACGCGCTACGAGCGGATCTGGCGCCCGAAGGCATCGACGTGGTGGTGGTTTCGCCGGGGTTTGTGAAAACGCCGCTGACCGACAGAAACGATTTTCCGATGCCGTTCCTGGTCTCAGCGGAAGACGCCGCGGGCCGTATCGTCAAAGGACTGCGTAAAGGCCGTAACGAAATCGCTTTTCCGAAGCGATTCACCTGGACACTGAAGGCTCTGGGCGCCCTGCCCCAGGGGTTGATTGATCGCATGGCCGCCAGCATGAGCCGCAAAAGCAGGAATGAACAGGAAACCAGTGGATGAGTAACGAACGTCAACGTATTGCAGTCATTGGCGCTGGGGTCTCCGGCCTTACAACAGCCTGGCTCTTATCCGAAAAGTACGATGTGGAGCTGTTTGAAGCTGGCGACTATGCCGGAGGCCACACCAACACAGAGATGGTTACCGCCGGTGGTCGGGAGTGGCCGGTCAACACCGGTTTTATCGTCTTCAATGACTGGACGTACCCCAATTTCATGAAGCTGATGGACCGCTTGGGTGTTGCGTCGGAAGTCAGCGACATGAGTTTCAGTGTTGACTGTCATTCCTCCGGGCTACAGTACAACGGCACCAGCCTGAACACCCTGTTCGCCCAACGCAGAAACCTGCTGAATCTACCGTTTCTTCGTATGATCCAGGAGATTCTGCGCTTCAATAAGGAATCCCGGGCAGACCTGGCCGCTGGCAACATCGCAGACACCGAAACCCTGGGCGAATACCTGAACCGCAACGGCTACTCGCGCTACTTCCGCCAATACTACATCGTCCCCATGGGGGCCGCGATCTGGTCGGCGCCGGAGATTGTCCTGGAACAGTTCCCGATCCGATTTTTTCTCCAGTTTTTCAATAATCACGGCATGTTGTCGGTAGACGATCGTCCGACCTGGCGGGTCATTTCCGGCGGCTCCGCGCGCTATGTCGATGCGATGATGGACCGCCTGGGCGAACGCATACATTTGAACAGCCCGGTCAGTTCCGTCGTCCGTGAGCCGGACCATGTGGTGGTCACCGTCAATAACGAGCACCACCACTTTGACCAGGTGGTGTTTGCCTGCCACAGCGACCAGGCCCTCGACATGATTGCCGATCCTTCCGCCGAAGAACTGGATATTCTTGGTGCCATTACCTATCAACGCAATGATGTGGTGTTGCACACCGACAGTTCGGTACTGCCATCAAATCGCAGGGCGTGGGCGGCGTGGAACTATTTCATACCGCAACACAGCACCGAGCCTGTGTCTGTGACCTATAACATGAACGTACTGCAGAATTTCGATGAGGCACCGGAAACCTTCTGTGTCACCCTCAACCGCAGCCAGGACATTGATCCGGAGCGCATCATAAAACGCTTCGACTACGCACACCCCGTGTTCACCCTGGAGGCCGTGGCGGCCCAGAAACGCTATGACGAAATCGGCGGCCACAACCGCAGCCACTTCTGTGGCGCCTACTGGTTCAATGGCTTTCATGAGGACGGTGTGAGTAGTGCGCTCCGCGTTACTCAGGCTTTGGGAGTGGAGCTGTAGCCATGAACGCTGCCCTACCGCAAAACATGGTCGCCAATCAGCTTCACAGCCAATGGCTGGAGGGCACGATTCGGCATCGTCGCAAGACACCGGTACGCCACGAATTCAGCTACAGCACCGGCATGCTGGCCCTGGACCTGCGCGAGTGGCCATCCATAACCCATATCAGCCGCCTGTTTTCCCTGGAACGCTTCAACTGGTTGTCCCTGTACCGCCGTGACTATTTCCGGCCCGAGACCGCCAACCTCCTGCAGGCCGTGAGCGATCAGGTACAACAGGCGACGGGATGGCGCCCGGACGGCGCGGTGCAACTCATTACTCATCCCCGTTATTTCGGGTATGTGTTCAATCCGGTCAGTTTCTACTTCTGCTACCACGCCGGCGACCGCCCGGATCATGGAGCCGTGCCCCGGGTCATCATGGCTCAGATCACCAATACACCCTGGAAAGATCGCCATGTGTACTGCCTCGAAACCACAGGCGCGGAACCAACCAGTGCCGGCTGGCGCACTGAGCGCTTCGATTTCAGCAAACGCTTTCACGTATCGCCCTTCAATCCCATGGATCAGCATTACCAGTGGACGTTCAGTTTCCGCGGCCCTGAACTTCGGATCCACATGGGTGTGAAACAGGACGAACGCAAGCATTTTGATGCCACATTGGTGGTCCGACGCACCCCCCTGGATCGTAAAGAACTACACAGGAGCCTTAGGCAGTTTCCACTGGAAGCGCTGAAGGTGGTGGGCGGTATTTACTGGCACGCCCTGAAGCTCAAGCTCAAAGGGGTGCCGTTCTTTACCCATCCAAACAAGCTGCCTGAAAACGACCCGGAGCACCGGCGCGGCGCAGAAGACTCAGGCCAGGATGTCACCGAACCCACAGCCCAGAACAAGACAACCGGAAAGGTAAGCTCATGGAGAACCTGAACACCTCGCTTGAATCCACTGGCACTGGCCAGGCGCCGCTCACCAGCCGGTGGGCGAAAGCCCTTGTGTGCCAGCAGCTTTCGCTTCTTGAAGCGGGAACACTGACGATTCGTGAAGCCGGGGCGGAAACTCTGACCTTTGGAGACAGCGACAGCCGATTCGCGCCGGCGGAGCTGGTCATCCACGACCACAGCACCTGGAAGGATCTGCTAACAGGCGGCAGCGTGGGTGCCGCTGAAGCCTATGTCGCAGGTGACTGGTCGACTCCGGACCTGGTGGCCCTGTTGCGGTTCTTTACCCGAAACGTTGATCGGATGAACGCCTTCGAGGACCGATTCAGTTGGGTCACCAAACCGGCCTTGAAGGGCCTGCACTGGCTGAATCGCAATACGAAGGAAGGTTCCCGCAAGAACATCAGCGCCCACTACGACCTGGGTAACGACCTGTTCGAGACCTTCCTTGACCCCACGATGATGTATTCCTCCGCCATCTACCCAGGCCCAGAGGCGACGCTGGAGCAAGCGGCGGTTCACAAACTGGATACCATCTGCCGAAAACTGGACCTGCAACCGGGCGACCGGGTGATCGAAATCGGCACCGGCTGGGGTGGATTCGCCGTGCATGCGGCCAAGCATTATGGCTGTCATGTGACCACGACCACCATTTCCGCCGAGCAACTGGAACTGGCAAGGGAAAAGGTCCGTGAGGAAAATCTTGAGGATCACATTACCCTGCTGTTTGACGACTATCGTGACCTGGAAGGGCAATTCGACAAACTGGTTTCCATCGAAATGATTGAAGCCGTTGGCCCGCAATTCCTGGACAGCTACTTCTCACAGATCAGCCAATTGCTGAAGCCGAACGGCCTGGCTCTGGTGCAGGCCATCAATATGCCCGAGCAGCGCTATAAACGCGCCCTGAAAAACGTCGATTTCATCCAGCGGTTTATCTTCCCGGGTAGCTTCATTCCGTCTTTTGGCGCGATTCTGGATTCTGTTCGCATCGGCTCGGATCTGGTGATGACCCACTCTGAAGATATCGGCTTCCATTATGCCCGAACCCTGCGGGACTGGTGCGATCGCTTCATGGCAAACCGGGATACGCTGGACAGCCTGGGCTACGACAAGGCCTTCCGCCGTCTCTGGCATTTTTACTTCGCCTATTGCGAAGCGGGATTCAGTGAACGCGCCATTGGGGTTTCCCAGATCCTGTTCGCCAAGCCTGGCAACAAACGTGAGAACATCCTGAGCGTATGATCCGCAACGACACCCTGCGCAATGTCCTGAACTTTGCCCTGTTCCAGACTGGCTGGTTCGTATGCGTGCTTTACCCGGGCTTGCCGGCAGCCGGTTTTGTGGTCTTGCTGTTGGTTTTCCACATGCTGTTTGTCAGCCTGCACCGTTTCACCGAACTGCAGTTTATCGGCGCAGGCACGGTTCTGGGCGGCGTGCTGGATGGCATATGGTTCCAAACCGGCATCCTTGACGATGGCACTGGTAACGCACAGATCACACCGGTCTGGCTGGTTGGCATCTGGGCCATATTCATGACCACCCTTAGCCATTCCCTGTCCTGGATTGGCAGCAGACCCTGGCTGCCCTTTGTGTGTGCCCCCATCGCCGGGCCTTTTGCCTACTGGTCCGCCAGCGCGCTGGGCGCCGTGCAACTTCCGAATGTCTCGCTTTCCCTGGCTGCGCTGGCACTAGGCTGGCTGGTTGTGTTCCCGGGGCTTCTCTACCTTCGCAAGGCCCTTTATCCGGAGCTGATAAGATGAAGACCAGCACCTTTTTGCTCGCCTGTGCCCTGCCCCTGTCGGCCGGGGCCGCCGAGATGCGCTTCACCGGCCAGGCGATACCGTTGAACGGCGACAACGTGCTCTATGAAGAGCGGCACGTGGTAACGGGAAAATGCACCGAGGGTCTTTTCCGACCCACCTCTCACAACGTGACGTACGTTCGCGGTAACGGAGAGGCGTTTGCTGACAAGACACTGTCTTACGAACAATCGGCGTTGCGTCCAGCGATGACCTTCCGGCAGCCGGGTTTCAATGAAGTCATGGAAATCCGCAATCGGGATGACGCAAAGCTGGAAATCGAGTGGCAGACTCCGGAAGGCGATACGGAAAACTCGACGGTGGAGGTCACCCGAAAACTGGTGGCGGATGCGGGCTTCGACAACCTGGTGCGCAACCACTGGCCCGAGGTCACTTCCGGCGACCGCATTGAATTCGACTTTCTGGCGCCTACCCGGGGCAAAGCCTATGGCTTTGTACTGGAACCAACGGAGGACGATCGTATCAACGCCGCACACACGGTGCTGATAGAGCCCTCCAGCACCATCCTGAGTTTTCTGGTCGACCCTATCCTCCTGGGCTATAACGAAAGCGGGGTGCTGACGAACTACCTCGGGTTGACCAATATCCGCAAGGACAAGGACTCGAACTACACCGCCCATATCCGCTATACCGTGGAAACCGCTCCGGATTGTGAACTGACCCGCTGAATCCGTCCTTGCAGCCAAGGCGGACACATCGACCTGTTGTGGTAGACTTGCGGTTTCCTGACACACCCTGACAACCGCCAAAACTGCAAAACAGAAGGTTTCCGCCGATGATGTTTGTCTCATTCAACGTCAACAGTATCCGCACGCGGCTGCACCAGCTTGAGGCCGTGATTGATAGCCTGAACCCGGACTTTATCGGCCTGCAGGAAACCAAGGTGACCGACGAGGAATTCCCGGAAGACGCCATTCGCGAACTCGGCTACCACGTTCACTTCCATGGCCAGAAGACTCATTACGGCGTTGCGCTTCTTTCCCGCCAGGCGCCGGACAGCGTCCAGAAAGGTTACCCGTGGGACGGAGAGGACTCCCAGCGCCGACTGATTACCGGTCATTTCACGGTTAACGGCCGCAAGCTCACAGTGATCAACGGCTATTTTCCCCAAGGCGAAAGCCGCGACCACCCGGTGAAGTTCCCCGCCAAGGAGAAGTTCTACACGGACCTGATGCACTATCTGGATGATTTGAAGGCCGCCAACGGTGAGATTGTGGTGATGGGCGATATGAATATCTCCCCCACTGACCAGGACGTCGGCATCGGAGCCGACAACGCCAAGCGCTGGCTGAGAACCGGTAAGTGCAGCTTTTTGCCGGAAGAGCGTGAATGGCTGGGACAGGTCGAAAGCCGTGGTTTAACCGATGTGTTTCGACACCTTCACCCCGAGGAGTCGGACACCTTCAGCTGGTTTGATTACCGCAGCAAGGGCTTTGACAGGGACCCGCGCCGCGGCCTGAGGATCGACCTGATCATGGCCAGTGACCCGCTTCTGCCCAAGGCGGAAGCAGCAGGCGTCAGCTACGATATTCGCGCCATGGAGCGGCCTTCGGACCACTGTCCGGTGTGGGCCCGCTTCGCGCTTTGAACCCACCTCGCCGGGCCGCGACATGAAAAAAATGAAAACCCGCGACCGTATACTTGAGGCCAGCCTGATGCTGTTCAACAGCATCGGCGAGCCCAATGTAACCACGCTGTTGATTTCGGACGAACTGGAGATCAGCCCCGGCAACCTCTATTACCACTTCAAAAGCAAGGGCGATATTGTCGGGGAACTGTTTGCCAGCTATGAGCACGAAATGCACGACCTGCTGGCGGTACCGGAGGACGCAGACATCAGCCTGGACCAGCAGAGTTTTTTCCTGCATTTGCTGTTCGAGACCGTCGCCCGCTACCGATTCCTGTATCAGGACCTGGTGAACGTCCTGTCCCGGTACGACCAGCTTCAAACACGCTTCCGGCGCATTTTGAAAAAGAAAACCAATGGTTTCAGGGTCATCTGCGAGAGCTTTCGACGCCAGGGCGTCATGGAGATTACCGATGGGGAGCTGGATGCGCTCTGTGACCAGTTGACGCTTACCGCCTGCTATTGGAGCAGCTTCGACAGCCTGTCGCATCTGGATGACCGCGACTCCATGGACCCGGGCCGCGGTGTTTACCAGATGATGCACTTGCTACTGCCCTACCTGGGCCCGGATGAGAAGGAACAGATTTACCTGATGAGCCGGGACTACCTCTGACATCAACGGCCGGTAGCGAGCATTATTCTTCTTCGGAGCGGTCCTCGGTCTGCTCCCTGAGGCGTTGCAGTTCCGCTTCCAGGGCCTGAATCCGGCGTTCCATGGCTTCGATTTCATCCCGACGATGAATACCCAATCGACGCAACGCGCCGGACACGCGCTCATCAAACATGTTCTCAAGGCGGTCCCAGGTGCCAGTGGCCTTTTCCCGTACATCGTCCACACGGTCTTCCACAGAGCGTACGTGCTTTTCAACCACGCCGCGGGTCTTATTCTCCAACTGCTCGCCTTCCTGAACCAGGCGCTCAAAGAAGCGACCGGCGTCCTCCTCGGCCTTGGTGTAGGCACCGAGCCCAGCCAGCCAGATCTGCCGTGCAGACCCTTTTATTTTACCCGCCAGCTGCTCATCGTTTTCCGGCGTGTTTTCGTTTTCGTCAGACATGCAAAACCTCGGAGGCGTTGGACTCTCATTAGCTCATTATTGTATTACAGCGGGCACTGAATTTCAGTCAACAGGCCAATATCTCTGCCCCGGAACGAAACACCGATGGCCTGAAAGGCGCGCAGCGAGCGGCTTTAGTATAAGCACACTTTCAATATGAAAAAATGTGATCAAACGAAGTGCTTACTGACTTGAAGTGTTCAAAATATGGTCAATACTTCACTATACCGGTGTCCCCGCTGATGCCGGTTTGTCTGGAAGTCTTTCATGGATACTACTCGCACGCCTCTGCCCGGCCACCAGTGCCGGGCTTTTTTTAGGTTCATCGCGCTTTACCGGGAAACGCTGCTTTTATCTTCAAGAAGAAGTAGCCGTTATCCCGGTAGCCATACGCCATCCTCTTGATCACCTTGATCTTGTTGTTCATGCCTTCCAAGACGCTGGTGTTCATGC
>NZ_JBSXOB010000015.1:0-25143 GCF_056857915.1 Marinobacter sp. B-12 | reverse complement strand
AAGGACAAGAAAATGGCGGGTATCGCACCGATCTCAGCCAGCAGCCAGGATCTATTAACCAACACTTAAACGCCAAGGGTGGGTCAGTTTTCAACCGGCGATATTGCCAATAAGTGGGTCACTTTTAAACCGGCGTTGACAGATGACATCCTATCCTCACTTGGCGTAGATGAAATCGCTCAGTTGCAGGCCCGGCATAACTTCACAGTGTGGTCAGAGGTCAATAATTTCCTGGAACGCAATATATGGGTTTCTCATTCAAACCCTAAACACGTTATATGGCTGATGGCGACGCACGTGTATGCCCCCGGTCTTGGCAGACATCTAGCTTTCTGGGACTCAGAGCAGAAAACAGATCCCGGAATGCCCGGGGGGCGATTCTGGTATCTTCCAGCGGTAATGGAAGAAAATGATGAAGCGCTGACAATGCCAGTGACTCAGGTACTGGATTGGCTACTCGACTTGCTCTCGGGATCGATTGATGAGCTTGCGCAAGCCCTCGCCAACTCCAGCATGATTGGTGGTCGAGAAAAAGACACGGTTGCTGATGCAAGATCCATACGAAAAACCTTAGGTAACTGGCACACGGGCGCAAGGACGCCCGGAATCAACAAAATCCTCGAGTTCTTCCCTAACAGGCTCAACCTGAAGTTCAAAGGAACCTATGAGTGGGACGAAAACAACAGCCTTGACGAAAACTTCGAAAGGGCTCGAGCGTTCGTCAAACTGAAGGGCCTCAACGAACATGCGCTTAGTGTTGAAACCCCTATTCCTGAGGAAATGGCAAAAAATCTCCTCGAGAACGACCAGCTCAGTGCCGAAGAAAAAGACTACTTTTGTCACCACGTATCCCTGCGGTATCACCCGCCAACGATTCGAACGATTCGAAAGCGTCTTCTTTACGCCAGAGCCTTCCAAGCCACCTACTTCATGCTTGCAGAGGCTATAGGCGTACCTGACGAAGCCAAGAGACTGCCAAACCCTTCAATCAATCAGGCGATGCAGGTGGTCTCTCTCTTTCAGGTGGCTTACAACACCACAATTGATACTTGCAAGCGGACGGATGACGAAGCGACAGAACGCCAGTTGTTCAGGGAAACGCTCGATGAGCGCTATCCATTGGAAGCCCGAACAACTTTACTGTCCGTCACCCCGCTTGATGGCAACCTGAACTTTCTCTCGAACCAGTTGAACAAGAGATTGATGGAGCTGGGCAACACCGACCCTATTCAAGATGAGTTACCGCTCGCTTGCTCTAAAGAGCAGTTCATGGCGCTCTACAAGCGAAAAGCTGAACTTCTACGAGCATGTCAGATCGAGTATGAGGAAAGCGACTGGTTAAATACTGCACCGACAGATGTCGACCTCTATCAACGGATCGATGCTACTCAGAACTGGGCCGCTCTGAACAGCGTGGTGTGCTCTGGCACAATTTCATTACCTGTGAGAAGGGCTGCCGCATGGCGGATGTTGGATCTAGCAAACACTGATCTTGAACAAGCCTATGGACTCGTGAGTTTGCTCTCGCAACTACTGAATGACCCCGATAAACGGAATAGACCTACCGATGCCAGGGAGCTAGCAGACACTCTCTTTAATCGACTCAAGCAGTTCCCGACGGCTGACCACCTCAGACCTCTAATACTCCAGCTTGAAGCGAAGCATGATTTGGCAAATAACAGACTGGAGGAATCGAAGAATAAGTTCGACCAGGCCCTAAGAAACCTCCGCAGGCAAGGTTTTGGCACTATTCGCGGAGAAGTCGCGAGAGATGCCCTAGCAGTCTTCGCTTGCGGGCACCATCCCGGGTTCAACCAGGGAGCATGCGACCAATACAGATTGTCGATTATTTACTATGGCGGTCTGGAGGAGCCCGTGATGTACCTTCCTTCAACGGAAGAAATGGTCAAGAAGGTATGGAAGTATTTCTGGGAAAACCTATACCAAACCTATGAGGGCGTCCCACGACTTCAACCAATAGGGAGGCCAACTCCCGATGCATAATCCCAGTCAAATCAGAACCATCGACAAAATTTGTGCAGGGAGGAAAATCGACCTGCCGCAGGATGCTGGCATCTATGCGTTTTGGTGGCTTGGAAATCGGGAACAGCTTTTAAGATCGAATAGATCCGTTGTTCTGAAAGGCCCCGGGGGTAACCTGGTGAAAGTAAGATACGAAGACTGGTGGCCTCGGGACCTGGAGTTTCCATGCCTTTACGTTGGCAAAACGACCAACATTCACAGGCGGTTCTCTTTGCACCTTAAACGAGGATCACAGGGCAGGCTCCATAAGACCGAACCAGAAAACCGTAAAGCGCGCCCGAACACCACATCTTGCCAACTGCGCTGGGGCATTGAGCATATATTTCCAAATGAGAAGGAGCCACTGAACCTCATCGGATCATCGGTCGGTTTTTCGTATCGCACTGACTTCGAGGACAATGCAATTGCAGAGCGCTTCTTCGAGGAAGATCGTCTAATTGGCGCTTGGCGACCGTGGTTCAATATTGATTCGGAACGTTGAATCCGAACAAAAGAACCACCGAACGTATGAACCATATAAACGTTCATGGGCGCAGGTGAACCCCAAACCTGCCATCGAGCAAGACTTGGAGTGGCCCGCTTCCGTGAATTGACTATCGAGCCTGATACAGCTAAATGCTCTACTGGCCAGAAACACTGAAGCTTGAGACAAGAAACACTGAAGCTTGAGACAAAAAGACAGATACACGGACGAAATGGAAACGAAATTGATTGAAGCATCGATTGGAACTATCGGAACTTTCACGACGGCCGTAATCGGGATTTGCGCTCTCGGTCTCACTATCTACCAAGCCGTCCTGGCGCGGAAGCACAACCGACTCTCCGTCCGGCCTCACCTAACCAGATTCACTAACCTGAGCACTCAACCGGGCAAAGGGGTCCTGTCAGTCGACCTGATCAACAAAGGGATTGGCCCTGCCTTTATCAGCGCATTTGAGGTTTATCTTGACGGCAATCCAATAACTGACGTTAAAGAAACGGTAAACAAAATGCTATCTACACGCCAGTATCACCAGCAAATAACATTGCTCACCGACGACTATGCTCTCTCGGCAGGTGAGTCGAAATCATTACTCACAATAGCAGTTGTCCTAAATGACGGTGAAAGCCTCGACCAGATCGAGAACGAGCTTGGCCGGCTGGACCTTCGGGTGGATTATGAATCTGCCTACAAGGAATCCTACCGACTGGACACCCGCGAAGGACAATACCCAAGCTAGGCAAAGCCGCTTAACCACCGGTCTTGAGGGCTCATGAGCTCGCAGAAGCACTCAAATAGCCAGGACCACTTTGGACATCGTTGAACGCGCGACGACGAGCGGACGATTCTTGTGCAAGGGGGGGCTAATCCCCACCGTCAGATTCTCTGGGCGTTTACCAGCATCTCATCATTTCTTACATGCCCCCCACATCCTCTGAACACAACAAGTCAGGACTATAGATAATGCGCATACTTAAAATAGACGACGTCATGAAGAAAACTACGCTGTCTTATAAAGACATCATCAACAATTCCAGTGCCGGCAAGTTCCCTAGTCCGGTTCCCCTGTTTGATGACAAAGAAGGTTGGGTAGAGTCTGAGGTGGATGCATGGATCAAAGATGCGATTGAAAACCGTGACATAGACGACGGTCGTCGCACCATTTGGAGCTATGACAGTTACGATACAGACTGAGCATAGGGAGTGTTCATCCCGAAAACAGGCCTCGACAATCAAAGAGTGTTACTACCACAGCTGTGGTAGTAACCTTTCTGGAGTGATGCAATCGGTGGGCGAGCATATCTCTGCCGCCCACCTGAAGGTCGCTCAGCTAAACCAGCCGCCTATTACCGAACAATAATGCCATTCACTCTCTCATTCACGGATATCAAGCAGAAACAGGCTGCTTGGAATGCAGTGCAATCACATCCCTCACCAAGCTCGGATCAAACACCGTATCAAAGCACCAAGAGCCGAAGCCCCCTTGCTCGTTCACCGCTTTAACCCAGACATCCATTGCTGCGCGCTTAGCTCGATTCTGCTCTGAATCCTGCCCTTTTACTTCCAACACCAGGGTCTGACCATTCTTTAACCGAATGAGATAATCCGGTACGAAGTTGCGGGAAGAGCCATTCCACAGGTACCGGACTTTGAAGCCCAAATGATCGTTCTTCGCCCATGAATGGACTGCATCGTCCTTTTCACAGACATCCGCCACAAGTTTTTCCCAGGTGCTGTCGTAAACAACATGGCTGATCTGGGAGCGCTCTGCCTGCCTGCATGGCTTGGTGGTTAGCCAAGGTCGCATCTGAGAAGTCGCACCGATTGGCTGATGCTCATCGAACAAAGCTTCCAGGCGTTCAACGTTCTGTTTGCTTACAAACCGATTCACATGGGTGACTACGTTATCCATATTTAGCGCGAACAAAAGTCGGCGACGAACCGGGTCCTGGTGCCATAGGCTTGGGATATCTAACTTCTCGGACTCCAGGAACTGTTCAACGATACGGATTAACTGTACTGCCAGGTACTGCTTATCCCCCTCAAATCCGGCGCTGCTACTGACAAAAAGCTTTTTTGCTGCACGGAAAGTCAGGTGCTGCAACCTGAAGCCCTCTACAGCCTTCTCCAGATCGATCTGAGACGCTTGTGCAAGATTAGGGATACCGGTCAGGGCAGGTGCGATTTCCGCATTCAGTGGCGTTTGAGCCGGGTCCAGCGTCAGAGGCTCAACCGCCTCCCAATCCATTCTCAACTCTGGCTTGAGAACGGTCTGAACCCTATCAATATTGGGCCAGCGGATTTCGAAGTGGTTTCTGCCAGGCTGGACTTCTACCCGCACACTGGGTTTGGGTGGAGGCGGTGTCTCGCCGCCCTCGCCCACTTCCTGGAAGATCGAAAGCGGAACACCGAATACATTCACATATTCAGGAATGAACTTGCCATTCTCATCCATATCGTGGGCTACCCGCCGCAACCCTCGGCCAATAACCTGTTCACATAGAAGCTGGCTGCTAAACGCTCTCAAGCCCATGATGTGAGTTACGTTGGCCGCGTCCCATCCCTCGGACAGCATGGCTACCGAAATCACGTTCTCAAGATTCTGACCGGGCTTTCCTCGTTTGCCGACTGTATCTACCAGAGCCCGGAGCTGCTCCTCTTGCTTCAATGAAAGCAGTTCTTCCTTCTTATCGGCCGGGAGCATGGATGCATTGATGATCTCCTCCATTCTCACCGCATAATCTTTGTCCTTCGTGATGCTTTCCCCTCGCTCGGCTTTTTCCAAAACCCTCGAATCAACACGCAAGGTGGCCAGCGGATTCTGGGTTCCGGAAATCAGGCAGTCGCCGCTGTTGAAGAAATGCTCGATACGGGACGCGGTTTCGGTCCGGTTGCAAACGGTAAGCAGCACGGGTGGAATCGTGTGGCCTTCCGCCTCCCAGCTTTTTGCCGTCTCTTGCCAATCATAGGCAAGGATCGCATAGGCCTTCTGAACCAGATCCGGTAAAGGGTCGGTAGGCTGAGCTTTACGGGCAAGATCCTGCTTTACGGACTCGTCCCGGTACAGATGGTAAAGCTTGCTGGCGTATGTCTTCGCATCCGGTAGCGCGTCATCTCGCACGACAATTCGAGGTGTCTTGACCAAACCCGCTTCAATGGCGTCATTGAGGCCAAAATCCGAGATAATCCACTCAAATAGCCCTTTCTCCGTGTTTTTCTTGCCCGTAGGTGAGAAAGGAGTCGCGGTTACGTCAAAGCATCGGCGAATTCGACGGGTCTTATGAATACGATCCAGCCCCTCAATCCAACGGGTCGCCTCCTCCAGATCGATCCCCATTTCCTCCGCCTCTTTCTTGCTGACTTTCACCTCAGCCTTTTGGCGGTATGCGTGGTGGGCTTCATCGTTAATAACCAAGATGTCTTTGTAAGAAGCTAGCTTGCCAAGCACCCGTCGGGTAAACGCCTCATCGCTCTCCTTACCCTTTTTCACGACAGAGCGTACCTGCTCTTTGAGAGGCATCAGGCTGTGCCAGTTTTCGATGACCAGAACCACCTGGTTCAGCTTCTGGCGCATTGCCTCGTTCGGGCACAACACGAATTCATCGTAAACGTTACTCTCGTTGCCAGGGTTGAGCACCTGCAGCCGGCTTTTTACGGTAAGGCCTGGAGCGACCACAAAAACAGCCTTTGAATAGCGTTTATCCTTCGGATAGGTGACGGCATTCAGGGTCTGCCAAGTAATGATCAAGGCCATCAACGAGGTTTTGCCGGAGCCTGTCGCCATTTTGTTGCAAATGCGCTCCCAGGGACCGCCATCGCCTTGCAGAAAGATCCCTTGGCGATAATCCTCTGGAGCTTCCAGCCACCAGATCAGAGATTCAATGGCTTCAAGTTGGCAAAAATAGAACGGAAAAGGTCGTGGGCCACCATTCCAGCGCTTTGAGTCAGAGTCCCACTCACCCCTTGAGTACCAGTGGCTAAGCAGTTCGCGGGAAACACTCGTCACCCCTGGCCAGCCAGCCTCCCGCCACGCATCGACACGCTGACGGATTCGGTTGACCGTTTCCAGCTCCTCAACTCGGCGCGTATTATTCCGGGAATCGTAAAGCTCGTAGGCGGCAGGTCTACGACCACTCACTACACCGGCAACACGTCCATTATCATCCTGTGACCAGAACTGATCAGGCTTGTCATACGGCGAATTGATCACCAGGGAATTCGGTTTATCAGCCATGCCTCCCTCCTCAATTCAGCCTGATGACTTTCAATGACTCGATACCCCGGTCATCCACGATCTTAACCGCTATGCAGCGATTGTCGCCTGGCTCGAAAGGAATTGACTTGGTGCCATGGAATTTATCCATGAGATCTTCATTGAGCTCAGCTCGAATATCCTTCTTCAGTCGGTACCATCCGTCTTTCTTGCCTGCCATGGGGAAGAATACCTGGCGAGCGTACAATGATCGGTTATCGTAATCGGTATCAAGCTGCCACATGGCTATGTTCTTCTTGCCGCCAGATTTCAGCTCTCCTGTCTTGGTATCGAAATAGTCAAATCCATGCACCTCGACCTGGAGTTTTCCTGCCTTCAGCTCATGCACCTCAACGTCTGGCTGCCCCATCAGCCAGAACGACTGATTGCTGGCTCGACCTTTTTTGAGATCGTCGGTGAGCAGGTCCGTGTTCATATGTACTTTTAGCGCCTGGACACCCTTTATGTTATCAATATCTTTTGCTGCTTCAGGATCGAAATTGAAGGCACAGAAAACGAGCATTTTAGGAAGAGGAAAGAGATCGCTAGCCTCCCTCATAGCAATTTCTACCTGGCGTTGCTCAAGTGCTGCGTGCTCAGGGCCAAAGCTGACTGCCACACGGTCCCCACTTTCCGCTACAGTGCCAATAGCGTGAATGTAATGGGCACCTGGGAGTATCTCGAGGTCCTGAAGCTTGATTTGTTGCCCGCCTTTTCCCCGGATTCCTGACTTTAATAACTCTGCTCGCCACTGGCCTTGGCGAGAAGTAACTCCAGATCGAGCAACCGCCGTGTCAGCTTCATCTGGTTGTTCAAGCTCATTGATACCAAGAACCGTCGCAAATGGAACGGCTTCGACCGTGAAAGGACCAGTGATTCTCAATTTGGACTTACTTATTACCGGCTGATCTGTCAGAACTTCTTGTCCCGCATGAGCACTAATACTTGCATCAACTTTTTCCTGCATTGTTCTGCGAACCGCATGAAAGTGTTCAAATACAGAGCGTGCTTTTTCAGGCCAATCTTCTGGGAATTCAATTGGAACTTCCCACTCCAAAAGTTGATTAGTCTTCGCGTTTACCCCTGACGGGAGAGTTTCAGTGTCAGGTTCAGTAGTGGTGAAATCGAGAGTCCTCCCTCTGCGATAGCCTTTAGTTATTGTGAACGATCCTTCTACCGAAATAGCTCCATTCAAAGAGTCCAGAGCCTCTTGGAGCCTTGGCTGAAACTTTCTATGGATCTCATCCACCTCAGGGTTGTTTGCGATTGCCTTCAGCGTGATATGCGGAACTGACTTATAGATAAATCCGCCCTTGAGGCCCTCCTGCGGATACTTCAATTCGTAGTACTCGAAACTTGCCGTCATGAGACGTTGTTTCGCAAGCGCAACAGCCACTCGGGATGTATCACATGTAATCCAGCGCCGCCCCCATTTCTCTGCAACAAAGGCTGTTGTTCCTGAACCACAAGTGGGATCTAATACAAGATCCCCAGGATCGGTCGTCATGTGCAAACAGCGCTCTATGATTTTCTGGTTTGACTGGACGACGTAAATTTTGTCCATACCACTACCTGACTGAGTGTCGCTCCAGAAATTTGTCAGAGGAATTGCAGGGAAATCGCCCAGCTTTCGCACATAGGCGATGTTATTCCCCTGCCTAGCGAGCCTGCCGCTTTTTACCAATCGCTGCATACCAGAGGCGGTGGCCGTCCATCCTCTATTGGCAGTCGGAAAATACTCCTCACCATTAAGCACAACTGGGAAATGCATTGCCGATCCCTCACCAGAGGGACGCCCCTCACGTTGACTAGTCGCCAACTGAAATCGAAAAACTGATTCGTCACTAGGAACTTGAGACGCTCCAGACCTTTCCTCTGGAGCAAGCGTTCGTACTTTGCCCGAAGAGGATAGTGCCATGGTGTATGCGTCGGACCCTTCTTCACCGAGAGATCTCTCGCGATACAGCGTCCGATACCTCAAATTTGGTTTATCACGCGCATACCACACCAAAAAATCCGTTGTCCCAGGCAAGTACTGAGAGGTCTGTCCAGCGGTTTTTTTAAAGGTAATGACAGCCACGAAATTATCAGAGCCCAATATCTCATCCATCAGTTCTCTGACGTGATGGAGATTTTCATCACCGATCTGAACGAACACACTTCCACTAGCAGTTAATAGCTCTTTTGAGAGAAGCAGCCGGTCTCTCAAGTAACTCAGGTAAGAGTGTATCCCCAACTCCCAGGTATCTCGGAAAGCTTTGATCATCTCCGGCTCTTGGGTAAGGTCCTCGTCTTTGCGATCCTTTACATCTCTTTTGTTAGTGAATGGCTGAAAGTTTGAGCCGTACTTGATTCCGTATGGCGGATCAATGTAAATCATCTGAACCTGACCAGCCATGCCCTCTTTTTGGAGTAACGAGTTCATAACGAGCAGTGAATCACCCGCTATCATCCGGTTGGCCCAGTCGCGCTCATGCTTGTAGAAATCTATGGCATCCCTGAGCGGCAGATTTTCGAAAGGTGCATGAAAAAGATCGGGCTGCAAAGCTGGGGACGATTTACCCTTAGCATCCTTGATCCTTTTCTGAACAGTGGCAAGAATGGTCGCCGGGTCGACACGCTCGTGCACATGTAGCGATACAGTATCCACCTCGAAACTGGTCCGCTCCGCCTTGCCGGTCCAGTTCAAATAAGGTGCCTGCATCCGTTTGAGCTCAGTAAGATCATCCCGCTCGCGCTCCAGAAATTCTTTGTCAGCCACCCTCTTCCTAAGATTCGATACAACTTCCCGAACGGCTTGCTCGTTATCAGCAGCCAAGGCATGGTCCAACCAAGTCAGCAAATCATCTTTCGCCTGTTTTGCTTCCACCTCTCTGGCTTGCAGGGCATCTTCAATCAGGTCTTCAACACGGGATCTAGCTGGATCGAACTGCAACTCTGGCGAGAGGTGAGGGTCGTATTGCCAGGTTGTTTTCTGCTCGACGCCGTCTGAGTGAGTATCGACCATTCCCACGTGTGGATTGTTCTTCCGCTTTTCATCGTACCGATAGGACAGCACCTGGCTGTGCTCACCTCTTTTCTTACCGGGTTGGCGATTAGTTTGAGGCCGAGCAGATTTCTGCTTCTCGCCAAAGGCCAGATCTTCCTGGGACGGAGCTACCTGCGCCTGCAACTCAAATCCAGCAGGAGCTGGCTGCTCAGCGGCGCTTGCCTGGTTAAAATACGTTGCACCTCCACGGCCACGCCCCTTGCCGACGACCCCCTCCGTCAACAGGCTCTGTCTAGCTGCGTCAAATTCCTCATCAGAGATTTCCAACTGATGCTGAGTGCGTAACTGCTCTTTGAGGCTGAGATTTCCGACAGTAGAGCCATCTTTTGGTAACAAAGACAGCAGCAGGGATTTGATCTGCTCGATGTTGGTGCTCATGGGATGCTCGCTACGAATTTAGTGGTTCCGTCCTGCCCCTAGCCCTCGCGGAAAGGCACGGGCTTGGCAAGCAGCTACTGACGGAGAGTGCCGCAATGCTGCCAGCCGGTTTTAGACCGAGTATTGCGGGTAAAAGTAGCAGAAAGAGCCCTCCGTATCAGGTGTTTAACCCATTTAGTCAGAGAGCAGCTATTTTAAAAGCTGCTCCCACGACCAAACTGAGGGCCTAACAGGCAAATTAAGACGGTTGAGATAGAACATTAAGTGAACAATCAGAAGAACCCTTACTCAACTCGAGCCTTTCTTTTTTCACCACAGTAAATTATATGGTCCTGACATTGGGGTACTTGCGCCTCCCATCAATAAAGGGCTAGACTAAATCCACTATGTTATCGCTATGTCAGGTTAAGCCATGTCTACGTCAGAAAAAATAACCCGTCGATTGCGGCACATGAGGCGGGGCGTCCCGTTTTCCATTAGTCAGTTCCATGAGCTGGGCTCGAGTGCGTCTGTGCAAAAAACACTAAGCAGGCTCGCTCAAGAAGGCGTCGTCGAGCGCGTAGCCAAAGGTATGTATGTTCGCCCAAAGCCCCTGGCTAGCATGCCATCCATCAAAATCACGGCTAGCGCAGAACAGATCGCTAAAAAATGGGCACAAGAGCATGGTTACACGCTGGTGAGGCAAGGTGTTGAGTCCGCTTATCGACTCGGCCTGCAAACACAGGCCCCGGTCAAAACGGTGTTTTGGAGTAACGGGGCCAGCAGAACGTTTTCAGTTGGCAACGAAGTTGTTGAGGTGCGGCACGTCGCGGAGTCAAAGCTACGATGGAAATCACGCCCGGAAGGTGAATTACTGCGAAGCTTAACCGTCACCCCAGCCAATTCCGTTAAGCTCAGCGGACTGAAAAAGGCCATTTCCAGGCTGAAGCT
This sequence comes from Marinobacter sp. B-12, assembly GCF_056857915.1. Classification (NCBI taxonomy): domain Bacteria; kingdom Pseudomonadati; phylum Pseudomonadota; class Gammaproteobacteria; order Pseudomonadales; family Marinobacteraceae; genus Marinobacter; species Marinobacter sp. B-12. Next base: position 14,010 of record NZ_JBSXOB010000015.1, on the reverse strand, counting down.
TTCCGAGTCAGAAAGCCGAACGGCTATCAGAAAGCTCAAGTCGACACATCTGCCTGAAGGGTGGCACGCCAAATTAGAGCAGTTCGAAAAGGAAATGATGGCTTGACGGACATTTTCGATCTTTATCGCGATCCCAAAAAGCATGACGAGCTGAAATCTATCCTGGCCCTTGGCGCCCAAAAGCATCCCGCTGGCCTGGCCCAGAATTTCCTTGAGAAGGATATCTGGGTAGCGGAAGTCCTTCGTCTACTCTACAACGAGAACCTGCTTGGCGCTTACTCAACCGCCTTCAAGGGCGGTACCGCCCTGAGCAAGTGCTGGAGAGCCATTGAACGCTTCTCGGAAGACATTGACCTCTCCATTCACTGGAGTGATCTTGCCGGTGAACCTGATGAGATCGCAGCGTGGGAGCAATCCACTCAGAGCAACAGCCAGAAAAAGAAATTCCGCGACCGACAGACGAAGCTGCTAACCGAATGGTCTGCAAACCTGGTTGATCGTCTCAACGAAAGACTGGCCGAGTATGACATTGAGGGGCTACGGGCGGAGTTGGAACCTGACTCGAAAGGGGAAAAGGTAAACGTTCATTTTCCGAGACTGAGCAGCTATGACAGCAACTACCAGCTCGACTACATCCTGCTGGAATTCGGTGGCCGAAACCGGGGCCGACCAACAGTAAGCCATAATGTCGGATGCTATCTTGCAGAACTGGAAGAGCTTCAGGCCATCGCGTTTCCTCAAGCAACGGTTGCCGCATATCACCCAGGGTATGTTCTTTGGGAAAAGCTTACCGCACTGCACCAATTTTCGACTCAGGAGAAAGACCCGGACCCTCATCGACTGGCGCGGCACTGGTACGACGTGGACCGCCTCCTTCAGCAAGATGATTTCATTGGCCCCCTCGAGGCCATGGACGCAATGGCCGACGTAGTGGCTATGAAGAGCCAGCGGTGGGCGCAAAAAGGCGTGAGTTTTGAGGCGGTGCTAGAGGGTAAAATGGTTCTCGTACCGGAAGATGATCGACTTGAACAGATTGCAGCCGATCACACGGCGGCAATTGAAGGCAGGATGTTTTTTGGCGTCCCGGACGACTTCGGGACCATCATCTCTAGGCTTCGGGAAGCTCAGGATAAGATAAATGCCGGAATTACTCCTGAGAACCCACACGAATAAAGCCGAGCCAAGTTACAAATGTAGATTGCCGTGCCGAACCCTGAGCCGACCGCAAACGTTGCGTTTAAATCAACAGCTCCTGGAAATCCACTGAGAACTCCTCTTCCAAACAGGCAACGGTCAGAGGCTGCGCATCCAATGAAGCCCGAACCAGCTGCGACGTAAAGAGTCCGCTTCGCGCCTTCCAGTAGGCGTCAGACCGTTTTCTTATCGAAATCCAATCAACCAGACACGCATATTCCGACTTGTCCGGATCATCACTGTTTTCAGCAATCTGGGGACACTTCAACTCCTGCTGCAGGAGGGGCCTGCCGTCAACATAGACCTCTCGAACTGGCTTTGCCTTCTGTGTTATCCGGCCGATTCCCACAAAACCATGCCTCTTCAGATAAGCAGCGAAAATGTCTCCCTTCTCGAAACCCAGCATTGCGTCACGAAACCGAGAAGCCTGCCCTCCGGAAATGAAGCCGAATCTCAAATAGTCATCCCAATTCCGATGAGTTCCCTCGCCGACATTGTAGTAATAGAGCCCGTTCTGGAAATCAAACCCGGACAGCTTTTTGTGTAAGGCATCGTGTGGCCGGAAGTTACTGGCGTAGTGCCCGGAGGAAATATTGGTGAGATGCTTTCCCAGTTTCCATAAAAGCGTTTTTTCAACCAGAAGCGCGTCGTGCTCAGACAGATTTCGAGCGATAACGCGAACAATCGGCTCCAGCCCCTCTTTCCTAATAGCTTTTATTCGTCTCGACTTCTCCGTATCGGAGGTCTCACCTAGGTGCGCGTTTTTCCGGGAACCCTTACCCTTTCCGTAGTAAAACTCTTCGAAATTCCGGGGATCGATATAGACATAAACGTAATAATGGCCCATAAGACTCACTGGATTTGATGTGATGATACACCGCCGATTGTGGAGTACCTGCAGAGACGAAGGACCCCTACAATTTGTAGGTTAACCGTGCCAGCAGGAAAAATTACTCAGGCCAACTCAATGAATATTTGCCGGCTAACCAATCCAGTGCTCCGGCACTAACTTCTCACCATGTCGCCACTCGTAGCGAGTCATCTCCTCAAACCACTTATCTCCGAATTTGGCATGATCCATCACGATAATTTGGGAGAATGCCCCCTGGGAGGTCATTTCATCAAGTAGACGATATATTTCCCTGACTCGATTTTTGTCCTCTTCATCCTCAGGAGCCAGCTCTCCCTCCTTATCCGTTGTTCTCAGCTCTTCTGGAAACCAAGCCTGACTCGGTTGATCGAGTATGAGAGTCCGTGGTACCGGGCACGCAAACCGCTCTAAGTGATCGTGTATGGCCAATATTCCTGCCAAGTGATAGCAGACCCAATTAGCCCCACTGCCTATTTCGGCTAGACTAGTCATCTCATCACTGTCCGGATCTATCTGGACCCTGATGGATAGATCCTCTACCGATATAGATGCGTTGCCTTTCTTGAACTCGACCTCCATCCGGCGCGCGAGCTCAGTCATTGTCTGGTCAATCGTTTTCTGTGCTTTTTGGCGGCGAGGCGTAACTGAGTTGAGTTTCAACTGGAGAGCATCTATCTGCTCTATCAGCGAGTCAACGTCCTCCTCTTCATCATCGATGCCACCAACATCTACGGTGCGAATGTACTCGGATATCCGGCCAAGCAACCGTTCGATTTCTCGGTCCGCTTTGAGGTACTTAGCATTTTTCGAGATCGTTATCATTGCTTCCCGAAGCCTGCTCCGCGTCTGTTCGTGCCTCTCCTCTAGCTGAACGAGCTCATCTTCCAATCGCGCCCGGGTTTTACGAGCTTTTGAGTCAACTCGTAGGGGAACCGCACGAATACCTGTCAAAGAAGAGAAGGTCATCCCTAACTGATCGCGGTGCTTTTCAGGGTTAAAATATCCAGACTCGCAGACCGGACAGACTCCATTCTCGGCGGGAGTTGGGAGAAGCTCTGAGACACTCAGCCTACTAAGCTGCCGAGAAACAACATCTTGATGAACTGCAGTACGACGCTCAAAATCACGCAAACTTCTAACTCGCTGTCGGGCCTCTTGTACTGCATCGCGAGATTCAAACTCATCAGCTTCCAACTCGCTGATATCCGGTGTTGCTGTCGCGACATTGAAACGCCGATTTTCATCAACCTCAACATTTCGCAAGATCTTTAAGAGTTCCGAAACTGATTGCGGATGCTCACCATCAAGCAAGCCAATACCTTGGGCCTCGAGCCACAGTTTGTGGCCGCGAGTAAAAGTGTTGGCTCTCAGCCTCTCTCGCTCCTTGCGCTTCATCCTCAGCGAGGACAAAGTGGACTTGAGCTTTCGCAAACGTACTCGGGCCTCAAGTATTTCGGCGTCCTCAATACCAAGCAGAAATGGCAATGCATCTAGCATATGCCTTCGATGCTCTTCTCTGTCTAGGCCAGGAACACTCACATGACGGTTAGCGATCACGTCTTGAGGTTGAAAAAGAAGCGGAGCGGCATGCCTAATGTTCGCTTCCGCAAGAACCTCCTCCCAGGGCTGCTTAGGGTTTGACAATACGGCCGCCCCGGAGATCCCTGTAAACGAAGAGAGTATGTCTCGAATCTGCCCCCGATTCGCCACCATTTTCGGAGGCTCGTTTGGGAATTCAAGATCCGCCCCCAGTTGATACCACCCCTGTGTGGACACCTTGCTCCCAGGAGCTGGCAAAGGGCGAACAATCAGAAGCTCTCCCTCAGGGCCGGCCAGATGAACGCCCACATAGGAGACAGCTTGACGAATGATACCTTTGGGAATGGGACAGGACCGACTCATCAGGAGGTAGTTTAAAATATCCAAAACCGCCGACTTGCCAGTTTGACTATTACCGGTGATTACATTCACACCATGAAGGCTGAAGGTTAGTTGCCTACGGTCCGCTCCCCCTCGCTGGTACAGAACCAGACTCTTAATTCTCCAGGTCATTCGACAAACTCCAGTCCTAGTGCGCTGGCAATGCGCAAATCATCTTGCTCTCCTCCCAGTGTTCCACCAACGGCGCGGGCGACGCGGCGAACAAAAGCAGAGCGACTGTCAGCCTTTGGAGAATCAACTTTTCCCCTAGCGATTAGCCGACCTTCCTGAAAACCCACAATTCCAGCTATTTCGCCGTGGGCACAGGCACTCCAAAAGGTGTCTCTCCACGCAATGATGGTCTGCTTCGAATATCCTCGCCAGCTCCCAGCGCCTTCACCTCTGAGCCAGCCCGTGAGCGATTGTTTCTTCAAGGGCAAAGACATCAGAGTGCTTTCGGTCGAGATCAGTCCAAGCCCTAACATTGCCCACGGTATTAGTATTCCCTCGCCAGGGGATCGAGCACGGTCATGGCTTTCAGCTAACCAGTACAAAATAACTGCCGATGACATAGGCTCTTGGTGAATGTCTGTATCAACGAACTGCCGCACTTATTCCTCCTCACCGTAGCTGGGATTCCATTTCAGCACTAATGCGTTGCTCATCTCGTGATAACTTCCTTGCGTGAACGGAAGCGGAGGTTCAGTACGCCCCAGTTTCGGTTGATACTTCATGCAGGTCGCATGGATTTCACGACCAACTTCTTTTGCATTCTCGGGACCAGAAATTGGCAGGTGTTCCTCGTGCAGGGTCTGACAATATTCTTCCAGGCCTCTATCGTGGCGCTTAAGATCCTGAACTTCGTGAGGAGCGCCGTCCATGAACTGTTGGCGACGGGCACGCGCTTCAAACCAATTATTCAAGGCGCGCGCAATCGTACTTGGCTGGTCTCGGTCAATTGCAGCTAATTGCGGAATCAGATGCTGATGGTGATCTACCTGAAGGCTTTGGATTTCTTCATCGGTGTAATCGAGCTCCGGAAATTCGTACACTCCTGGCTCAGCATTGCGCGCATATGCTTCCATCAAGTCCGAGTTCATCTCCTTTACGGTAACTTCGAAGCCGCCGGAATCGAGAGACTCCATTAAGCGACTCATAAATGCGCCAACCACAGCCTGACGCACTTGTGACACGATTACGGGAGTGACTCCCCGCTCCATTAGGGCCTCTTCCAGTAAATCATTGCTGGCTGCTAGCCGACTTTGAGCGCCGGCGATCTCAATACGAGTGAGCATTTCACGCTTGGAATTTTCCAAATTATTCCAGCGAACGTAGACGCCTTTGTTCGCGAGTTGCTTATTCGGCTCTTTAACCGCCCGCTCATTCATTTTTTCGAGTAATGAATCCCATGGAGCAAGCCCTGTCGGTCGGTAACATGATGCAAGTAAAGAGCTCGGCTTGAGATCACTCGTTGTCACCAGCCGAAGCTTCGCTTTCTCAGGAGCGGGTCCTCGAATCCAAGCGTCTACTGCTTGCCACCAAACTTGGCTGTCTTCACTAAGGACATTGTGGTGTTCACTATGCTTCAACTGCTCACACGCGAGGATAGCACCCTCCATAGTCGCGACTGACAAGTCATCTTCAACCTCGATCTTAATGACTACGTCATTTGGAGCTGTCAAGGCGCGGCGGCATGCTTCGGCCGCCTGCCAGAGATACCCTGCCATTTGGCCTCCAGCGCTCGTTGTTGTCATAGCCTCTCCATTTCCATCCACCGACACCTAAAATGACAGCAACCTCGCCGAGGCTACAAAATCGCACCAAATAATCAGTAGCTTAGACTACCGAAGTGCTGCGTACCACACGACCTCTCTCGACCTTCACGACCATGCGTATCAGGGTAATTCCAGAATAGACCCTAATCTGACTACTTCAGCGCTACGCTCAAAATGGCCTCATCTGCACACAACGACAAAAAAATAGCGCCTCACAGAAAGCATTGGCGAGCGGCCTGCCCGGCCACTCGCCAAAACCTACACAGTGGCTGACTTGCCAGAGCTCAGGTCCTCTCTAAGCTTCGACATGACTATCGAGTCCACTGGCCTCCCACGAGCTGTCAGACTGGGATAGAACTCTTCCATTACTTCAGCCACCTCATCCTCCTCATATTCAAATAGCGCATTACCAAATCCCTTCGCCGCAGCCGCATCCAGCGCAACCTGGTCAACGCCTCCGTCCTCCATCTGCTTGGCCTTTTCCCTCGCATCGGCGACCGCCTCCTGCAATGACACACCCTCCTCTATTACCAGATCCACATAGTAGATCGGCGTCCGATGACTCTGTGCTGTGCTCTTCCCTCTCAGCTTCAATTCCAACGGCATGTACGCCAGCAGACCACCAGAGACGGCCTGGTAGTAGCTCAGCCTGGCTGCAAGGGTCCGGATGCTGTTGTAACCAGTCGTCCGGAAGATAAAGGTGCCAAGATCATCATCGTCACCGACCTTGACGTTCAGGCGGCCGTAGGGCTTGCACAGACCACCTTTACCGAACTCACAGAGCGTCGGCCCCGGGCATGGCAACGACTGCACTCCTGACTGCGTCAAACGCTTACAGGTGTCGCCATTGCCTACACACATAGGCCGCCCGCTTTTGCGGTCGAACATGGTGTATTCAGCCCGCAGGTTGAGGTCCGCTTCGTTGAACAACATGCGAACCGGGATCGTCCGTAATTTTCCGTTTGTAGCTTCTTTTCTTAACTCCGCGTCTAACGGATGCAAGACCCACCCGGTGTCCTTCTCCTGGATCTGGGAGGTGATGGTGAATTGGTCGTCTTTCTGCGGTAGCCGGATGCCATTCTTTTCTACGATCCGGCCGATGCTGATACGCCCCAACACGGGAGGCGTGATGGCTAAACCTTTAATCATGATGACTCTCCTTCGAAAAAGGACCACGAGACACTATTCACACCTGCGTGGCCAATGGGGTTTTTTATGCTTGGATGAGGAATCGCCGACTTCCCGGCTTTGTGAGTGGGTACTGCTCCAGAAGCTCTGGCTGATCCTTTAGCAGCTGTTTAACGTTGAGCCCAACGTAATCCTTGCTGCGCTTCCAGCTCACGCTGCCACTTGGGAAGGTTGCCTTTGAGGCTTCGCCCATCTGGCTCTCGATTCGCTGTTTCAGGTGGGATTCTGTCGAACTGAGGGCTTCCATTTCCTTGCGGACGGCCAGCAGCTCGTCGAAGGCATCAGACAGCTCCTTGCTTTGGCTGAAGTCCAGGGTCTCCCCTCTGTCCACTGGGTAAAGATGACGCAAGGCACGTTCAGCAGAATCGGTTCCATCGACCGGTGGCGGTGTATCCGTTTCCACGAAGTCCCAGAACTGGCGCTCCAGCACATACAGTGCCTCGATGAGCTCCTCATTCCGTTCGATGCGGTAGATCTTCAACTCCTGGCCACACAGCAAAACACACACATCTGCCGACTGTTTGCCGGTGACAGCAAGCTGGTGCTGAACCTGGCACTGAATGTAATCGGGCACGCCCTCTTTCCAAAGTCGTGACCCAAACTCCCCTGCCGTCTTGCACTCCAGGATCTGCACGTCGTCATCAGCCACCACGGAGTAATCCAGGTTGGCCAACATCCAGTGCTTTTCGGGATCAGGGTGTTGTAGGACCGCATTCACCCTTCGCACCTTTCGGCCCGTTTGCTGGCTGTACTGTTCGGCGACAATCGGTTCCAGGATATGGCCCCAATAGACCGGCGAAGTGGGATCGTCAGAATCCGGTTTTGGTAAGCCAGCATCTCTGCCGGTTTTGGCCATCCAAAGCTCCAGTTGGGACTGATAAGGGTTCATGCCCACGGCTGCAGCCGCATCACTACTGCCAATGCCCTGCTTACGTACCTTCAACCATTCATCCCGGCTGAGGCCCTTGGTGGAGACCAGTCGCAAGGCCGGTCGCTGTTTCTGAATTGTGTTTGCTCTCATGCCCATGGTGTTTTCCTCCAGAGATAAAAAAACCCACCAGAGCATCAGGCTCCGGTGGGCTTTATGGCGGTTTTGAGATTTTTGGGGTTGGCTCAGGCCACAAGTGACATGGCCTGCTCTAATGCACGGTTCTTCAAGGTTGCACCGGTGCCAAACCAGGCTGAATCCAGTCGATGGTCCACAGTTTTGGCACGGCGCTGATGATCGATGAATTCCGTCACCGCATTGAGCAGCCCGTAGGCTGTGCCGTCAGACGAAGCTAACGTGGCCCCCATGCCCTCGCCTTCATAGAGGGACAGCGCTTTGGCCATGGATCGCTCGTTGGTTTTACCGACACCACTTCCGGAATCATCGGTAAATACCTTCAGGAAGTAGTTCCTGGCCTCTGTGGTTTTCACCTTTCGCTCACTCAGGGTCTTCAGGCTATACATGAAGTGGTCCCAAGCTGAGACCGAGATTCCTAGCTGTTTCTTAACCAGGTCGGCGTCGAAGGCGGTGTTGTGCTTCACCTTCACGGCGTTGGCAGTAGCGCCCTTCAAGGCAACGGCGAGAGTGTTATTGCACACCACTCGAATACTGGTGAACTGAGCAGTCGTTGCCATCGTGCCGTCACAGGCGGTTGCCAGCAGCACGTAAGCGTTGGTCTGGTCGTTGCCCTTGAGCATTCCGGTTTGGCCGGTACGGGCGAGTGCCCACATTTTCCGGCCACCTTTCAGAACACCTGCAGTTTCCAGCTCAAAACCGGAGACTTCGGTCAGGTCCCGATAGAACTCCAGGATCTCCTCAGGCTGAACCACTTTGAAGCGGTTGCCGACCACCGATAGCGGTGCTCTTGTATCCGAGCGATAAAGCACTTTGGAATCCGGGTAGGACAGGATCTCGCCCAGGGTGCCGCCAGAATTAGTGACATAGCGGACCGGGCTTTCCTGGATCTGCCAGTCCAGGCCGGCTTGCTTTGCCCAGACTTCCAGGGGCTGATTCGAGGTGAGTTCGTTCCCCAGGCCATGCCACGGGGTTTGGCCAACATAGGCCATTTGCTCGATGAGATGAGCCATGGTTGTTCTCCTTTGAAATGCGCGAGGGGAATTAACGGATGTCGTCTGGGGAGTCAGGGTCGACACTGAAGGAATAGCCGCAATCAAGGCAGCGGTAGTTGTCGAGCACACGCTCATCGAGAACGTCGCCCAGGATTACACCAGCGGAAGCACCAGTTGCGCCGCCAAGCAACGCACCGATAACAGCACCGCCAATACCACCGACAGTCGCGCCTATCGGACCGCCGACGATTCCCAGGGCGGCACCGGCCTTAGCACCAGCTGTTGCGGCGGCAAAACCGCCATAGGTACCGGCAGACGCACCGACCACGCCAGCGGTTTTCTTGCCGTAATTGTTCATACCGATCCGGATGGACAGGCAGTTGGGGCATTTTTCAGACATTGGAATTACCTCTGTGAATTGGGAGGGGAGGCACAGTCAGTGCCCTAGCTCACAGAGGTGATATATGTGTCAGATTTATTTGAATAAGTTCTGCCCTGACATACAGAAAGATTTCAGCCAATATGAACAGACATTTCCGGAGTTAATTGCGCGCTGCAGCTCGATGATACGAGCCACCTAGGGAGTTTTATGTTTATAGAGAGCATCAGCCTTACCAGCTTTCGGTGCTTCGGCCCGGTTTCACAACGTATTGATTTGGACCCAGGCCTGACCGCGCTAGTGGGATTCAATGGTTCGGGAAAAACAGCATTAATGCAGGCGCTCCAACGGCTATTCGGCATCACCGGAGATCAAAGAAGACTTCGCCGTCAAGATTTTCATATTCCGAGCGACGAAAGCATATCTCCAAGCGAACGAAACCTTGCCATTGAAGCCGTTATAGCATTTCCAGAGCTGTCGTCTGACGAAGTTAGCGCACGCTCTGTTCCTGAATTCTTCCATCAGATGGCTGCTGATCAACACGGAAACCTGAAATGCAGAATCCGCTTAGAAGCAACATGGATAGATGATGGCTCTCTCGACGGAGCCATCGAGCAAAGGTATTTTGCTGTCAAAAAGTTTGGAGAATTCGAAGACGCGGACTGCATGGACGTAAAAGCTGCAGACCGAAGCCGAATCCAACTGATCTATGTACCGGCTTCAAGAGACGGGGCATCCCAAGTGACCGCATTTCTGCGAGGTCGGCTTTGGCGGGCAATTAACTGGTCAGATGGTGTAAGAAGTACATTTGCTGAAGCGGGTTCGACTCTCAATGCCGCATTCACGGGAGAGACGGCTGTAGATACTGTGGCAAATGCTGTGAAACGGCGATGGCAAGAGGTCCATACTGCCGGCACCGACACCACACCGATATTTCGGCCTATCGATCTGCGATTCCAAGAATTCATACGTAAAGTAGAGGTCGTCTTCCATCCGGATGAAGCGGGTCGAGAGCGAGCACTTGATGATCTAAGTGATGGCCAGCGCTCACTTTTTCATCTAGCAATGACGGCATCAACCCTTGATGTCGAGGCCAGCATTTCAAACGATTCCACTAACGCGGGATTCCAGCCTGGCGGCATACCCCTTCCTGCGCTCACTTTGATAGCCGTCGAAGAGCCCGAAAACAATCTCGCACCGTTCTATCTATCACGGATAGTCGGGCAAATCGTAAATTTAACCGGCGGTAATCATGCACAAGCAGTCCTATCAAGCCACTCTGCAAGCATTCTTGCGCGAGTCGATCCCTCCCAAGTAAGACATTTCCGGCTAAAATCACCTGATAGAACAGCGCAAGTTAAGGCAATAACATTGCCGGAAAACCAGGAGGACGCCTCGAAATTCGTACGTGAGGCCGTTCGCAGTTACCCCGAATTATATTTTGCCCGCTTCGTAGTTCTTGGAGAGGGAGCCTCTGAAGAAATCGTCATCCCGAGGGTCAGCCAAGCAATGGGGTGCGACATTGACCGCTCAGTAGTGTCAGTGGTTCCATTGGGCGGGAGGCACGTAAACCACCTCTGGCGCCTTCTTGCCGGCCTGGAAATCCCCTATGCCACGCTCCTTGATCTTGACCGGGGGAGAGAAGGCGGGGGTTGGGGTCGAATCAAAACCGCATGCTCTCAGCTGATGGAAATCGGGGTCACTCCGCAACAGATTTTTCAATCTCCATCACCTAATGGGCCCTCTCATGATCTCGCAACGTTCGATGCGCGATCGGATGACGATTTAGCAGGACTGAATCAATGGTTAGGCTTTTTAAGAAGGCACAGCGTGTTCTTTTGTGACCCTCTTGACCTTGACTATTCGATGCTCCGCTCACTCCCCATGCATTATCAGGTTGTTGAGGATGGACGAAACGGCCCGTCTTCCCAAGGGGACCCACGGACCGCTGTCCTAGGAGAAGGGGGAAACGGGAACCTTTATAGCGCAGACCACGATCAGTCCTTGCGTTGGTACCGCTACCTCTTCCTGGGGAGGGGAAAGCCCAGCACACATGTTCGTGTATTGAGCAGCATTCCCACCGAGCAACTGTCAGCGCAAGCGCCTGAGGAGCTGAAGGCTCTCATCGCAACAGTGGCTAACAACCTAACACCCCAATAATCGAAGGTCGGCTCGAATGTTGCTCACCCAACCGCATCAATGGCACCCGCGAGGCATAGCAGACTTGGAACCAGCTGCGTGGCAGGCGCTAAAAAACGATAGCTCAACGTGCGTTTTTGCCGGGCCCGGTGCAGGCAAGACGGAATTTCTGGCTCAAAGGGCTGCCTACTTACTTGAGACAGGAATATGCCCTGCACCATATCGAATACTCGCAATTTCATTTAAAAGTGACGCAGCCTCGAATTTAGGAGAGCGTGTAAAAAAGCGGTGTCCGGAGGAATTATCGAACCGATTTTCCTCGGTGACCTTTGATGCCTTCACAAAAAGCCTAGTTGATCGCTTCCTTGCGGCCATACCGGCCGATTGGCGTCCGACAGAACGATATGACATTGAATTTCCACCACGCCGGAAGATCGAACAGTTCCTTGCGGGCTCCGCGGCTCAATGGCCAGGTGAGGTACCGGATTTCAGCCCAAATACCTTCGAGTCGCGTTGGGTCGGAGCTCATAGACTTCCCATTGCTCGTCATACACCTAAAACGGCCACCGAATTTATTATTCAGTGTTGGTGGGACGAACTTTTGCGGTCCTACCACTCCTCCAAGCTGACTTTTGTTGCGCTGAACCGTCTAGCAGAGCTCTTGTTGCGCGCGGTACCTCATGTAAGGCGTGCTTTGCAGCTAACGTACCCTTTTGTCTTTGTTGATGAATTCCAAGATACGACATATGCACAGTACGATTTTCTTCTTTCAGCATTCAGTGGTGGAGAAATCAGCGTCACCGCAGTGGGAGACAACAAACAGAGAATAATGACTTGGGCAGGCGCCAGAATTGATGCCTTTGAACAGTTCAGCCACGACTTCAATGCTACCAGCATTCCTTTGTTATTCAATTTTCGCTCTTCTCCAGAACTTGTTCAGATTCAACATGTTGTTGCCAAAGCTCTCGATCAAGGTGTTACCGAATCCAAGTCTCAATCAGTCAATAGAATAGATGGGGACGTCGCTCAGGTATGGTGCTCAACTCGAATCAGCGATGAGGTGGAGTACTTGGCCAGCTGGCTAGTCACCGATATGAGGGATAGAGGAAATACTCCTCGAAATTACGCCATCCTGGTAAAACAAAGGGCCGACATTTTCGAGAAAAACCTTGTTACCCCACTTATGAAACAAGGTCTACAGGTAAGGAACGAAAGCAAAGCAATAGGCAAAACGACGCTCCAAGATCTTTTATCCGACCATTTTTCCTGTACTGCAATCGCCTTGATGCGACTAGGGGCTTCACGCCAGGCACCAAGGGCATGGGAGCTATGCGTTAACGCGGTGAGGGAGCTCCGAGCTGTTCCTCCATCTGACGATGTTGCAGAAAGACGCATTGAATCTGAATTCGAATCTTTTTTAAAAGACCTTCGCGAAACAATGGAGGGCCTACCACCGACTGAGACCAACGCCCACCTGATATCGAATAAGATCGTTGACTTCTTGGGCCTGAAGGAATTTGCACGCTCTTACGTTCAGTACTCTACAGGGGATCTTCTGGAAATCATGGTAGAAGCCTTCTGCGAGTACCTTGCCGAATCTGCCAAAAACGCAATATCTTGGGAGGCGTGCGTAGATTTATTCGAAGGTGTTGACCAGATTCCTCTGATGACAGTACATAAGAGCAAGGGACTTGAGTACGACACAATTGTCTTTCTCGGGCTTGATGATCAAACATGGTGGTCACATACACCAGGAAACGCTGAAGGGCTTGCAACTTTCTTTGTAGCACTCTCTCGAGCCAAACAAAGAGCAATCTTTACCTTTTGCTCAGAGCGTGGTGGTCGGGTAAAGGTAGATGAGCTTTTCCAACTGCTGACCTCTGCTGGGGTACCGGAGATCGATCTAATATAGATCACATAACTAATTAGTAGCTAACTAATATTTCCGGATTCCGATACAAGCTGGTTCAGTAAAAAGCTCCTCATGAAGCAAAATTGTGGGTAACATTGCGGGTAACGGCAAAAAATTATTTAACAACTATAACTAAATCAAAATCCTATAGATGTTTTTATAGGGACGCCGTCTCCACCAACCAACCGCAAAAAAAGCCCCTGATTTCAGGGGCTTTTTTCGTTATCAGACTCCCGAACTTCCACAGGCTTGGTCGCATGCCCATCTTCAACCACAGGCTCCCCTGTCACTGACCGCACCAGCCGGCCCATATAGCGCAGCGTGAAGAAGTTTAGCGCACTCAGGGCAATGGCAATTTCAAGATGGTGGTAGGCTACCGCCACGCCGATGGCGCCGCAGTTCCAGATACTGGCGGCGGTGGCAGTGCCGATAATGTCACCGCCGGAGTAATACTGACCCACTAGCGCCGACTTAAAATTGACCCACCTGGGGCAAAATGGCCGCCTAATACCATGATCAGGGCGGCGGCCGATGTTGACTCAGGAGACACTTGTGGAAATTCATGTATTGCATC
>NZ_JBSXOB010000014.1:0-30018 GCF_056857915.1 Marinobacter sp. B-12 | reverse complement strand
CAGGTCGGTAACCAATCCACGTATATCAGTATGATCCACCGTCGCAAACTGCCTGGCCGTGCTCTGATCCAACGTGCTTAACCGGAGGTGTAACAACGAACATTGCGCAACCATTTGACAGGTCAAAACATATCAGTGGTTACAGTCGTTCTGATCGGGCCAACGAGTTACCTCCTCAACACCCTCATAGAAAGCACTGGCGACTACCTCGCTAACGTTGTCTCGCTGAGTACCTGGAGCGACGCGCAGAAAAACAGTGGATGGCAAAACTGGTGGACGGCCTTCTACTGGCCGTGGTGGATGACCTGGGCGCCTTTCGTTGGCATCTTCATCGCACGCATTTCGCGGGGCAGGACCATTCGTGAACTGATTGCCGGCGCCCTGATAGTACCCACGCTGATCACATTTATCTGGATGTCCGTCTTCGGAGGAGCAGCATTGAAGATGGAGCAGGATGACCACGCTGCTCACCAGAGTCAGGTAGAGGCGGGCCTGCTGGTCGATGAGGCCGCGGAGTTCAAGGGCGGTGACATCCTTCTGGCGACTCAGGCCGAGACCACATCGGCGATATTCACACTCGTTTCGAAACTCGATTCCGGCGTTATAGGCCAGTCCCTATCTGTTTTAATTATCCTGCTTCTTGCTACCTATTTCATAACATCCGCAGACTCGGGTACGCTTGTATTGTGTACATTGAGCACCCGGGGCAGTCTCGAACCTCCCATGACCTTACGACTGATATGGGGCGTGATGCAGGCTCTTATCGCTGGCGGGTTGCTCTACGCCGGGGGACTGAAGGCAGTGCAGACAGCAACGATTGTTGCCGGTATGCCCATTGCCGTTTTGCTGCTGGTTATGTCGGTCTCTTTGATGAAGACGCTGCGTGCCGAACTCGGGCTTTCAGCACTAGCCCCGATGTCGAAAATAGAGGAAAGTGAGTACAGTCAGGGCAGCGAAGAGGCGTCGGAATCCGACAGACTTTCGCTCGCCAATCAGCTCCGCTAATAACAAGTACCAACTTTGCCAGAGAGAAACCGGTGAAAATAAAACCCTTACCTCCTCTGAACAGCCTGGTGGCTTTCGAGTCGGCCGCGCGCAATATGAGTTTCACTCAGGCGGCCTCCGAGCTGAGTGTGACTCAGGGAGCCGTCAGCCGGCAGATCCGGCACCTTGAGGAATACCTGGGCCGCGCACTCTTCGTCAGGGACAAGCGCCAGTTGGGGCTGACGCAAACCGGCACGGATTACTACGCCAGCGTGCAACAGTCCCTGCAGGTGTTGGCCGACGCGACAAGCGATGTCCTGCAATGGCGGTCGAACAAGCAGATCACAGTGGCCACCTCAAACGCGATGGCCTCGCTCTGGCTGCTGCCGAGACTGCCGAAGTTCCAGGACCTCTATCCGAATATCGATGTCCGCATATTGGCAACGGATTCTCTGAAGGGCGTGCGTAGCTCAGAGTACGATGTAGCTCTGTTCTATTATCGGAAGGCCCCGACGGGAACGTCTGTAACCCCCCTGTTTCGTGAACGGGTCTACCCCGTTTGTAGCCCGGTTTTCCTGGAGCGCCAGACTGCGGACGCTCCAGAAGAGGTGCTTGGTACAACTCAGCTCTGGCTAGACTCCAATGAGAACTGGCTGACCTGGAAAGAATGGTTTCGCTCTGCCGGACTGAAACTGATCGAGCCCCGCCGCAGACTCAACCTTAACAACTATCCCATGCTGATCCAGGCAGCACTCAACGGCCAGGGAATTGCCCTTGGCTGGCAGCAACTGGTCGAACAATATCTGGACAACGGGGTACTCGTGCGCCCCGTTCCCACAGAGCTGAATACCGAGGCCCATTTCTACATGCTTGAACCCGAGGAGCAGGCCAGAAGAAAGCCCGGTGTCGAGGAGTTCCGTAACTGGCTGCTTGAGCATGTCAGGGAAGACCCCTCCTATTCGGGTGAAACATCGGCCACCACCCGTATTTCTGCGCCATCGAACTAGGCCTCAAGGTCTATTGCGAAATGATCTTTGTTCAGCCAAGGAGCGCGAGCAGCCAGATCAGGCACGATATCCTCTCGCAAAAGGGTTCGAATGCTTTCCGCCACCTGTGAGGGGATATCGCCCATTTCCCCTTCCCTCGCCAACAGATACAGCTCGCGTGCATGACGGCTGGCATCAAGTTCGATAAAACGGACCCCCTCTGTCCTATACAACACCTGGGCAAGACACAGCCCACTGAGTATTGCCCAGCCATGTCCATCCTGAACAAAGCTCATCAACGTATGCGTATCGTCGGTTTCATATCGAACACTGGTCTGAAGCCGCATACGCCGCATTGTCACTTCGCTCAAGGCGCCTATATGCGTGTTGCGCCCATAGCGGATGAGCGGTTTGGACTGTAAAAGTCTCTCTACCCAACCTGGCGCGCCATGATTCACATCCACACCCTCCAACATTCTGGTTGATGCTGCCGCCAGCATTGGATCTCGGCAAAGACGGACCCGCTCAAGCCCGGCGACATCGTGCATCGGCTCACTGGAAACCAGAATGTCAATTTCACGATCCAGGAACGCCTGCGTTAACGTTGGCGTCATACCGCTACGTAGCGTCAGTCGTTCGATTCGGCTACTCAGCCTGGCGATAAGTCTGCTGCCGAATACCTCTGAGCAGGATGTCACAAGCCCCAGGCGACACTGAACCAGGTTCATTTCCGCCGTAGACCTCAGTTGCACGCTCAACCGGCGTAGATCCGCAAGGATGGTATCTGCACTGCGCTTCAGAACCTGCCCTGTTGCCGTGAGCTGTACCGGCCGCGTGCGACGGACGATCAATTCCGCCCCGACTATACCCTCAAGCTGTTTCAACGACTGGGAAATTGCTGACTGTGTGACCGACAGCCGATTGGCCGCGTCGGTCAAGGACTGAGACTCGGCAATTGTTACAAACGTGCTCAGTAACTGAGTATCGAGAAGATTCGGGTCCATTGTTAAAAATCACCATTGCATAAGCACAGCTAATTATACCTATAATTTTTAATCACATTGCTCTCTAAATGTAGATTATCTAATAGTTGACGCGAATAATCATTGTGTAACGCGAACAGGCCCGAACCACTGGGCCTTGATACCGCAACACAGCAATGAGCGATACAGGCAATGATTCTTCCCCAATACGATGGCCACTGCGGCTGGTACGAAGCCCTCGACAACGTTTCATCGTTTCCCGAGCTCATGAGCAATGTGCGAGTGGATACCGTCGTGATTGGTGGCGGTTTCGTCGGTTGCGCAGCGGTGCGTCGACTGGCTGAAAACCGCCCCAACGAACGGTTCCTTCTCATCGAAGCGCTCAAAATTGGCCAAGGCGCATCTGGGCGTAACTCGGGTTTTGTTATTGACCAGCCCCATAAACGGGACCTGGAATCGAATGACAACGATCTGAAGCGCAAACTGGTTTGCCTGAACCGGACCGCCATCGACTACTTGAAAACCCAGATCGACCAATACGGCATTGACTGCCAGTGGTCCCCTGCCGGCAAATATCAGGCCGCCGTGGGCGCGCGAGGGGAGAAGTTTCTCAGCCATTACGAAGAACTGCTGAAAGGCTTTGGCGAAAGTTACGAGAGAATCCCCCGCGAACGGATCAAGTCAGTCTTCGGAACAGACTTCTACAGCTCTGCGATTTTTACGCCGGGTGGCGCACTAATGCAGCCCGCGGCATTGATGCGCGGGCTGGCAGACAATATGCCAGACAACGTTCAGATCGCCGAGAACACGGCGGTTACTGAAATCACCCGGACGGAAAGCGGTTTTCTGTTGAAAACCGGAAACTCCAGCATCAAATGCCGCAAACTAATACTGGGTACGAATATCTTCACCGCCGAACTCGGTTTCATGCGCGACCGTATACTGCCAGTCATGACCTTCGCCAGCATGACCAAACCTCTGACGGATGATCAGATGAAACGCTATGGCGGGCAGCTCGATTGGGGAATCACACCGGCGGACCACGCCGGCACGACGGTCCGCATGACACAGGACCGGCGAATTATTATCCGTAATTCCTATCGTTACGCCCACGACTACAATACGCCTCAGGACCTATTGCCTGGCCTTGGAGTGCGGCACAGGAAAGCGTTTGATGCGCGCTACCCGCAACTCAAGGATGTGGAATTCGAGTACACGTGGGGCGGAGCCAGCGGCCTGTCCGGCAACTTCGAGACCTACTTTGGAGAAATAGAACCGGGGATCTACCTCTCGTGCTGCGACCAGAGCGTTGGCGCCGCCCGGGGTACCGTATCCGGCATGATGCTGGCGGACATGGCGTGCGGAAAGAAAACCGAACTGCTTTCCGACATGCTTGAAGTATCGGGCTCCCCTTCCCGACTACCACCGAAACCGCTGCTGAGGGTGGGCGTGCCTTTGCGCATGGCGATAGCACGATTTGCCAGTCGTTCAGAAGTCTGACACTCCGACCGAAACACAAAAGGAGCCCCCTTGGCCGCAACACTGATTCGCCACTCAAGCCTGAATTTCAAACACCGTGGAGGCCCGCCGGGGCACGCTGAAGTAGCGCGGGCCGTCAGCATCGAAATGAGCAATACCATGGGCGCCGGCGTCGCCCATTTCGACGCCTGCTCCGTCGCCTGGACAGTACTGTACGATGAGGTCGTGTATGTGATCGAAGGCGTATTTCGCCTCGTGGTCAACGAAGGCGTGCTCGAAGCCGCCCCCGGGGACATTCTCTGGATTCCTGAAGGTACGGAACTCCGGTACGAAGGCGATCGGGCAAGCATTTTTTATGCGGTTTACCCGGGGAACTGGAAGGCAACAGAATGTACATAGCTACAAAAAACGGATAGAAATGTTCACTAACCGGATATTTGCCCACGCCTGAATAACCGATAGTTCAAATGCCAAACAACAAGGAGAAGGCAAATGAACTATCGACATTCATTGTTAGCGCTCGCTATTGCATCCGGTCTCAGCGCGGCCCCCGCCGTTCACGCTCTCGAACTCGGCGAGTTCAACGACACCAAATTCAGCATCGGTGGCTATTTCAAAGCCGAAGCCATCTATGAAAAAGTCGATGATGGGGATTCCCGCATCTTCGGCCGTTCCAACCAGTCCCGCGTTAACCTGATCCATAACATCACCCAGGATCTGGAAGCCGGGATAGAGTGGCGAAAGTACAATCTCGCCTTCGGCCCACTGTTGCCCGAAGGCCAGCAGGTTGAGGTCATGGCCAAGTACAAATTCTGATCCGGACCTTCAGAATTGGTATCCTTGCCAACAACCCGCAAAACAGGTGCCCGCCGTCTCCAGGGCACCTGTTTTCCGCTGGTACAAGGCAGCACCAGTCAATTGCAAACGGTAACGTCCATAGCAGAAGAAAGCCCAAAGCGGCAGGGAATCGGTTCGCTGGAAATCGGATTGCATATCCTCAACTACATCTCCGTGGCTTCCAGGCCACCCACCCTCAAAGAGCTGTCGGGGGCCCTGGACCTCTCACCCAGTCGTGCCCACAAATACCTCGTCAGTTTGCTGAGAGAAGGCTACATCAATCAGGTAAACCAGACCCAGTACACCCTGGGTAATTCCAGCCTGACCCTCGGTATTTCCGCGCTCCGTCGCATCAATCCCATTCAACTGAGCTATGAAGCCGTTGACCGGCTCAACGAGGAAACCGACAAAACCGTGTCGGTCACCGTCTGGAACGGGAACGGCCCGCTGATCATCAAGTGGCTGGATTCAAGCCAGCCGATCTCGGTCAACGTCCGACTGGGCGCCGAACTGTCGCCACTGAACTCCGCGTCAGGAAGGATTTACCTCGCCCACCTGCCAGCGGAACGGCGAAAGGAATTGGTGGACCAGTACTACAAGAACTCCAAGTCACTCCCGAAACATCGGGGCAAACCCGTCACCCGGGAAGAACTGCAACCCCATCTGGAGACCATCAAGCGGGACAACTACTGCGCGTTTTTCAGTGACTATCTACCCGAAATCAATGTGCTGAGCCGCCCGGTCTTCGACATCAACGGCAGCATCGTCACTGTCATCACCCTGTTGGGTCTTGACCGGGACACTGACATCAGCGAAGGCTCATTCCTGTTCGAACAGGTCCGGGAATGCAGTGACCGGGTAACGCGGCAGATTTGCGGGCAACAGCGGGAGGGCAATGGCCGGGATTAACCGGCCATTCGCATGGTTTCGGAGGGCAACTCGCCAAAGGATTTTCGATAGTCAGAGGAAAACCGGCCCAGGTGACTGAAGCCATAATCCAACGCAATTTCGGTGACATTCCGGCACTTCCCCTGCAGGAGATCTTCCCGCAACTTCTGCAGCTTCAACTGTTTGATGTAACACTTCGGGGTTGTTGCGAAGGCCTTGGAAAACGCATTGTAGATGGATCGAACACTCATGTTGGAGACACTGGAAAGCTCTTCAATATCGATGTTGCGATGCACGTTCTGTTCAATGTAACGGAGCATTTTACCCAGGGTAGGTGTACAGGCCGGCCCCTTTTCCTGAGATGACCAGTTACTGGGAAACACCTTCAGCAGCTTCTTGAGGATGATTTCACGATAGGCGCCGCAAACCGGGTTTATATCCTCATCCTCAGCATCGTCAAGCTCGGAGAGTACCGCCTCCATGATGTTGATCAGTGCCGGACACAGCCGCAGTTCCACAGGCGCCCGGATAAAGCGAATGCCATCCTCCGGCAACCGACCGTGTGACAACTCACGGGCATTATTGAGCACATACTCCGGAACCTTGATGATCAGCTTTTCGCAATCATCCGAGTATTCCAGATCAATTTTTTCATACGGGTTCACCATAACCGCCTGACCACTGCGAACCTTCATGCGCTCGCCCGCCTGATGCCAGACACACTCACCCCGAGTGACCACCTGAAAGTGGTAGATGGACTCAAGTTCGGGGCTTTTTACCCGTACATGATTACCGTAGCTGAGCTGGGACATCCCAAACCCGGCAAATTCCCTGAAGCTGAGACTGGACTTCCGTTTCTGCTCTCCCAGCATTTCCAGGCGATGCTGCCCGATATGCTGATTAACGAACGAAGACACCTCTTCCGGATGTGCCCCCTGAAGGACGGTAGCGCCCGCAAGTGATTGACCAAACATCTCTCGCCTCATTTACTTATTGTTAATGAGTTCACTTTATATAAATTTAGATGGTCAATCAACAACCAATTTGGCAGCGCAAACTTGTACTAACCCAAGACTGATTAGCGCTATACGCTTGATTGAAAGATCTACATCAGGAGGGAATAAGGAAGGCAGGAATCGCCGGGGAGCCTGTGGCGGCTCCCCGGGAAAAGACCAAAGCTTACGTCAGAAATGAATAACCGTCCGAATACTCTTCCCCTCATGCATCAACTCAAACGCCTCGTTGATGTCCTCAAGGGGCATGTTGTGTGTAATAAACACGTCCAGCGGGATGTCTCCTTTCTCGGCCTTCTCGACATAACCCGGCAGTTCCGTCCGGCCCTTCACACCACCAAAGGCAGAGCCTTTCCAGACCCGGCCGGTGACCAGCTGGAACGGCCGGGTGCTGATTTCCTCACCGGCACCGGCCACGCCGATGATGATGGATTCACCCCAGCCTTTATGACAGCACTCCAGGGCTGAGCGCATCACGTTGACGTTGCCGATACACTCAAAGGAGTAGTCCACACCGCCGTCTGTCATTTCAACGATGACTTCCTGAATCGGCTTGTCGTAGTCCTTGGGGTTCACTACGTCCGTGGCACCCAGCTGTCTGGCGATATCGAACTTGCCGGGGTTGATGTCGATGGCGATGATGCGGCTGGCCTTGGCCATGGTGGCGCCAATAATCGCCGCCAGGCCGATTCCGCCGAGACCGAAGATAGCGACCGTCGCGCCTTCCTCCACCTTAGCTGTGTTCAGCACCGCGCCGATACCGGTAGTGACGCCACAGCCCAGAAGGCAGACTTTGTCCAGTGGTGCATCCTTGGGTATCTTCGCCAGGGAAACTTCCGGCAATACCGTGTATTCCGAGAAGGTGGAGCACCCCATGTAGTGATAGACAGGCTCACCCTTGTAGGAAAAACGGGAGGTACCGTCCGGCATCACTCCCTTGCCCTGGGTTTCGCGCACGGAACCACACAGGTTGGTTTTGCCAGACGTACAGAACTTACATTTTCCACATTCGGCGGTATAAAGAGGGATCACGTGATCACCCACTTCGACGGAGGTGACACCTTCACCAACCGCCTCAACAATGCCACCGCCTTCGTGGCCCAGGATGGCCGGAAAATTACCTTCGGAATCGGCGCCGGACAGCGTGTAGGCGTCCGTGTGACAGACGCCGGTGGCAACGATACGCACCAGCACCTCCCCTTTCTGGGGCGGGGCAACATCCACTTCCACAATTTCCAGCGGTTTGTTGGGGGCAAACGCCACCGCAGCACGGGATTTGATCACTGGCAGACTCCTTGAACGTGGTTCGGAATAAAATGTCTCGGGTTTTACGGGTTTGACGCTTACTAGACGACCGGTCTAATATACCAGCCATGACATCGAACGACACCCGCAATCACATCATCCACACCGGCGCCGACCTGATTGGTCAAAAAGGCTTCGGCGCGACGGGCATCAATGCCGTGCTGACCGCCGCCGGTGTACCCAAAGGGTCGTTCTACCATTACTTTAGCAGCAAGAACGATTTCGGGTTGGCTGTCATCGACACCTTTGCGCAGGAATACGACACCAAGCTGGATCGGATTCTGAACGACCACACCCGCTCGGCGGTGGACCGCCTTAGGGCCTACTTCGACACTGGTCTGGAAACCATGACCAGCTGCGAATTCACCCGGGGCTGCCTGATTGGCAATCTTGGCCAGGAGCTGGCCGGGCAAAACGAAACCTTCCGCAGGCGCCTGGACACCGTTTTCCAGGGTTGGGAAAAACGCTTTGAGCGTTGTGTTGAAGAGGCTCGCCAGGCCGGCGATATCGATGCATCCATCGACCCTGCCGACGTCGCCAGCTTTCTGCTTTCCGGCTGGGAAGGCGCCATTC
This sequence comes from Marinobacter sp. B-12, assembly GCF_056857915.1. NCBI lineage: Bacteria > Pseudomonadati > Pseudomonadota > Gammaproteobacteria > Pseudomonadales > Marinobacteraceae > Marinobacter > Marinobacter sp. B-12. The sequence continues at coordinate 20,970 of NZ_JBSXOB010000014.1, read as the reverse complement.
TCAGAGCCAAGGTTCTGAAGTCTACCGAGCCCATGGAGCGGTTTGTGCGGGTCTTTTTCCGCCAATGTCTTGGCCTTCACTGAACGCCCACATTTTTTTCAGTCATTACTAGTAGACTGGTCTAATTACACTCAGTTAATCCTCAAGGAGAGTGATCAATGAACAACGTAAACGACGCACTGTTTCAACCGCACGATCTCGGCACCCTCACACTGCCCAACCGCGTGCTGATGTCGCCCCTGACCCGTTCCCGCTCCAGTCAGCCTGGAGACGTGCCGAACGACATGAACGCGCAGTACTACCAGCAGCGTGCCGGCGCAGGGCTGATCATCAGCGAAGCGACCCAGGTGTCTCCGCAGGGCAAGGGCTATGCCTTTACGCCAGGCATACACTCGGAAGAACAGATTAAGGGCTGGCGCGAGGTCACCAGTGCGGTACACATGGCCGGCGGCCGCATTCACATGCAGCTCTGGCACGTTGGCCGAATTTCCCATACGGCGCTGCAGCCAGATGGTAACAAGCCCGTGGCTCCATCGGCGATCAAACCCGAGGGCGCCAAGACCTATATTAGCGCCGATTCCGGCATGGTTGACGTGCCCGAGCCACGAGCCCTGGAAGCGGACGAAATGTCAGACATTGTGGAGCAGTATCGCCAGGGAGCGCTGAACGCCAAAGCGGCCGGGTTTGATGGTGTGGAAGTACACGCCGCCAACGGATACCTGCTGGACCAGTTTCTCAAGAGCGGCAGCAACCACCGCAATGATGAGTTTGGCGGCTCCGTTGAAAACCGGATGCGCCTGCCATTGATGGTGATCGAAGCCGTGATCGACGTCTGGGGCAAGAACAACGTCGGTGTTCGGGTCAGCCCGACCGGCAGTTTCAACGCCATGTACGACGAGGACCCGGTCGAAACCTTTGGCGAGTTTGCTAAACGACTGAACGACTTGGGTATCAGCTACATCGAAGTCGTCGAAGATTCTTTCCAGGGCAACCACGCGAACGGTCGCCCGGAGTCCGTGATCGATGCCATTCAGGCAGGTTTCAAGGGCACCTATATCGCCAACGGCGCCTACACCGCCGAGGAAGCTCGCAAACGCATCGGCAATGACCGCTGTGACCTGGTCACCTTTGGCCGTCCGTTCATTGCAAATCCCGACTTGCCTGAACGTTTCCGCCAGCATGCGGAACTGAACAAATGGGATGACAGCACCTTCTACGGCGGCGATGAGCGCGGCTACACCGATTACCCGACGCTGAAGGAACTTGAACCCAGCGTTTGAACAACACTTTCACACGAGTAAGGAGTCAAACCATGAGCAATACCAACGACCCAATCAATAGCAAAGTCGTGATTATCACCGGTGCCAGCAGTGGCCTGGGTGAGGCAACGGCACGCCGCCTCGCCGCGCGGGGAGCCCGGCTGGTACTTGCAGCCCGGCGCGAAGACCGCCTGTCCAAACTGGCAGAGGATCTGAAAGCCGAAGGTGCCGAGGCCATCTGGCAGGTCACCGACGTGACCGACCGCAATCAGGTTGAGTCCCTGGCAGCTGCCGCGAAAGAAGCCTTCGGCCGGATCGATGTGCTGATCAACAACGCCGGCCTGATGCCGCTGGCGCCACTGGACGCCCTGAAGGTCGACGAGTGGGACCAGATGGTGGACGTCAATATCAAAGGCGTGATGTATGGCATCGCGGCCGTGCTGCCAACCATGCGTGAACAACACAGCGGGCACGTGATCAACCTGTCGTCCGTCGCCGGACACAAACTGTTCCCCGGCGCCGCTGTCTATTGCGCCACGAAATACGCGGTGAAGGCGCTGTCTGAAGGCTTGCGCATGGAAGCCGGCGACGAGATCCGCAGCACCAACATCTCACCGGGCGCCATCGACACCGAGTTGACCAGCACCATCACTGACCCGGATGCCAAACAGGCAGCGGATGAGCTCTACAAGGTGGCGATTGACTCCGATGCGGTGGCGCGGGCCATCGTCTATGCCATCGAACAGCCTGCGGACGTGGATATTAACGAAATTATCCTGCGTCCAACGGCTCAGGAGCTGTAAGACTGTTGCTTGCTGAACGCTGTCGGCGTGCATCTTCTTGATGCCGCCGACAGGCTGGTGTGATACTGGTTGTTCCATTCCAGACGGACACACCAGACATGACCACTCCGCAGCAGGCCCTGGCCCGCATTATCGACACCTGCCAACCGGCCACACTGGTGGTTTGTGGCGAGGTCGCTGGTGAGGTTGGGGATCACTGGTGCCGGCACCACAGCGAGTCGGCCATGACCACCCTGAACACCAACGCCCCCAACGATGCCTTCCCTCTGCCCGAGACCCAGGACCTGGCTCTGGTGACCAACACACTCGAACACCTGAGTCACGACGAAGGTCAGGTTCTATTAGGCCAATTGCGCAACTACGGCACTCACCAGATTGCCGTTGTGGTGACAGACTGCCCCGGGTGGTCGTTTACGGACTTCATCGGGCTGGGCTTCCGCAGGCAGGCCGAGCTTGGTGACGAAGACAGCCCACTTACGCTCTACACCTACAACATCGACAGCTACAACCATAAACGCGCCTGGAACAACCCCGACAACTGGGCCAATCCGGAAATGTGGGACAAGGCCTGGTGGTAGCGGCCACGCTTACAGCGAGGCCACCACATCCAGGTTGTGGCGACAGGCGCTCAGATAGGATGCTCCGAAAAGGTTGTAGTGATTGAGAGTGTGGTACAGGTTGTAGATGGCCCGTTTGGTGTCGTAGACATCCGTTCTGGGGTAGACCCGGTCATAGGCACGATAAAAAGCCGAGGAGAAGCCACCAAACAGCTCTGTCATGGCAATGTCCGCCTCCCGGTCACCGTAATAAACCGCCGGATCAATGAGCCATGGCCCGGCGCTGTCGAACAGGACATTCCCGGACCATAGGTCGCCGTGAAGCAGGCTTGGGTGTTCGCAATGCTCATTCAGAAACCGGGCGAGCTCGTCGCACTGACGCTCAAGCACCGCTTCAAACTCTTTCCGGACATGGGCATTGCCGATCATGCCTACCTGTACACCCAATCTATTTCTCAGGAAAAACGCGCCCCAATCGTCTGTCAGACGGTTCTTCTGTGGTGACAACCCAATCATATTATCGGCGTCGAACCCGTACTCAGGCTGACGTACCGCATGCATCTGTGCCAGGCCTTCGCCAAGCGCGGCCATGGCTTCCTCGCTCGCCGGGCCGGAATCGATCTTTGGAATGACCAGCTCGCGGGCTGATACGGCTTTCACCTCCGGCACATGCAGCCTGCTGACACCAGCCGCCTTGAGAGTGTCTGCCAGAACTTCAAGACCTCGGGCTTCGCACAAAAGCGCATCAGGAAAGGACGAGGGATTCTGTTTCACGTAATCGGTCATGCCACCAGTATAACCATGATCGGAAATCGCCTCGCAAACATCCTTGGCATTGTCGCAGGCTTCATGGATCATGGAGCTGCAAGGCCATCCCCCACAGGAATAGCCCGATGACAGGTTTTAGCAAGCGCACGGCAAACGAACAGTTGAATCAGGAGGCTGACAAGGTTCACCGCAGAGATGTGGGAGCCCTGCTCGACCGCCAGCAAGCCATTGAGGACAAAGTCAGGAACAGTGGCAAACTGAGCCGCTTCAGTACTGACATCCGGCTGATGTTTTCCATGCTGAGGGACTACTGGCAAGGCAACTATCGGGAAGTACCCTGGAAAAGCATTGCGGCAATAGCCGGCGCCCTTGTTTACGTGCTCAACCCCCTGGATTTGATTCCGGACCTGCTGCTGGGATTCGGCCTGCTGGACGACGCCGGTGTGGTGGCCGCATGCCTGGCCCTGGTGGAATCCGACCTGCTTCGTTACGCGGCGTGGAAAGATCTTAAAACAGAAACACAAACGCTTACGGATAGCGATTGATTCAATTGTGGACTACCGTTAATCTTCAAAAGCCCTCTGAATCACTAAACCCTTTGGAGCTCTCGTGGATTTTGCCACCCTGATCGGCCTCGTTGGGGCCATCCTGCTTATTGCTTCTGCCGTCATACTTGGCGTATCGCCGGATGTCTTCATCAACCCTCCCTCAATACTGATTGTGGTCGGTGGCACCATGCTTGTCGTGCTGGCGAAATTCAGCTTCAGCCAGTTCTTCAGCGCCTTCAAAGTAGCCGCTCGAGCGTTCAAATTCCGCTTGCCGGACACCCGTGAAAGCATTGATGAGCTGATAGAAGTGGCCAATATTGCCCGCAAGGAAGGTGTCCTGGGCCTGGAAGACCGTGAAGTCGGCTCGCCCTTTCTTGGCCAGGGAATACAGATGCTGGTCGATGGTCAGAACGCCGAAACCATCAAACACCTGCTCTCCAAAGAACGCTTACTGACGCTGGATCACAATCGGTCTGGCGCAAAAGTCTTTACCGCAATGGCAGACGTGGCCCCCGCCATGGGCATGATCGGCACGCTCATCGGTCTGGTGCAGATGCTGTCCAATATGGAAGACCCGAAATCCATCGGTCCTGCTATGGCGGTGGCCCTGCTAACCACACTCTACGGTGCAATGATCGCCACCATGATTGCCACCCCCATCGCGGACAAACTCTCGCTGAGAATGACCGAGGAAGCGCGCCTGCAATCGCTCTATATCGATGCGTTGGTTGCCATAAAGGAAGGCACCAATCCGCGGGTTATCGAACAGATGCTGTCGAGTTACCTGACGCCGAAAGAGCGTGAGAAAACCTCAGAAGCCGAGACCGCAGGCGCCTAGTCATGGATGAATTGCCAGAAGAGGAAAAAGCGGGCATACCCGCCTGGGTAGTGACATTCGCGGACCTGATGTCGCTGCTGATGTGCTTTTTCGTCCTGCTGTTGTCATTCTCCGAGATCGACGCACAAAAGTTCAAACAGATCGCCGGCGAACTGTCGAAAGCGTTTGGCGTACAGCGCGAGGTGCCCGTCCTTGAAATACCCATGGGTACCAGCCCGATTTTCGATAAGTTCTCTCCGGCACCGCCCGAGCCCACCGTACTCAACGAAGTCAAACAGACAACAACTGACGAACAGCCCGAGCTGGAAACCTTGAAAAGCCCTACCAACGTTGCCGTGGAAGCCGCGATTCAGGAGGAAATAGATAATACCCTGGAGCAGGTTCAGTCGGTTCTGGAACCCGCCATCAAAGACGGCCGGGTAAACGTCAGCCTGGAACAGCAGAGAATTGTTATTCGCGTGGAGGAGAAAGGCGCTTTTCCCTCCGGTTCGGCCGATCTGACCTGGGAGTTTGAAGGCCTGCTTTTGGAAATGGCCGACATACTGGTAGAGATCCCCGGCAAGCTGACCATCGAAGGCCATACCGACGATATCCCCATCCGTACGCAGAGGTTCTACAGCAACTGGGATCTGTCCGCCGCTCGGGCAGCAGCGGTTGCCAATGCGCTCCTCGCCGAAGGCCGGTTGGAACCTGCCCGGCTGGCGGTCACGGGGCTTGCGTTTACGGAGCCTCGGGTACCAAATACCTCCTCCGAAAACCGTACCAAAAATCGTCGCGTGGAAATCATCATCGACCTGTCCGGGCCGATCGAGGAACAGGAGATGCGGTTAAGGGAACTCATGAATCCTGAAGCCGATGGTTCCGCCACATCAGACTCCCGCAGTTCCGACGAATCGGATCAGGAAGAATTACTGTGGTAAGAGGCCAGATTGGTGCATTCACCCCATTAGTGCACCAATAAAAAGCACAAACACCCCGCTTTCAACTCAATTGCGCCCAATTTCAGAGTAGAAACTCGTCTAATCGGCTATCCACTCTAGACTTGCCTCAAAATGGAACACTCCTTGCTTAGTGTGCACGCTATCAATGCACAACCCGCCCGTGACCGGCGGATAAAAACCATAAAATCAGGAGCAACCAACCCGTGGATATCACGAGTGCAGTACATACCCTGACCGAAAGCGCCAACACCCTGTTCATTCTGATCGGTGCCATCATGGTACTGGCCATGCACGCTGGCTTCGCCTTCCTGGAAGTCGGCACTGTGCGCCACAAGAACCAGGTGAACGCCCTGGTGAAAATCATGACCGACTTCGGCATCTCCGCCGTGGCCTATTTTTTCATTGGCTATTACATCGCCTACGGCAGCCACTTTATGGCCGGCGCGTCAGAGCTGACGGCCGCGAATGGCTATGACCTGGTCAAGTTCTTCTTCCTGATGACCTTTGCCGCCGCCATTCCCGCCATTGTTTCCGGCGGTATCGCCGAGCGTGCGAAGTTCTACCCCATGCTCATCGCTTCGGGGCTGATCGTGGCGTTTGTATACCCCTTCTTCGAGGGCATGATCTGGAACGGTAACTACGGTTTCCAGGCCTGGTTGGAGAACCAGTTTGGTGCAGCCTTCCACGATTTCGCCGGCTCGGTTGTGGTGCACGCCGTGGGCGGCTGGATAGCCCTGGCCGCCGTGCTCCTGCTCGGCGCCCGTAACGGCCGCTACCGCAATGGCCGTGTGGTGGCCTTTGCCCCCTCCAACATTCCATTCCTGGCGCTGGGCGCCTGGATCCTCACCGTCGGCTGGTTCGGCTTTAACGTGATGTCCGCCCAGACCCTGGATGGCATCAGCGGCCTGGTGGCAGTGAACAGCCTTATGGCCATGGTGGGTGGCGTTCTGGTGGCCATGTTGGTGGGCCGCAAAGACCCGGGCTTTATCCACAACGGCCCGCTCGCCGGCCTGGTGGCAGTGTGCGCCGGTTCGGACCTGATGCACCCCGTCGGTGCGCTGATTACCGGTGGCATCGCCGGCGCCATCTTCGTATACATGTTTGAGTGGGCCCAGGACAAGATTGAGCGCCTGGACGATGTATTGGGTGTATGGCCCCTGCACGGTGTGTGCGGCGTATGGGGTGCCATTGCCGCCGGCATCTTTGGCCAGGACGCCTTCGGGGGCCTGGGCGGCGTCAGCCTGATGTCGCAGATCATCGGCGCGGTTGCCGGTGTTGTGGTGGCCTTTGTCGGCGGCCTGATCGTCTACGGCATTGTCAGCGCTATCTCCGGCCTGCGCCTCACCGACGAAGAAGAATTCAACGGTGCGGATGTCAGCATCCACCGCATCGGCGCTACGTCCGCGGAATAACCCTTGCTCGCCAGCCGCCTTTCCTGGCGGCTGGCAATGCTTTTTATTGACACTTCCCCCCGCCTGACCTTTGCTTAAATAACCCGTTCCGGTGATAAACCCACGGTTTGCCGCCAGAGTGGCCTGCCTTTTGCTATTCCTTTACATCATGGGAATGGCTGGATATCGACCGTCCGCATCCGGTGGGTGGCGTGTTCAGGAGAGGGTCATGGTTATGTTGATACAAACCCCACCCGAGGGTATCTACGACGAACTGTTCGACCAGAATAATCGGGTACGGCCCAGCTGCAGGATGCTGGAGGACTGGTTGATCAGGTCCGACGAAGCGCTGTTAGCCGAGAAGCGCCGCGAGGCAGACGTGCTGTTCCAACGCCTGGGCATCACCTTTAACGTCTATGGCGAAGACCAGGGGGCAGAACGGCTTATCCCGTTTGACCTGATCCCACGAGTGATCTCTGCCAGCGACTGGCAACGCCTGCAGGCTGGCTTACGCCAGCGGGTGCACGCATTGAACCGCTTCCTGTTCGATATCTATCACGAGTTCGACATTATTCGCGCCGGTGTGATCAGTGCGGAGCAGGTATTCGCCAATCCCCAGTACCAGCCCGGCATGCAAAACCTCAAGCTGCCGCGAAATCTGTATTCCCACATAGCCGGCATCGATCTGATCCGTCACAACGACGGCGACTTCTACGTGCTGGAAGATAATCTCCGCTGCCCCAGTGGCGTCTCCTACATGCTGGAAAACCGGCGCATGATGATGCGCCTGTTTCCGGAACTGTTCGCCAAGGCCCCGGTAGCACCGGTTGAACACTACCCGGCTTTGCTGGGCGAAACCCTGCGCGCGGCGTCCTTGAACCCCAATCCCACCGTGGTGGTGCTCACCCCTGGTCGCTTCAACAGCGCCTACTTCGAACACGCCTTCCTTGCCCGGCAGATGGGCATCGAACTGGTCGAGGGCGCAGACCTGTTTGTACGACGCAACAAGGTCTACATGAAGACCACCATTGGCCCGCAGCAGGTGGACGTGATTTACCGGCGGGTCGACGATGATTTCCTCGACCCTCTGGCTGGCAACCCGGACTCCATGCTGGGCGTTCCCGGGCTGTATGCAGCCTACCGAACCGGCAATGTGGTGCTTGCCAACGCCATGGGCACCGGCGTCGCCGACGACAAGGCCATTTATCCCTTCGTACCCGAGATGATCCGCTTCTACCTGGGCGAAGAACCGATCCTGAAAAATGTCCCCACGTGGCAGGGCCGCAAGCCAAAAGACCTCAAGTACATCCTCGATAATCTGCCAGACCTGGTGGTCAAGGAGACCCAGGGCGCTGGCGGCTACGGCATGCTGATCGGACCCAAAGCCAGCAAAAAAGAACTGAGCCATTTCCGCTCGCTGTTGCAGGCCAGGCCAGACAACTACATCGCCCAACCCACCCTGAGCCTGTCTACCTGCCCAACGTTTGTAGACGAAGGCGTGGCACCCCGCCACCTCGACCTGCGACCTTTTGTGCTTTCGGGTAAGAAAGTGCAGATGGTACCCGGCGGATTGACCAGGGTGGCCCTGAAAGAAGGGTCGCTGGTGGTGAATTCATCCCAGGGCGGTGGCACCAAGGACACCTGGGTATTGGAGGGCGAGGAATGCTGAGCCGAGCTGCATCAAGTCTGTTCTGGATGGCGCGGTATCTTGAGCGGGCGGAAACCCAGGCCCGCCTGCTGGACGTCAGCCTCACCATGGCGTTGATCGACGTTCCCGAAGACCGCGAAGAACAGTTATCCGTACCATTGCTGGTGACCGGTAGCCGTGAAATCTTTCATGAGCTCTACCCGGAAATTACCCCCCAGAACCTGATTGATTTCATGCTTCTGGATGACCGCCACCCCGCCAGTGTGTTCAGTGTCATCCGCAGCGCCCGGGACAACGCCCTGCACGTGCGGGGCAATCTTTCCGCAGATGTCTGGGAGAGTATTAACCTGGCCTGGATGGAGCTGAAGGAACTACGCCATAAAGGGGTGACCGAATCCACCGCCAGCCGGGTGTTTGACTGGACCCGCGAGCGCTCAAACGTGTTTCGCGGTGCGGCCTATGGCACCCTGCTGCGTAATGACGCCTTCCATTTCCTGCTCTTGGGTACGTTTATAGAGCGGGCAGATGCCACCGCTCGCGTGCTGAACATCCGCCACCACATGGCCACCAAATCCCTGGAAGGGCACCCCACCCAGTCGTTCTTCGAATGGACGGCGCTGCTGCACTCGTTGGCCGCCTTTGAAGCCTACCAGAACACTTACGGCCACAATATCGAGCCAATGAATGTGGCCGAACTGCTGATTCTCAAGCCGGATGTTCCCCGTTCGCTCCACGCCTGCCTGGAGGAAATCGCGGATCTTCTGGAGCAGATCGAAAGCGGCGAGGCCCGCCGAGCCCGGCGCCTGGCCACAAGCCTGTATGCCAACATCCGCTACGGCGACCGTGAGTACATTGCCGAACGCGGCCTGAATGAGTATCTGACCGATTTCCTGCAACGCATCCAGCGCATCGCCGGCCAGATCCAGAAAGACTACATGGGGTGGAAACAATGAAGCTGAATATCCGCCATGACACCACCTATACCTACGACGAACCCATGCACAAAGGCATCCAGTATCTGCGCCTGACACCCCGTAACACACCACAGCAGAAGATACTGGAGTGGAACCTGAGCGCCCCCGGCGAAACCAGCCAGATGACGGACGGCTTCGGCAATATTGTCACCGTGATGACCATGGACAAAGCCGCCAGAGAAATCACCCTGACGGCAGAGGGCGTGGTTGAGCTCACGGGTAAACCTTTGACCAAAGACGATTCACCGTTTCCGCCGGAGGTGTTCCTGCGCCACACCCCACTGACCGACGCCGACAAGGCCATCAAGGCCTTCGCCAGCCAGTTCTCCGCCAACAAGCGCAGCCTGGTGAGAATGATGAACCGCATCCTCGAGCATATTGAATTCACGCCCGGCGTCACAACAGTGACCCACACCGCCGCCGAGGCCTTCCAGCAGAAGGCGGGAGTGTGTCAGGACCATACCCATGTATTCATCTCCTGCTGCCGCCACATTGGGGTGCCGGTACGGTATGTCAGTGGTTACATCCACACGTTCAGCGACGACCACCTGGCCACCCACGCCTGGGCCGAGGCCTGGCTGGGCCATAACTGGCATACCTTTGATGTGGTGAATCTGCTGAATGTTGCTGAAAGCCACATCAAACTGGCAACCGGGCTGGATTACCGGGATGCGGCACCGGTGCGAGGTGTTCGCAGCGGCGGCGGCATGGAGCACCTGCATACCCGCGCCTGGGTCACCATGGCCGGGGAAAGCCAGTAACAAAAAGCTGTGCAAATTCCACACGCCGCCCCATGCTTTCTGCACAGAAACGGTTAAACTGAGCGCATCCAGTATGACCCGAGGGTAGCCCCATGACCTATTGTGTGGCGATGCGCCTGGCCGACGGCCTGGTTTTCGCATCCGACTCCCGCACCAACGCGGGCTTTGACCAGATTTCGACTTTCCGAAAGATGCATGTCTTTGAACAGCCGGGAGAGCGGGCACTGGTGATTTTATCGGCGGGCAACCTGGCCACCAGCCAAAGCGTGATCAGTCTGCTGGAAAAACGCGCCGGCTCAGAAGAGCCCAATGTGTTCTCCACCGCGTCCATGTTCGAGACGGCAGAGGTGGTGGGCAGAACCATCCGCGAAGTTATTCACCGCGACAACCCCGAAGGTAAGGTGAATCATGTGGACTTCAGCTGCTCACTGATACTGGGCGGCCAGATCCGGGGCAAAGAGGCACGCCTGTTCAACATATACCCCGAAGGCAACTTCATCGAAGCCACCGAAGAAACGCCTTATTTTCAGATCGGTGAGTCCAAATACGGCAAGCCAATCCTCGACCGCGTGGTGAACTATCAATCCTCACTGGACAGAGCCTACCAGTGCGCTCTGGTTTCCTTCGATTCCACCATGAAGAGCAACCTGTCGGTGGGCATGCCCCTGGATGTTGTCATCTACCGCAACAATGAATTGAAACCCTGCTTCGTCGACCGGGTGGACGAACACAACGATTACTTCCACCAACTCCGCCAGCAGTGGCATCGGGGTATTCAGGAACTGATCGGCGGGCTACAGCCACCAGTCATCCGCTAGGTCAGTTACCGTAACCGGTCAGTTCCATATACCCCACACCCTCGTGGGAACCTGTCACCGTCACCGGGCTTTCCCAATACGGGTAGAGCCCGGCATTCCAGTAGTCGCCAGGCGGCGCGACAATCTGCACATCCACGCTATGCTGTGGCATCGTCAAACGCCATTCCACGGGAACCCTGCCCTGCGGCGACGCTTGCCAGTTGAGCGGGCTCAGGCTGATGTCGTTCCCGTTCAACGTTTCAACTTCGCCTTCAGCGTTTATCCAACTGCCAGACACGAACGCACCCTGGTCTTCCCGCAAGCGAAACGCCATCAGTTTATGGCCCTCGTCCAGATGCAGGGCGAACCAGTCCCAGCCCTGTTGGCCAGCTTTCAGGAACTGGCTGCTCCACTCGCGATCAAACCAGCCCTTGCCGGAAACGGCCAGGGTTTCATCGCCAAGGGTCACCGTACCCTCAATGCGCAGATCCACCAGGCTGAAATACATCGACCCTTCGCCACTGGCGGATTTGGCACTGAAGCCGTTTTGTCCATGGGGCACCGGTTTGCCGATGTTGCTCAGGCGCAGGTCGTAGCGCCAGTCACCGCCCTCTACCTGTAAATACCAATTTCCGGAATCCGGTTTCGAAACCAGCTGCCAGTCATCCAGCCATACCTGCAATGGGTCCGATTTAGCCCCGGCATGCCCCACGTCACCCCGGGCCAGCTTCTCTTCAAACCAGTGTTCACCCCCGAACGACACGGCGGCGTGTGCCATCCACGCCGCGTCCAGGGGCCAGCCATTGGCGTCTGGTGGTTCTGCATTGGCGGGTCGCGGCTTCAAAGCCTGACGGAACTGGGTCCACTGCAGCCCCAACGGCTTACCATCTCGGGTTTCCAGGTTAGCGGTCAGGTACCACCATTCAATACGGTGTTGCGGATGGGGCCCCCAGTCCTCGGGGAAGGCCAGGGTGTCGCCTGGCTCCGGCTGCTGGAATTGCGATTGCTCCACCTCGCCGGTCTGCTGCGCAAGCCCCGCGAAACCGGTGTCGCTGCCCGGGTCTGTACAGCCTGCAAGGACGACAGCCAGTATGCCGGCAGAAACGCCGGTTGGGATTTTCATGGCTCCACCTGTTTAATGCTGTCCGTGTGGCCAAGCTGCTGGCGCATCAGATAGGCGATTATCAGCCCTGTCGCCACGGCCACCAAACCCAGTTCAATCCAGAACAACGGATACAGCTCCATCGGCAATGACCAGCCGAAAGCCTGCGGGTTGATGCGACTGACCAGCACCCAGGTCAGCCACACGCCCAGAGGCAATGCAGCAATGGTCACCGTGAGGGTCAGCGCCACCGACAGGCGCCGGAACTGACGCCTGACCTTCGATGCAGGCAATCCCCAAACGCCCAGCAGCTGAAAGTATTTCACCCGGGTGGTGAAAAAGACCCATCCCATAATCAGCAGGGCCGTCGCCGCCAGCAGCAGGGTCAGCAGGCTGATGGCGCGGGTAAGCACGAATGTCTGACTGAATACCTTCGACGCCAGGGCCCGGATGCTGTCGTTGTCCCTGATGGTGAGTTCCGACGTCTGCCAGGTATCCGACAGGCGCCTGCGAATGTCGGCCTTCGCCACGCTGCCGGGCGTCACTGAAAAGCTTTGGAAATGGGCCTTGAAAGCCGCAGGCAGTGTCGAGCCGGCCATCAGGATTTCGCCCGCAGGTCGCCCGTAGTCGGCGTAGATGGCCACCACTTCTGCACTGCGATTGGTATCCGCCAGGCGGATGTCGAGCGTGTCGCCCACCTCAAGCCGGTAGCGCCGGGCCAACTGCTCATTGATCATTACGCTATCGGTCTCAAGCCTTAGCCAGGGCTCCTCAACACTTTCCAACAGAGACCATTTTGTCACCAGATCACTGATTGGCATCAGGGCAAACAGGTCCACCGCAATACCCTCATCGCCAAGGCCGCGTTGGCTTCCGGAATCCGCCCTCGCAATGTGTGCCTGGCCACGGATCACCCGATGCCACGGCCCGATGCCGTCCAGGCTCTGCAATTGCGCAGCCGCTATGTCGGCATCTGCATTCGCGGGCACCTCCACATAGAACTCCGCTGCCAGGCGCTGGGCCAGCCAGGTTTCGAAGGTGCCCTCAAAGGTCGTCACCAACGCCTGCACCGCCAGCACCATGGCCATGGCAAATTGCAGCGCCACCACCGGCAACGCCAGGTGCCGGAACATCACCGCCAGTTCCCGTTGCCGCCAGCAGGCAAGTGGGTCTTCTCTTCGTGAGCCGGTGCGATTGGAAAGTCGTCGGGCGAGCAGCGCCAACCATCCAGGTGTCAGCCAACCGGCGCCCGCGAACACCATCGCCGTTGAGACAAAGACCCAGAGCAGGGCCGGGGCCAGGGCAACCCCCACCAACCCGACCAGAAACATCAGGAAAGCAATCGTTCGGCCCCGGCCCTGACCAGCCATCACTCGCCAACGCGCTGGGACCACCCAGTCCACCAGACAGACCGCCAACACCAGAAAAACCACGATGGCGGCAGCCCTCCAGGGCAGTGCTCCTTCGGTGCCGGCATAGACAGACACATCAAAAAGACTGTCGAGGGCCTGGCCGAAACCGCTACCCAGCATTTCGGCAAGCCTTGCCCCCAACCATAATCCCGGTACAACACAAATACCGGTCAGTACCAACAGCTCCAGTGCCAGCCACCGCGTTATCCGCTGGCGAGGCACACCAAACCGATGCAGCAGGGAAAAGCTGCCGTGCCGTTGAGCAACCCCCAATCGATGTACACTGCGTACCAGAAGGCCCGTAATCAGAAGCACCAGAAGGCTCAGGGCGTCCAGATTCAGCAGGAAACTGTCTGCCAGTTCACCGGTGGAAGGACCCATGGAAAACTCACGCAAGGTATAGCCCGTTGGTAAATCCCTGTTCCCATCCCGCGCCAGCAGGTATAGCTGGCTGCTGTATCCTTCTCTCGAAAGCTCTTCGGCCTCGCTGATATCGAGGAAAGGCGCGCCCTCCAATGAGTCGGCACCGCCGCCGGGGACGGCGTCACCGAAACAGCCCATCGCCAGCGGGTCGATGCCGATCACCCGCCCTTCCGGCGGCGGCCGTTGCACCTCCAGCCAGGGCGCTACACACACGCCGGCCACTCGCAGGGCCGCGAAGTCATCAACGCCCACCGGTCGCCCATCCGAGCGAATCACATGAACGCGAGCCGCCACCGCATCTTCACTCTGGAACAGACTATGACGAGCCTGGTCGGTCAGTACCGTTACCCCGGTCCACAGCATGGTTGCCAGCACAATCATCAACGCCAAAGCCAACAGCTGAATGGGGTGGCGGCGGTAATGGCTGACGAAGGCGCGCGCGAGCATCATTGGTCAACCAGTGGTGCTGAGATCTAGAACATGGTCGCAGCGGAAAGCCAGTTCCCTGTCGTGGGTAGCGAGCACCAGTGCACAGCCGGTTTGCTGCTGCACCGTGAACAGGCAGTCTGCCACCTCATCAGCGGTGTGGCGATCAAGGCTGCCGGTGGGCTCGTCCGCCAGAATCAACGCCGGAGCCATGGCGAACACCATGGCCAACGCCGCTCGCTGGGCCTGGCCACCCGACACCTGATCCGGATAACGGTCGGCTTCCCCACCCACACCAAGGCGTTCCAACCACCCACGCTCGCCGCCGGCAGGATGGCCGGCCAGGTGCGTGCGTAGGCGAACATTGTCCAGCAGAGAGAGGGCGGGCATCAGGTTAACGTCCTGGAACAGCACACCGATGGTGCGCCGGCGGAGTTCGGACCAACGTATGTCAGTGCCTGCGGCAGCGACATCGTCAAACGACTCGCCCGCAACGACGATGCGCCCTTCATCCGGTGCCTGCAGGCCACACAACAGATTCAATAAGGTGCTCTTGCCGGAACCTGATCGTCCCACAACCGCCAGGGATTTCCCCGAACAAACCGACAAGGACAGATCCGCCAGCACGGGCACCCGCTGATCACCACTGATATAACCCTTGCTTAACCCTTCGACGGCCAATACCTGGCTTCCCATCATTCGCTCCGCTGACAATGTCTTACATACTATACCGCCCAAATGTCTTTATGGATCCGGACCGAGGCGTTGGTGAATTCCAGTTTACGGATATAAAATCTACGACTTTAGTCTTAATAACCCTCACTTTTTGCTGAAAATCTGATCTAATTCGCCCCACTTTACTTGTGCTTACACTACCTACACATTCTTAACACCCGGATACATTGAGTTACCGGGTCACCACAGATCTCGCCTCATGGATAGTTACAAAGAACCCCTGAAAGCCCTGGCACGCCCCTATCGAAAGGCGGTATTAAAGGCGTTGCTGGTTCTCACCATGCTGGGGGGTCTTCTGTTTGCCACGCTGAACCTGCTTGCTGGCAGTTATCCGTTGGCCATTGTCGAAATCGCAATGGGTGCTTACGCCATTCTGGTTTTCAGGGCGGTACGCGACACACGGCATCTTGAGCGTTGGATCATTGCTTACGCCATCCCGTTTTTCACCGCCATGATGTTCGCCATGGCCGTCCCCAGAGCCTCGGCCACCGTACACGCCTGGGTGCTGCTGATTCCGATCGTCTCTCACCTTCTGATGGGCCGTCGACTCGGTCTGGCTATATCCGTGTTCTACATGGGCATCGCCGGCATTATTTTCCTGCTCAGATATCACAATGAGCCGGCCATGATGCAAGCGCTGCCAGTCGCCAATATCGCCATCATCTCTCTGTGTATCCTGGTGTTCTCCCACGTATACGAAGTGACCCGGGAACAGTCACAGCGCCAGCTACTCAAGATCGCCCAGACCGACACCCTCACCAAGCTTGCCAACCGGGCCAGACTGAGTGACATCTTCGAGCGGGAGCAGCAACGCGCCCGCCGCTACAATACGCCAATGACCATGCTTGCGCTGGATCTGGATCATTTCAAAGCGGTCAATGACCGCTATGGCCATGAAACCGGCGATCTCGCCCTGAAACACGTCGCCCGTATATTCCGGGAATGCCTGCGTGCAACAGACCTGCCGGCACGCTTGGGAGGGGAGGAGTTCGGCATACTGCTAACCAACACCAATGGCCGGCAAGGCCTTGAGGTCGCTGAAAAAATCCGTATCGCGGTCGCTTCGACCCCGTTGACCGTCAACAACGACGTTATCCGCCTGACCCTCAGTGGAGGCGTAGCGGAATTCGGGCCGGACGGCGATACCCTGCGCCAGTTGGTGAGGGAAGCCGACAAGCGCCTGTACGAAGCAAAGAATCGGGGCCGCAACCTGATCATCCCGGCGGGAGCAACGGCCAGCCTTCTGGAACCGCTGGAGTCAGACACGTAGCGCGCATGAGACAGAATGCCGCATCCGACTGAAGACATTCCCGCAGTAGCGCCGTCGAAAACCCGCTAGAATGCATGCCATGGAATGGCTGACTCACTCACAAACCGGTTTTCAACAGGCGGCGCGCTACCTTCTCACCATGCGCCTGGCCATCGTGGTCATTCAGCTGGTCGCCGTTGCCATCGCCGACACCATGGTCACCCTGGCCCACCGGCCAGAAGCCCTGTTGATATGCCTGCTCTACACCGTACTGGCAACCCTTGGCTGGCTCTGGTTTACCCGCCGGCCTCCCCGTTTGACGGTTACGGTCAGCCTTGGTCTCGCCCTTGACCTCTTTCTGATCAGCGCCTGGCTGTTCCTCACCGGTGGCTATACCAATCCGCTTGTCTCGCTGCTGCTGCTTCCCATTGCCGTTGCCATCATCCTGGTCCCCTTGCGCGAAAGCATTGCTCTGACGGCCATTGGTTTTGGCTTCTACACCGCCATGGTGCTGTGGCACACGCCGCTGACCCATGAACACCACAACGCCAACCTGACCCAGCTGCACTTGATAGGCATGTGGGTCACCTTTGCCATCACCGCCACCATGCTGTTGCTGGTGGTTGGCTCGCTGGCCCGTCGGTTGCGCCAAAAGCAGGGACAACTGGCCGAATTCCGTGAGAACCGGCTCAGGGATGAGCAGGTTATAGCCCTCGGCCTGTCCGCCGCGGCGGTGGCGCATCGGCTGGGCACACCGCTGAACACCATGGCACTGCTGGTGGATGAAATGAAGTCCGCGCACACGGACTCTTCGCTTGAGGACGATCTCGGGTTGCTGGAAAAGCAACTCGGCCTTTGCAGCAACCACCTGCACCAGCTGTCCACCGCCGCCATGCAGGCCAAGGCCGCGCAGCAGGAAATCCTTCCGCTGCACTTCTGGATGATGCGTCTGCGGGAGTCAGCCACGCTGTTGTGGCCGGCGTCGCCCATCCACTGGCAGGCTCCGTTCCCCGATCAGCCCGTCGCCGTGGATGCAACCCTGGACCAGGCCATACTGAACCTTCTGGCCAACGCCCTGACGGCCAGCCCATCGTGGGTTACGGTCAGCGCGGGGGACAACGACGAAGGACGGGTCGCAATCGTGGTCGAGGACCATGGCAAGGGCCTGGACCTCTCGCTGCAGAACACCGCCGGCGAAGGCGTTGTGGACTCCGAACATGGCCTGGGCGTGGGGCTATTTCTCTCCAACGCCACCATCCAGCGCCACGGCGGCACCCTCAAAGCCAGAGCCGACCGCACGGGCACCACCATGATCATCGACCTGCCACAAGCACAAGCCCATACCCCGGACGGTAAGGAGGCAGAATGAACGGCCAGCCGACCTGGTTGCTGATCGACGATGACGAAGCCTTCGTGCAGGTGCTACAGCGTTCCCTGAAGCGCCAGAACATCGAGGCCACGTGTGCCCTCAACCGTCTGGAGGCCATAGCCGCACTGGAATCACAGGCCTTTCACCGCTGCGTGCTCGACCTCAACCTGGCCGGTGAAAGCGGCCTGCAATTGCTGCCCGAGCTACTGGCCCTTCAACCCGAACTGGAGGTGCTGGTACTGACCGGTTACGGCAGCATCGCCACCGCCGTGGAAGCCATGCGCCGGGGTGCTGTCAATTACCTGTGCAAACCGGTCACGCTGAGCCAACTGACGGCCGGTTTCAGCCCACTGGACGGCCCACCGGCAACCCGTGAAGAACCCCCATCGGTGGAGGAAATGGAGTGGGAACACATCCAGCGGGTACTGAACGAGCACGACGGCAATGTGTCCTCAACAGCCCGGGCACTGAACATGCATCGGCGAACCCTGCAGCGGAAGCTTCAGAAGCATTCGCGCTGGCGTAACCAGTGACACTCTGAATACGCGGCCATCTGCCGTTCAGCGATAACGCCGTTGATCCAGTGTCATTAGCCGATCCGGGTGGAACACCATCAGGCCGGTTACGAAGGCACCGTTCACGAACCCCTCCGGGATCATAAACAGGGGAAGATAGCGCAGATACTCGTGGATCAGCTCTGCGAAGGTGTACACTCCGGCAGACCACAGCATCAGGCACATCACCACGCCCGCCACGGCCACCGAAATACCCGCCCCGAAAAAACCACAGAAGAAAATGTAGGCGAAGAAATTGCGGAAATCGCGTTTGCGCTCCCAGCGCATAATGCCGTGGCTGACCAGCGCGGGCACCATCACAGTCACCAAACCATTGGCCGCAAAAGCAACCAACGGCTCCCGGCCGGTAATGACCGTGATCACCAGGGCGAGCAAACCCGACAAGATCGCCAGCCGCCATCCCATCATCAGGGTGATCAACGTCATACCGAACACATGGATGGAAAGCCCCGGGGATATGCCAGCCCGCAATTGCCAGACAAACCCCAGTACCACCGCCGCTCCAAAGAACGAGTGCTGAAGGGCCTGATCACGGCGAAACTCGGCCCAATCGATCCCCCGCACCGCAGCCACCAGAATGACCAGGAATATAAAGCCTGTCACAATCAATTGGCTGGCAGAGAGCAGGTTCTCCGTCATTCCCATGGTGTGGAGCTCCTGAGCGAGTTCAAACATGCCCGCCCTCTACTAACGGCGGGCATGTAGCTCTGAAAAATGGAGTTAGACGGGTGCATTCCTCTTATACGTGGGTATTCATATCAACGCTGAACGAAGCGGCGCGTCTCACGCGTCCGGCTTCCGTGACTTGTTATGTTCATTTGGCTCAGTGCACGCAAAAGCTGTGTGCTTCCCAAAGAACTGCATGCCCCAAATGCTTGACCCGTCATGCTCAATTACATACTTGTATGCAAAGGTTTTGTCGTTAAGAAAGTTGGGCTGAAGGACCTGCATTAGACTATTAGACGAAGTTGCAACATCCTGAGAGAGTTCCGTAGCCGGCGTTACCTGTACCACAGTTGATGGATGCATTATCCGGCGTTCCTCGCGCCAGTAAAGTGCTCTCACCATTCTACCGATTACATTCTGATAGGCTTTAGAAGTAAAACTGACAGCCACAACCGGTTCGAGAAAACCAGTTCCTCGGTCAGCGTATCCTCTCCGCTGAGTCGAAAAAATTTGACGCGCCAGCCGCTTATTAAAAGCAATTGTTCTACCCATGGAATCAACGATATCTAAACCATTGCTGCGGAACTCGCCGGTGGTCAGGCCGATAATTATTTTAAACTCTTCATCATCTACGCCCGCTGAATTGTTACATTGCTGACATGCTGGAACCTTATGCAACTCCATATTCGGCTTTCTGGGCTTCGGGTAGAGGCTTTGTGGAGGAATGTGATCCCCCTTTCTGGAGGCTTCACGAATTCCACACAACACGCATACCTGCTTCCTCATTTGAATGCCCTCAGAACATAACGCCAGCCATCACCGGAGGCAAAAACGGCGCGAAGCAGAGATTTTGACTTCCGGTGCATGGCCTTGTTAGGGCTTTGTATACTATTACCAGTTCGAAACACGAACATTTCATTTACGCGAGTTTCTATGATGAATAAGTCGCCGGATGCTGGAAAGAAAAGGGTCGGTGTCGGCCTTGTCGAGCGCCTGATGCAGGTTGTCCAGTCCGCGCACAAACACGAAGACTGCACCTGACATAATCGCAATAAACACCTTTAAGTCGAGCGAGTTCATATCATCCGGACGATCGATCGCAAAATAGACAGCAATTACAACAGCGCCGAAGACCTCACTGACGCCGAAGAGAAATCGCGCCATTAATCGCAACGCAAAGAGTGAAATTCCCATGACAATGACCGCGGAGACTCCGCTTGCAAGGGCAATGGCTTCGCGCTGTAGTGAAAACGTCCATGTGGCAACATCAACGAAAAGCTGTACAAACCCAAACACGGTTAGCGTGGCGTAAAAGGCACCAACTAGTACCGCAGGAAGCAAAACAAAGGAAGACGCAACCTTGCGCCAACTGCCCCAATGGTCTTGCAGTGGCACGCTGCCCTGAATTGCCATAAAAATCGCTAATCCTCCAACGAGGCAGGCGGCCCATAGTATTGGAAACGCGGGTGCCGCCAACGACAACCGCGTACTGCCATAAAGGGCGCCGACAAGCATTACCAGCCAGAAGCGTCGTGACGGTAGGTATTTTCTCTTCATCGCTATTGTCACCAGGTGGTCTTGAGGCGCCTAACGAGGCTGTAGAAAAACCCAAAAATGAGCCCGCCATTCCACCGCCTTCGATCTCATTTTGTCAGCCGGCCAATTCTGCCGGCATTGTTCAGTTTTTGGGTTGGTTGCCCTTTATAGCCGCCCATCCCGGTATTTCCG
>NZ_JBSXOB010000013.1:0-16626 GCF_056857915.1 Marinobacter sp. B-12 | reverse complement strand
TCTACCGCATGAACACCAGCGTCTTGGAAGGCATGAACAACAAGATCAAGGTGATCAAGAGGATGGCGTATGGCTACCGGGATAACGGCTACTTCTTCTTGAAGATAAAAGCAGCGTTTCCCGGTAAAGCGCGATGAACCTTAAAAAAGGGGGCAGCCGGTCGGCTGCCCCCTTTTTTGTAGCCGTGAAGAGACTCAGTTCCACACCGCCAGTTGCTCTCCACGCTGGTCCAGCCGCCACCATTTCTCATCCTCCACGGGCTCGCCTTCTTTCCAGTCACCGGGGCTGCAGCGAATCTCGGTATCCATGGCGCGCCAGGCACTCCGGGCGCAATCGAGGTCGGACACCCAGGGCAGATCGTCACCTTCAAGGATCACGGAGGTGTATCGCTTGCCACCTGCACCGGGGTACAGATTAATGCGGACTCTATGTGCCCGATAATGAGCTGACCCTTTCACTGCCCTGTCACCCAGCGCGTCATCCCTGAGCTCAATGTCGTCCAGATGACTGGCAAGCCAGCTCGATACCGCTGACGACTCCAGGTCACGAATGTAGATTTCGAGATCCCGCACCTTCTGTTTCTCCTGCCGGTTGATCACAATGGACCACATAGTGAACCGGCCCGGGGCGGGCTGCAACCCAGCGTTCGAGTTCATGGCGGAGGTCATCCGTTTTCAGGGTCCTGAGCGTGCCCTCTGCTTTTCGCTCATGCCACGCCACCTCCGCCGCCGCACGATCAATTGCCAGGCTTTCAAGGGTTCGCTCCAGCGCTTCTGTCGGCTGCTGCCTGGCTATTGCCACCAGTGACTGTCGCCGCAGCGTATCGGTTCTACCGGCGAGCGCCATGCCCTCAATAGAGCCGCGTTCGGAGAACAGGTTTAACCGGGCGGCTGCACGCTCCACCCACTGGATCATACCGCCAGGAGACCCGACCAGCCGACTCCGGCTTGAGGCCGCATAGCGGATAAGCGTTTGGGACAACTCTATGTTCCAGCGCTTTTCAATCGCTGGCTGATGAGCCGTCAGGATGGCAATCTTCTGGCCGGTACTCGTGCCGGGCATGTCAAAGATATCGAAATCACGCCCCAGGCATCGCTCCAATTGCCCAACGGCGGCCTCCGCTTCCGGTGAATCCGGCCCCAGCATGACCACAGGGCCCGGATATCCGGTAACCAGACTGCGGGCCACGCTGAGCTCGGGCGCCATCATTGCAGCCAGATCCGCCGGAGAAACGTTATCCAGAACCAACGCGGGATAATCCTTGCGGTCGATGCCTTTGGACGGGATGGCGGGATTGTCGCTGGCCATGATTTCCGCCTCATTGCGAAGGTCCAACCTTATAAAGCCACAATACAGGAACGGCAATAGAGCCTGTAGCCAACTGGTTTTACCGGTGCCTCTCTCCCCTTTCACCCACACCAGTGCTTTTGGAACCGAGACCAAGTTAATCGATACATCTTCCGCCAGCTCCAGCCATTCCAGATCAGTAACCACAACGGGCGCATCGACTTTGTCGGAGGTTTCGGCAACTTGCTGCTGGTCATCCGCAGCGGGCCAGCGGTCGACCAATTCCAACACCGCCACGTAGGCTTTCTCCTGCAGGCGCTCGGCATTACGAGTCAGCACTGATAACAGATTGGGCCAGTCCAGCCAGGGGGCATCGCTCAACTCACGGGCAGAGGAAAACCAGTATATGAGCTGTGAGGACAACTGGCCCTCTCCGCCCACTTCGGTCACGATGGGTTGCTCACACTGGATGGTCCGGGTCAGTTCGTCAATATCAACACCACGGCTGCGCAGGAATCCGCAGATGGCAGGTTCACCATCCAGCAGCGCCAACAGGAAATCCTCAACGGTGATGGCGTAGCCGCCTCGCTGGGCAACGCTATCACGTGCCCGTTGCAGTGCGGTTTGACAGAGGGGGCTCAGGCATCCTTGCCAGTCTTCCATTCACTTCTCCTTGTGTAATGGGGCATCATCCTGATGCCGTTTCATGTAGATCGATCAAACTCGGTTGTAGGTGTCCTCAAAACGCACAATATCGTCTTCACCCAGGTAGCTACCCGTCTGCACTTCAATCAGTTCCAGTGGAATAACGCCAGGGTTGGTCAGCCGATGGGTCACACCCAACGGAATGTAGGTGGACTGATCTTCGGTCAGCAACAACACATCGTCGCCGCGGTTGACCGTGGCCGTTCCCTTCACCACCACCCAGTGCTCGGCACGATGATGATGTTTCTGCAGCGACAGCGACGCCCCGGGTTTAACCGTGATGCGCTTGACCTGGAAACGTTCCCCCATGGCAATACCTTCATAGGTGCCCCAGGGGCGATGAACCTTCTTATGGAACCGATGCTCGTGTCGGCCCTGGGCCTTGACCTGGGCAACCAACTTTTTCACATCCTGAACCCGGCCGCGGTCCGCCACCAGCACCACATCATCGGTTTCAACAATGACGTGGTCTTTGATGCCCAGCGCTGCAATCAGACGACCTTCTGAGTGGATGTAAGAGCCAGAAACGTCTTCGGTGATTACGTCTCCCCGGCACACATTGTTGTTTTCATCATGAGGCTGGATATCCCAAAGCGCTGACCAGGAACCCACATCCGACCAACCGGCATCCAGGGGCACCACTACCGCATCCCGGGTCTTTTCCATCACCGCGTAATCGATGGAATCGTCCGGGCAAGCCCTGAAACTTTCGGCGCCGACACGGGTGAAATCCATGTCGGCGTTGTGCTCCTCCCAGGCAGCACGGCAGGCCGTCATCATCTCGGGTTGCTGACTTTCCAGTTCCTTCAGGTAGCGATCGGCACGAAACAGGAACATGCCGCTGTTCCAGAAATAATCGCCCTCTTCCAGATACTGACGAGCGGTTTTCTCGTTCGGCTTTTCCACAAAAGCCGCCACATCGTTGTACCCTTCGTAGGCCGCACCAGCCTTAATATAGCCGTAGCCGGTATGGGGGGCACTGGGAACAATACCAAATGTAACCAACTTCCCCGCCCGGGCCGCTTCCGCACCCTGACTGACAGCCTGGCGAAACACGTCCTGATTCTTCAATACGTGGTCCGAGGGCATCACCAGCAGCAGTTCTTCCGGGTTTTCCTCTGCAGCGGCCAGCGCTGCCAGAGCAATGGCCGGGGCGGTATTGCGACCGACAGGTTCGAGAATGATTCCAGCGGTACGCTCCGGTGCCTGGGCCTGCAAGTGGGCGGCTACCACAAACCGGTGCTCTTCGTTGGTGATGGCCATCACCCGGGTTTTGTCATCCAGTGCCAGGCCACGATCGATGGTTTCCGCCAGCAGGGAATCGTCAGACACCACCGGCAGAAACTGCTTCGGATAGGCTTCACGGGACAACGGCCAGAGACGGGTGCCGGAACCACCAGAAAGAATCACTGCAAGCATGGGTCGTCCTTGTCTTGAATTTTCACGAATTTTACCTCAAAAACCGTCAACCTGTCCTGCCGATGGCGATTAAACCGGTTCCAATCTTGCAAACCTTCACGTCCTCCTACCAGGTGCCAATGTTTTCCATGCTGGCCCAGGGTTCCTTCGCTGGTAGTGACTCCCCCTTCTGGAGCAGTTCAATGGAAATTCCGTCTGGCGACCGGATAAACGCCATACGACCG
Organism: Marinobacter sp. B-12; assembly: GCF_056857915.1. NCBI lineage: Bacteria > Pseudomonadati > Pseudomonadota > Gammaproteobacteria > Pseudomonadales > Marinobacteraceae > Marinobacter > Marinobacter sp. B-12. The sequence continues at coordinate 12,991 of NZ_JBSXOB010000013.1, read as the reverse complement.
TCGCGCGGGGGACGATTGATGGTAACGCCGTTGGCCTGAAGGTGACTACACAATGCATAGATGTCGTCCACCCGATACGCCAGATGCCCGAAATTGCGACCACCAGTATATTCTTCCGGATCCCAGTTATAGGTAAGCTCTATCATCGGGGCCCGCTCTTCCCTCGCCTTCGCCTCATCCTCGGCCGCCGCCAGGAAAACCAGAGTAAAGCGCCCCTTTTCACTGCTTTTGCGACTGATTTCCACCATGCCCAGTAGCTCGCAGAAAAAGTGCAGGGTGTCTTCCAGGTTGCTGACCCGGATCATTGTGTGAAGGTACTGCATATCGGCTCTCCTGATGCATTGCCCCAAGGCCTATGACCGGGACTGATCAAATCAATGGTTTGAGGTATCCTGCCAGAATGAATCGACGCCCTGAAACCACCGCCCATCTCCAGTACCGAGTTCCAGCCGTACGCCACTTGGCGTGGATGTGTCATGCTCCCCAGCTTATCAGTTCGCCCATGGGTTTTACCCCGGAAACTTACCTGCTGGATGGTGCTGAAGAGCGTCTGAAGGCATGGGACAGCGCGCCCCAACTTGGCCCGGAGGTACTCACGGAACCACCGGCGCGACGCCTTGGGCACTATTTCGAGCGCCTATACGAATGCATGATGCAGGATCTCCTGGGCTGGGAAGTTGTGCTCAAGAACCAGCCGGTCCGCAGCAACGGCATCACATTGGGCGAACTCGATTTCCTGGTCCGCAATCCTGCGGACAACGTCGTCGAACACCACGAAATTGCCGTGAAGTTTTACCTGGGCCATCTGGAAACCGGCCAGGACAAACCACTCTGGTACGGACCCAATGCCCGGGACCGGCTGGACATCAAAACCAGGCGGCTGACAGACCACCAGAGCCAACTGACAGAAAAACCAGAGGCCCGCAACCTGCTGACATCCCTGGGTATTGATACACCCGCACGGCCCCGGATATTCATGCCCGGGTATCTTTTCTACCCTCTGACCAACGCCTTGCCCGCACCCGACAGCATACCGTCAGGACATCTGCGCGGCTATTGGCTCTATATAGACAACCTCGACGCAAAAGAAACGACGGGAAACAAGAAAATCACGGACACGAAACACTGGGTCCCGCTGATCAAGCCCCACTGGCTTGGCCTCTGGTGTCAGAAAGAGGTTCCTGATCAAAACCAAACGGAGGACGCGCTGGAGGAGGTCCGCTCTGCCGGCATTCCCCGCCTGTTTGCGGCCCTTGAGCGATCTGACGACGGGGACTGGCGGGAAACGTCACGCGTGTTTGTGGTCCCCAGTGAATGGCCGGGGCGCCCCCGTCGCGGTTGATGTCTTGGCGGGCTAACCAGCTTCCAGTTCCACACGATTCCTGCCACCCTCCTTGCTGCGATAGAGCGCGCGATCCGCACGACTGATGGCGGAATTCAGGTTGTCACCCCGGCGAAACTCACTGACGCCGGCACTGATGCTCAGATTAATGGTCGCATCTGTTGTCGCCAGCCAGTCATGGGCCAGAAGCGCCTTGCGCACGCGCTCCGCACTGGCTTGAGCGCTATTCAGGCCGGTGTCTGGAAGCACCGCGAGAAATTCCTCACCGCCCCAGCGGGAGATCAGGTCCTGAGTGCGTAATTGAGCCTCGATTATGTTGGCGACTTCAATCAATACCCGATCACCAATCTCGTGTCCATGCCGGTCATTGATGGCCTTGAAGTGGTCGATATCAAGTACCAGGAACGCAACTGGGCGCCCCGTCCTCCGGAAACGCGCCAGCTCCTTTTCAGCAAGGTAGGTCATGTGTCGCCGGTTGAAGAGGCCCGTCAACGAATCGGTTGTCGCCATCCGCCGCAATTTCCGGTTTGCCGTGGTCACCATGGTGAGGTAGAAGAACGACAGGTAGCTGAACATGGCAAACACCACACTCAGGTTAAACAGATAAACGGCAAGCAGGGCTCCAGGGGCAACGGGCTGCAGCGGCTCGATGAACCACATCATCAAATAGAGGGCGATGTAATAGCTCCACAACGCCAGCAGGCAGATCACCGCTGACCGAAACTCCATGCTTACGAACAGCGCCGGTATAAACATCAGCAGGTAGTAGTGAAAGCCGCTGTCCCAGCCGATAAGCACAATACCCAGCCCGGCGTGGATAATCACTTCCGCCCAGATCAGGCGAATGGCCAGGCCATTCTGCTTCCTGCCCAACGCCCTGTATGCCACGACATACATGGTGACACTTACAACATTCACCCAAGCCAGGATAGGCGAGCCGAGCATGTGAAACAGAAAGAAGAATGCCACATCGACCGTGGCGGCAATCTGACAACAACGCTTGGCCACCTGCCAGAACTGCGGACGACTCTCCCTGAATGATTCCCTGGCAGACTTGGATCTGGCCTGACTCATAAACAGTAACTTCCAAAACGGTTATCTTCAGGTTACCCCGAAAATTACAAGGCTGCCCACCACAAACGTAAAATACTGAAAATCTTTGAAACAACTGCGCGCAGCGTGAAACCCCATGCACCCTGTTTCAACTATCGGTTTGTGGCAGAATACTCCCCATCAACAATGAGATGATGGACCACTATCATGGACGACCACAGCCAGTTCCGGCTGCTTTCCGAGCGACGTTTCCTACCTTTCTTCCTGACTCAGTTCTCAGGCGCCTTCAACGACAACCTGTTCCGCAACATTCTGCTATTGCTGATCACTTACACCGCTGGCGGCCTGCTGGGCCTGCCCATTGATGTGGTGGTCAACATCGCGGCGTTGCTGTTTATCCTGCCCTTTTTTCTGTTTTCCGGCATCGCTGGCCAACTGGCGGACAAGTATGAAAAGTCCCGTGTGATTCGCTGGGTAAAACTCGCTGAAATCGCCATTATGGTGCTGGCAGCCGCCGGGCTCTGGGTCGGCTGGTACGAATCGCTTCTGCTGTTGTTGTTCCTGATGGGCGTGCAATCCACCTTCTTTGGACCGGTTAAGTACGCCATCCTGCCCCAAGTGCTTCGAGACGATGAACTGGTGGGCGGCAATGCGCTGGTGGAAATGGGCACCTTCGTGGCTATTCTTGTGGGCACACTTACCGCTGGCCTGCTTATGGGCAGCGACCAGCCGGAGAAACTCGCCGCCATTGGGGTCCTTGCCCTGGCCATCATTGGCTACCTTGCAGCGCGGCAGGTCCCGGTGACCGGAACCACCAATCCCGACATGGCCATCCGTCTGAACCCCCTTCGGGAAACCTGGCACCTGATGCGTCTGGCCGCCGAAAACCATTCCGTGCTGTTGTGTATCATGGCCATTTCCTGGTTCTGGTTCCTCGGTGCAGCCTACCTCACCCAGTTCCCCAGCTTTGCCCAAACCGACCTTATGGGTGATGAAACCGTCGTTACCCTGCTGCTGGCAATCTTCACCATCGGCATTGCCCTAGGCTCAGTGGCCTGCGAACGACTCTCCGGACACCGGATAGAACTGGGCATTGTGCCCATTGGCTCCCTCGGTATCAGCCTGTTCGGGCTCGACCTCTACTTCAACATGCCCGCCAACCCGGTTCCCACCGACTGGTGGATGATGATCAGCGACAGCCAGCACCGGCAAGTCGCCATCGACCTGTTAGGTATTGGTTTCTTTGGCGGCCTGTTCATCGTGCCCCTTTACGCATTCGTCCAACGGGAAACGCCTGAGGAACGTCGCGCCCGTGTAATTGCGGCGCTGAACGTATTCAATGCCCTATTCATGGTGGTCAGCGCCATCATGGGCGTCCTGATGCTGGGCGTGATCGGCCTCAGCATCCCCGAATTCTTCCTTGTACTGGCCATCATGAACATGATTGTGGCGGGCTTCGTGTACCAGCAGGTGCCCGAATTCGCCCTCCGGTTTATTGTCTGGGTGCTCTCCCACACGATTTACCGGGTGCGCCATGAAGGCCTGCATCGAATCCCCGACGAAGGACCGGCACTGCTGGTCTGCAACCATGTCACCTACATGGACGCCCTCGTCATTGCCGGCGCGATCCGGCGGCCAGTTCGATTCGTGATGGATTACCAGATCTTCAAAACGCCGATACTCGGCGCAATTTTCAGGCTCGCCAAGACCATTCCCATTGGTTCTCGCAATCGCGTGCCGGAGATCTACGACGCCGCTTTCGAACGCATTGACGAAGAACTGGACGCCGGCCATGTCGTTTGCATCTTTCCCGAGGGGCGCCTGACCTCCGACGGCGAAGTAGCCACCTTCCGCGGCGGTGTGGATATCATCCTGGAACGACGTCCGGTGCTGGTGGTGCCTATGGCGCTGCGAGGGCTCTGGGGCAGTTTCTTCAGCCATTGCGGTGGTCCTGCGCTAAAACACTTCCCGAAGCGCTTCTGGTCGCGAATTGAACTCATTGCGGGTGAGCCAGTGACCGCGCAGGAGGCAAACGCCGGTTTGCTGGAAGAGAACGTAAAAGCGCTCAGGGGAGACAGCCGTTAACGACAGCGGCCCGTGAGTAAGTTGTAAACCTGAGAGTGACTGCTACCTTTTGAGTGTTATCAGGTTTTCGATTCTCTGACTTCGGGAGGTGGCCTCAGCCGGACGTTTTGTCTGGCGAGCACAACCGGTAGTGGATGGAATAATGTGTTTGCAAGGATCGCTCCGCTTCGCTCGAGGATTACATCGACTCGTTGCCACGCTTCTATGCGTAGCCACGGTCCACATCCTCGCCCCCCAGCTTCACGCTGAAGAGTCGGATTCCACCGTCCGGCTCACCAATGGCCACTGGCCTCCCTACATGGAGAATACCCCACCTCACTTCGGGGTCATTTCCCAGATCGTCACCCTGGCCTTCGCCAAAGAGGACATTTCCGTAACCTATGGTTTTTTCCCTTGGTCCCGCGCCCGCCTGCTGGCTCAAAAAGGATTGCGGGATGGCTCAGTCGCCTGGACTTGTCGCAGGAAATTACTCAAGTTCTTTCACTTCAGCGACCCCATCGTCACCCATAACTACGCCCTGTTTCATCGCAAAGATATGGATTTCGACTGGGACACAGTGAAAGATCTGGAAAGCTATCGGATCGGCCTGACCCAGGATTACAACTACGGCGAGGAATTCGAGGAAGCCGTCGCCGCCGGCACCATCAGTGCGGACACGACCACCTCCGACGAATCCAACTTTCGCAAACTGGCAGCCGGCAGAATAGACTTGTTCCCAATGGAGCCCGCCGTGGGCATGGGTATGCTGAAAGAGCTCGGGCTCAACGACAAGATCACATTCCACACCACGCCGCTGCAATCGGATTACTTGTACCTGATCCTGTCCAGGCTTGTGCCTGAGAGTGAGCGTTATCTGGAGAAATTCAACGAAGGGCTCAGTGAGTTGCGGGCGTCTGGCCGGCTGGAGGAGTTGATTACGACCTCGCTGCCGGAATTGCCGGCTCGGTATTTGGTGGTGGAGGATGGGGATTCGCAGTGTGGGAATTAGATAGGCGGTCACGCAGCCTCCCGATCAGTGGCCGGCATAAAGCTACTTTGGTTTGACTCAAATAGCGCGGCATCATGAGCGCAAGCCCACCTAAAATAATAACAACAACACCTGTGTACCCGATGAAATCCCACATCCTTGTTTCCTCAGCTTAAAACTTCTTCCGTGATCAACGACGAACGACTGCAAATTAGCTTAAGCCATTGCACGAATGGCAAATTGCTTTCGTTACTTCGTTCACAATGCTCTCCCCGAAGACTTTGGCCATAGAGTAAGGGCTGGCGGGTAAACTGGCTCGAATTATTCAGTACTACCACTGCTTGTTTATGCGGTCATTGAGGCATCACCTGAAAGCTCCTCGCTGACCTGCGCAAAGATCTCAGTAACCGACTTTTGCGGATCCGCCTTTTGCAGCTCCAGCACCCGTCTGCTTTGGCGCTTCAGTTTCTCGCTGGGCTGGGCCCACTCGCTTTCAGGCAGCGGTTTTGACCATTTCTCCATACTTTCCGGCAGCGCCTTCTGGCTAAGCCGCCGCATCTTGGCGTTTTCCCAGACCACCAATCGGTTGGGAATCGTCCAGAAGGTCATCACGTGATACAGATACCAGAAGAACACGTAAATCCAGCCGACTTTGCCCGCCTTGCGGCGCGCGTGGAGGTTGCGCCGGGCGTTGTGGAAAAACTCTACGCCCTCTTCCGGCCCGGCACCCGGTGCCTGGGGCTCGTCGGGTGCCATCAACTCGCCGTGGGGCTGAATCTCCTCCAGAGTATGCACTTCGTACTCCATGTAGGCCCGCAGGGCTTCCCAGTTACTAATGGACAGCGGCAGGCCGTGGGTCTCGAATTCCAGATTGAACTGTTCACCCGTGTCCGGGTGCCGAAAACCAATCCCGAAACCATACTGGCGACGCACCCCGTATTCGCTTACGCCTTGTGCCTCAACCACCCAGGCTTCCAGTTTTTCCCAAGGGACATAGATGGGTTCGCTGTGGCCTTCCGGCACGAAGCAGACTTCACGGCGTTGGCGGTTGAAGCGGGTGGGAACGATTTTTTCAACGCGGCTATGCATCTGCCAGCGGGTTTGCAGGCCGAGTGAGAGCACAAACAGCCCCCCTCCCAAACCAAGCCAGAACGACAGGTCGATAGTTGCCAAAAATAGTCGCGAAGCATCCTGCACACCATTGCCAATATGATAGCCAGCCATATAACTGACACACGGAAAGACAAGAGCAAAAAGTAAAAACAGTCCAAATGGCCCTCCAAGTACCATCTGCCAGGCAAAGGCAAACGAATCACCAACGCCAAAATCGAGATAGTGGTCGGTGACAGCGCCCACGACCCTCCCGTAATCCACCGGCAATGCACCGGTGGGAAGCGGCTTCGGAGCCAGATAGATCAACCTTCCGGTCGGGAAGGATTCGACCTCACCGGCCTGATGGCGCTTTCGGGACGGGCGCAAGGGTTTGGATTGGCTCATGGATACAGGTCCAGCGCAGTCAGGCCCGAAGGCGTTCCTGCTGCGCGTAGAGTTCCGCATAAATTGCCGTTACGGACTGTGCCGGGTTGTCCTTTAATCTTTGCGTCACTTGAGCGCTCAGTTTTTTGAGTTCATCACTGGGCTGTGCCCACTCGATTTCCGGCAATGGCTGCGACCATTTTTCCATGCTCTCCGGCAAAGTCTTCTGGCTAAGCCGCCTCATCTTGGCGTTTTCCCAGACCACCAATCGGTTGGGAATCGTCCAGAAGGTCATCACGTGATACAGATACCAGAAGAACACGTAAATCCAGCCGACTTTACCGGCCTTACGGCGGCGGTGGAGATTACGCCGGGCGTTGTGGAAAAACTCTATTCCTTCTTCCGGCCCTGCGCCCGGTGCCTGGGGCTCGTCTGACGCCATCAACTCTCCCTGGGGTTGAATTTCCTCCAGGGTGTGCACCTCGTACTCCATGTAGGCCCGCAGGGCTTCCCAGTTACTAATAGAGAGCGGCAGGCCGTGAGTTTCAAATTCCAGGTTGAAGCGTTCGCCCGTCTCCGGATGACGAAAACCGATGCCGAATCCGTATTGGCGCCGCACCCCGTATTCGCTTACGCCATGAGCCTCAACCACCCACGCCTCAAGTTCTTCCCACGGGACATAGATAGGTTCGCTGTGGCCTTCCGGCACAAAGCAGACTTCACGGCGCTGGCGGTTGAAGCGGGTAGGGGCTACTTTTTCGGCGTCTTCGTACATTTTCCAGCGTGATCGCATTGCCAAAAATAGACCGAACACCCCCCCCCCCAGGCCGATCCAGAATGACAGGTTGAAAACGCCCCAGGTGAACTGAACCACATCGGCCCAGATAGTATCAGAGTGTAAGCCAACCAAGAGCACCATCAACGGAACGAGAACAGCTCCGAGCAAAAACAATACAAACGGCCCGCCCAACACCATCTGCCAGGCAAAGGCAAAGGAATTGCCAACACCAAAATCGAGATAGTGGTCCGTAACAAAACCCACAGCACGCCCGAAGTCCACAGGCAACGCGCCGGTGGGAAGCGGCTTCGGAGCCAGATAGGTCAGCCGTCCGGTCGGGAGGGATTCGACCTCACCGGCCTGATGGGGCTTGCGGGACGGGCGCAAGGGTTCGGATTGGCTCATGGATACAGGTCCAGTGCGGTCAGGGGTTGGCGAATGGAGCGCCACAGAGGCTCATCATGGGGTGAGCCGTCCACCGGTGTGATCGGGAATACCGGCTCCGGCGGCAGCGTTAACAGGTGGTCGTGTGTGCGATAGGCACCGTCCGCCCCCAGGGTCTCCAGCCGGACCATCACCACGACATCGCGGGTCTTCTCGCCATACTTCGTCTTCACCGGCTGGGGCACCGTGAATTGCAACTTGATATGGTCACTGCTGTCCAATACCTGCATGGATTCAATAATCGGTGCCGCACTACGCACCCAGATTTCCGGAAGCCGGTTGAACATGCCCGACCGGGCCGGTTGCACTTGCCAGGCGGACAGCGACAGGCGATAGGGCTCCTTGTTGACTAGCGCCAGATCGTGATTTAGAGCGGTAGGCGTCCAGTTGTGAATATTCAGGATGACCTCGGAGGAAGCGCCGTTCCCAGCCTCGTTGGCAGGCGTAACGCTGACCGGGTCGGCTAAGGCCGCCAAAGCGGCCTCATATTCTGCCAGGCTCAGGTTCTTGTTGCGCTCCGGCTCTGTGCCCCACGGGGTACTTAACAGCCACTTGTCCCGCTCGCTCAGGTTGTAGTGATTGTATAGCCAGGTACCAGCCAACTCCAGGACCGAGAACGCCAGCCCGAACAGGTTCAGGCGCGCGAAGAGGCTGGAAAGCCGGGTGCCGCTCCGCGCCCAGGCCAGGGATCGCTCTTCACCGACGGCCACCTGGCGGATCGCCCTGGCCGCATCGAAAGTTCGGGCAAAGCCATAGCTGCTCGTTGCGGTCAGACCGGCACTGCCGACAAAACTGAGCGCTGCGCCTGTGGCTGCTGCACCGTTTCCAGTTTTCATCGCGTCGACCCATTCGGCCCCATGCTTTACGATACTCAGCGCATAACCAAGCATGCCTGCACCGTAACTGAGAATCCCTAGCCCAACATGCAACCTACCAAGACGAATGTGAACGGCTTTCAGCGCGCCACGCTGCCAAGCCCCGGCCAACTTGGTAGCACGCGCCGTGAGCAAAGTGTCCGAGATGCTTTGGGCGGCCAGAAAACCAGCACCTGCTGTCGCAAAAGCACTCTCAATAACGGGCTTCAAAGAAACCGATTCCCAATCTTGTGACAACGCTTCCTGAGTAACCGAGTAAAAATTCACCGCCTGCGCCACCGCCACAAGAACACCCAAACCGTCACCGAGCGTATTCACATTCAACGTGGGCACTCGTCCAAGCCGCAAATCGGCCATGGTATTTGCAATCGCCTGATGGGCAGCGGCGGGCGCCAGTACCGTTAATCCGGCACGGCCGGATTCGGCGGGTTCCAGCTTGATGCCATGCTGGGTTTCCTCCACAGGGCTCATGCCCGCAGCCACACGGCGGCCCAGTTCGCGGTGCTCTTCCCGGGTGGCCTTGAATTCATTCACCAGTCGAGTCGCGGCCTCGGAACGGTGGCCATGGCGGGCTTTCGCCAAGTCGTGCTCATGGGCTAGGTTGCGCAGTTGATCACTCAGGCCCATCAAGCGGCGAATGTTGTCCTGAAAGACAACCAGTGCTTCGGGGCTGGCAACCCTGAACTCTACCTCGCCCGCATGAACGGCATCCAGCATCTGGCCCTTGAAGAAAAACGGTAGGTCTCGAAAGATGTCGTCCAGCGGTGGCAAGGTTTTACCCTCAGCTACCTCATAAAGCGGCTGGAGCGCACGGGCCAAGCCTAATGCCATGGCCGGTGACAGGGTGTCACCGACGGCGGCGGCTTTTAGCTGTATGTCTTCGGATAGAGCTTTGATATCCGGTAGCCGGCCAGCCTCCGCGTTTTTGAGCGTTTGTGCCCATTCCAACGAATTTTTCGTCAGGTCATAACCGGCTTTGCCTATCGAGGTGTAGGTCGTATACGGCTCCTGATCCGGTGCCTCCTCAGCCAGTGGCAGCGTATGAAACAAGGGGCGTGCATACTGGGGGTTGGCCTCTATCCAGGCCAATACCCGTTCGGCGGCGCTGTCACTACGGCAGACATCCTTCATGCAGGCGTACTGCAGGGCCAGGGCGGCCTCAATTTGCGTATCGTCCTGATTATCAAAATACCAGGCCGCCTTGTGGAAATGCCCATCGCACAGGAGGGCGGCGCGGTCATCGGTGATTTTCTCCAGTAGCGCGTGCCAGCGCGCGAGTTTCTTGCGCTGGGCCGACAGAAACTCGGCCATGCCCTCGCGGTCAATCAGGTCATTGATGCCCCGCTGCCCCAACTTGGCACCATTGAGCTTGTAATAGTTCTGCAGGTTGAGTGCGTTGATGGCCGGGCGGTGCTGCTGAAAGCGTTCATAGCCGAGCGTGTCCACCATGTTCATTTGCGCCTGCACCAGCGGGTTGTCGCTGTGGTGCTCGAGCAGGAATTCCTCTGACCCCAGCGGTTCCGGGCCGCGATAGTCTTTGCGAACGTCCAGGTACTGGTAAATGGCTTGGCGCTCTGCGGCCGTTGTATCGTCAATCAGGGCATCCAGGGCTTCGTCGCCGGTACTGGCCGCAGTCTGGCCCAGCACTTCATCGCTGACGGTGGTCATGGATTCGATCAGGCTGCCAAGTACGTAGTCCCGCTCGGTGTGGCCTTCCTGTTCGCCGCTGGCGGCCCAGTCATCCAGCCAGCCCACCACGTCGTCCTGATGTTGCGCCAGGTCCAGCATCACACCCACATCGTCCCTCAGGACAAGGCAGAGGCAATTGGAGACATCATCGATGGCCTGCTGCTTGATCAGTTTGCCAAAGCGGGTCTGGTGGTAGTAGGGCTGATTTTCCCAGTGATAGGGCTCGCTTTCCTGGCGGTGACCGTCTTCGGGAGAATCCGGCGTGTAGTCCTCGGCAAACTCCGCCACCCACTGTTTGGCCTGGTCGGGTGTCAGGAGATGCCGGCCGCCGCCAAGCGGCGATGCGCTGGCCAGATCGATCTTCTGCAGCAGGGCATCACGCTCTTGAGGATCATCCAGCACCTGGGCTTTCTTGCGGGCCGTCCATGCCAGTTCCGAGAAGGCGACGTACACCGTATGGGATACCGGGTACTCCAGCTTGCCGTCATTGTGGCCCGTCAGTTCACCGTCTTCATGCAGGTACTCGTGGAGCTCCCCGGCATCGGCATCCAGGACATAAAGGTAGCCATGCCTCAGAAGACGGTAACCGATGGGACGAGAAGTTAGTGAGTACGGATATCCCGGGTCGGTTTCCGCAGGCGCAACCTCTACCCTGCCATAGCGGATGGGCAGCAGGTGCACGGTTTTCAGCAAGGGGCATGAAGCGGGTTCATCAATGGGGGTGCCTGGCTGTTCCCAGCACAAAAGATCGTTGCTTGTTCGGTCGTCCGTGGGGCGTTGTATCCGTGTCATGGTTCATCCTTGAGCCAGTTGGGGCACTGTTTCGATCACCGCATTGTATCAGCTTGTTCGGGGCAAGTTTGCGAATAGGAACTGCATAATCTCTCGCACGCTGTTGCAACCATTGATAATCGCCTTGTCCAGCACGCTTCGAAGCAGCGGGTAAGCATCTATTAGTTCGGAGCCACCCAACTGCTTGCGCACCGATTCATCAAGGCTGTTCCATATCTGCAGTGCATCTTTACGCCGATTGAAGGCATCGAAGGCACTCTTCAGGTCCGGCGAGGCCATCATTTTTTCGGGCTGATCACCTGTGGTGCCTGGCTGGACAGCCGGAGGCTCGACAAGGTGCCACTGCTCGCTGATACGATCCGGAATCACGAGCCGGTCTATAGCCCTGACGGAGAACCGGGGCAGGTTGCCCCCAATCACCGTCCTGGCTATTGCTGGATGGGCAATGCGTACCAACTCTTCACAACCCGGCGCCATCTCTATTTGCAGATGAGATTGAATCCAGCGGGAGCAGGTCGTACGGTCTGTGTCAGACACCAACAGATACCCCTGTTCTCGCGCGGGGCCGAGTTCCAGAAAACCTTTCAGCACCGGGTCTTCCGGCCCGCTAAGCCACACTAACCAGGGAGAAAGCGCCGATACAGCCTCCCAACGGGTTTCCGCGAACAGGCACTCCGCATTAACGGATTGGTCGCCGGCCCACTGGTATATCTGTTCGCCGAGGTCGGGAATAGCCACACCATCCAGAACAAGCCCAACCGGATGATGATCAGGCCAGTTAACATGGGTAAACGGCGACTCCGATAGAGGACAGCAATCGGGATTCATGAGTTTTGCCCCTCACAAACCGGACAGGTTGCATTACCCTTCCTGAGCTCAGCGAGCTGGGACTCCACGTTGATTGACGGAGCATTCTCCCGCTGATCAACCTCTGCAAGTGCTTCTTGCTGGGACTTGTTAGGCTGGCCGGCTTCGATTGTCTGAGGCATCTCTGCCATCACCACACCCTGCCCGGAACCACTGCCCGGTGACCCACCAGAGTTGATCTTGATACCGGGCCCCGCCAGTGTCACACCGCTTGGGTCCAGTTTTAGCAGGCTGCCACCAGCGGAGATGGTGAGTTCTGCACCCGCATCCAACACTACTTTGGCGCCCGCCTTATGGTGAACTTCGGTGCCAGCTTCACTTAGCGTGCCCTGGGCGGATTTCTGGTGGAAGGTGCCGCCGATGCTTTGACTGCAGTCGCCGCCGACAGTCTGTCGCTTCTCGCCATCCACGGTGCAATGGTCACTACCCTTGATATGGCTGAACTCGTTGTTGTCCACCGTTCGGTGGTTCTCGTTTTTGACGACTTCGGTGCGGTTGTTTTCCGTCAGCAGGTCCAGGTCTTTCTGGGCGTGGACGTAGATCTGTTCCTTGTCCGCTTCGTCCTCGAATCGCAGTTCGTTGCTGCCCTCGCCCTTGTGGGTCTGGGTCTTGAGGGTGGTTCT
>NZ_JBSXOB010000012.1:0-10937 GCF_056857915.1 Marinobacter sp. B-12 | reverse complement strand
TTCGTCAGTACCTAGTGCGCGGCCTTTTTTCACTTATATCAAAGACTGATCAATCATCCTGAAAAAAGGTGTCATAAGCTATTAATTTTAGTCCTTTACGGCTGTTTTTGGGGAATTTTTCACGTTTGTCTGCCAACCCTCGAGTAGGTCGTTCAGAATGCGCAGATCATCTGGAGCATTCCTGGCACTTTGATCTGACGTGTACATCGCACGTCAGTGAAGTGCATCAGTGGAGACTATTACACGCTCAATGCCACACCTGAACAAATACATACCCTGTCATTTTTCTATACTTTTTTGCTGTCGCTTGGAAGGAGGCTGGCCCCGCTCGCCAGGCTCAAAGCTGCAGCACGCAAAGGCTGAGTCGATTTTTTCAGATAAAACAAGGGCTAATAAAAATGGAGATCGGTCACCAGAAAGTATCATTTTGGGGAGAAAAGAAGATTGACAGAGCAGGGTAAAAATACGGGGAGCGCAAATTAGCGCTGATACAATGCGTCCATGGAGGTTCTTCGATATTCAGACGGCGTCATGCTCTTCACGTCGTAAAAACGGCGATTGAAATTAGCGATGTTGTTGAAGCCAACCTGAAAGCAGATTTCCGTAATCGGGTCATTGCTATGGGCCAGACGCTCACAGGCCTTGTTGACCCGAAGCGTATTGACAAACTCTATGAATCGATGGCCAGTAGCCTTCTTGAAGAACTTGGAGAAATAGGTTGGGCTCATGTTCACATGCGCCGCAACCTCTTCCAGAGAAATGCTGGCCCGATAATGCTCGAAAATATGATTCAGGGCCTGGTTAAGTCGATTGAGGATTTTTTCATCGGTAATAGGAAGGTAAGTCGACGAGGACAGCACACGATAGTCATCCATCGCCGCCAGGATCTCAACCATTGCCCAGAAACGGGTCAAGCGTCGAAAGCCGTTCGAAGTGGCAACTTCTTCAAACAACCCTATCGCTTTATTAATTCCCTCGCGATTCCGGAACTCAATGCCGTATTGAGCACGCTGCCAGAACGGAGCCAGGGCGCGCGTTTCAGGAAACACTGATTCAGAGGCGGTAATCAGATCGTGGGAAAAATTGATGACGCGGTCACGAAGCTCAACATGCTCCCCCTTCTCTAGCTGACTGATCCAGTTGTGAGGAAGGTTGGGCCCCACAAGGATCAGGCTATTGGGGGCGAAATTGCCAATATAATCACCCACGAAAACCTTTCCGGAGGTCTCGGTGATCAGGTGGAGTTCATATTCCTCGTGATAGTGCCAGCGCACAAGTGGGCTTGGGTAACCGTGATCCAGGTATCGGATCGACTCGTCTCCCCGCTGATCTACCCATTCGAACTCTGGTTGGATACGTTGCTTCTCAGCGCCCATTGCGTTCTCTTCGACTTTTACTTGATGCGTAGAACCAGTGTAACCAATAAGTCAGTATGTGAGGAGGACAACTTAACGATCACCGTGCTGCTCGTCTCGACAAGCCCAGCGACAATAAAACAGTGAGGATTTGCAAAATGCAGTTTCACTGCCTTTTTTTGCAATATGCAAATCAGAATGCAAGCCGACACGGCAAATCAGTTGAGCCTCGCTTTCAGCACAGGACGAAGAAGGTAAGACAGTACCGTTCTCTTATCTGTTTTGATTTCCACCTGCGCCACCATTCCTGGTTTCATTGGCAGCGTCTTCCCCCGGTGGCTCAGACTGCTCGCGTCTGTCTGTACCAGTACCTTGTAGTATACCTCTTTGCCTCTCGCAGATTGTTCTTCGGTCGAGTCGGCGCCGACTTTAAGCACTTGTCCAGTCAATGACCCGTACACGGTGTAGTCGTATGCCGTCAGTTTAACGACTGCGGGCATTCCCTGAGCGATAAAGGCGACGTCACGTGGCTCTATCCTTGTTTCCACCAACAAACTGTCGTCAAGCGGCAGAATATCCATGATCAGTTCACCTGGTTGTACGACGCCGCTTTCGCTCGTGACGGAAATGTTGTTGACCTTCCCCCTGACTGGTGACAACAAGTCTGTCCGTTTTAGTTGGTCTTCCCGTTGCAACAGCACTTGCTGGATCCGGCCGAGCTCCCCTCGTTTACTGGCGAGCTCTCCATAAGCCTCTTCAGAGTATTTGCGAGAGACATCCAGATATTCCCCCTCAAGTGAGGCTACTTCACTTTCAAGGTTTAGATACTCCATTTCACTGACAGCCTGATCCTTCAGCAAGGGTTTGAGGAGCTGCCGTTGTCGATCAACAATGGCACTGCGACGCTTCAGTGAACTCAACGTCTCTTCAAGTTTTGCCTGCCGGGCATTGAACAGTTTGCGTTCAGCGTTGATCAGGCTCTCAGGAATCGCCGGGGTATCGGGGAAACTGACTTCTTTCGCCCCGGTGACCTCTGCCTCGAGGCGGGCGATGGCTGCCTTCAGGGTATTTACCTGTTCCCGGGTTTCCATATACGACGACCGAAACCGGGTATCGTCCAGTTTCAGAAGCACCTGGCCTTTCTCAACAACATCGCCTTCACTGACGTAGAGTTCCCGGAGGATGCCTCCTTCCAGGCTTTGAATAGCCTGAAGGCGGCCTGAGGGAATGATGCGCCCTTCCCCTTTCGTCATTTCGTCCACTTCCGCCCAAGACGCCCAGGCGACAAATACCCCGAGGCACAGAAAGCACGCCCACAGGACGGAGCGGGATCTCTTGAAGCGGCTGGCAGTGTCATAATCAAGATGACTCATCGTTATTCCTTACTTCGATGCTTCGGAAGCTACTTTTACCGTCAGGCTATCCCGGGGGCCATCCATCACAACGCTGCCACCCTGGATAACGACTACCCGGTCTGCCAGCTCCAGCAGGGACCGCTTGTGGGTCGCAACAACCAGGGTTCGTTTTTCCAGCCAGGGTTTCAGGAATTTCAGAACACATTGCTCAGTCTGCTGGTCCAGAGAAGACGTTGGTTCGTCCATCAGCACAATGGCCGGGTTTTGAACGACAACCCGGGCCAAGCCAATCAATTGCCGCTGCCCCCCGGACACGGATCGATTTCCCTGAATCAGAGTGTCGAGCCCCAAAGGCAGCTTTTTCAGGAAGGAGCCAAGCCCAAGGTCCTCCACCAGTGACGTCAATTGAGCGTCGGTGTGCGGCTGAAGCCCGGGGTTGAGATTATCCCTGAGCGTTCCGTTGAACAGCGTTACGTCCTGGGGTAAATAACCAATGTTCGCGGATCGGTCCAAAGGATCGATATGGTCAAGATTGGTGTCGTCGACCAGAATCTGGCCCTGGGTCGGTGACACGAGCCCGGCCAGTAATCTGAGCAGGGACGACTTACCGGCGCCACTGGCGCCGAGAAGAGCCAGCCGTTGACCACTGTCTATTGTCAGGGCATCAATGTTGACGATCTCCGCACCGTCTTCGGACTGTTTCCAACGCACCCCTTCACATCGATAAGCGCCCGCCATCACTGGGCGCTCAACAAACTGGCGGCCTTGCGGGCGCTCAGTCGGCGCACTCATCAGTGAATCCAGGCCTTGCAGTGCTGCCTTAACATGCTGCCATCGGGACAGCATCGCACTCGCCTGCCCGAGCGGCGCAACGGTTCTGGACACAAGGATCGTACAGGCAACGAGTGCACCGACGGTAAGGTCACCCGCTGCAATAAGGTAGGCACCGACCACAACAACACCCACATAGGTCAGCTGTTGGACGGTTCCTGTCCACTGGACAAGGATCTGGCTGATTCGCCTAAGGCGATAGGTGGTGTGAGACAGGCGATCGTGCAAGTCCCCCCATATACCAGACAACCGTTTCTCTCCGCTTGCCGCCTTCACGGACTCCACCCCTTCAAAAGACTCGAGTAACAAGCTGTTTTTGAGAGCACTTTCCTGAAGTCCTTCCTTCGACAAGCGGGACAGTAGTGGCTGACACAGCAATGCCGGGCCCAGCAGTAGCACCAATGCGACGACCGGAACCCAGACAATGGCCCCACCCAGAAACGAGATCACTACCAGAAACAGCACGACAAACGGTAAATCACTGACCAATGCAGCAGAAGCGGAGGTAAAGAACTCCCTTACCGACTCAAACTCCCGGATTTGCGTAGCCAGCACACCGGGCGTTGCAGGCCTGCTTTCCAAGCGTAGATGGATGGATTGATCAAACAGTTTGCGCCCGAGCGTTCGATCCAGTGTTCGCCCTACGCCTTCGAGCAGGGACAGTCGAATCAGCCGGATGACCATCTCCATGGCAATGGCCAGAAGCACACCGGTCGCCAGAACCCAGAGCGTGTCGTGGGCGGTGGTTGGAATAACCCGGTCATAGACCTGCATGGCGAAGAGGGCAATGGCTATCGCCAACGCGTTGGCAACCAGGGAGGCAACACCCACATCGGCGAATACGCGCCAAAAACCGGCGAGCGGGCTCCAGAACCAGCTTATCTGCTCTTTCTGGGCAAACGAACCGACCCATTCAGTGGTACGAAATGCCGGTGTTGCGATGATAGTGGCGCCATCGAATTCCGACCGAAACGTTTTCCTATCAACTTCCTTGAGGTTGTCGCCGCCCTCATCTGTGCGCATGAGAGCAAAATGGGAATCCCTAACTTCGACCAGCAAGTGCCAACTACCGTCGACAAGGCGGACCAGCAGCGGTAAACGACACGACGCCAGTTGTTCAATCGCCATTCTTCGGGTTGTGACTTCAAACCCTTCGGCCATCATCATCGTTTCTACGCGTTGTTCAAGCGCGAGGTTTTCGTCATCAAGGCGGTCCAGCCTTTTCAGGGAAACCTGTTTCCCCAGGTGCTGGCACAACAGCGAAATGGCCTTTCTCAAGCAATCCTGTGAATTGTGCACGGGCGTCAGGCTCCCTCAGGTTTCGCAACGGGCAATCGATCGAGTAACCGGTCTTCTAACTGCCCTAGCTCTGAAGCAATTGCTGCGCCAAGTCTCGCCTGCTCGACCTCCACTTCAATTTTTGAGATCAATGCGTCCATTCGCTCGTTTTCAGCGCCAATGAGATCGGCGATCTCACGGCGACCTACCAGAAACTGTTTGAGGTAAAGGTCGAGCGTCACTTCGGAGGCTTCCAGTTGTGCCTGTATGGCTGGCACCCTGTCACCTAACACCCGGATCAGCGTCAACGACGATCTCAGCTCTCGTAACATTCTTTGCTCGAGCTGCTCCTGTTCGAACTTCGCCGCAGAGACCGCCATTTCAGCAGAGCGTGGTCGGCGCCAGGATGACAGACCCTGGAACAGCGGCGTTTCGACTCTAAGAGCAACACGATTATCCGTTCGATGACCAAAACTGTCTTCGACACGCTCTGCCACAAACTCCAGGCTCAAGCTGGGTATGCGTTCGGTTTTTGAAACCTCCAGCTTTGCTTCCGCCGTGTTAACGGACGCTTTTGCGCTCTTGATGGCAGGAGCCGCCTTTACCCAGTCCTGAAGTTGGTGATGGGGTATTGCAGAAAACCAGCGGTGCCAATTGGGGAAGCGTTTAATATCTCGCTCAATCAGTCGTCGCCCTATGCGCTGTTCAAGTGATCCCAGCGCTTCAAGAAAGTCTCCCTGGGCAATGACCCGGCGTTCCCGTGCACGGGCGAGTGCTGTTTCAGCACGCGTCAGTTCTACCCTGTCCACGACGGTTCCAACGCGGCGTCTCGTTAAGGCGACCAGATTCTTCAGGCGCGAAACTTCATCGTCACTGGCCGTCATTCGGGCGTTCGCACCAAGCCAATCCAGGTACAGCTCTACAATCTCAAGGACCAGTATTTCCCGGTTGGTTTTTGCACTGTAGACCAGTTGCTGTTTGCTCGATTCTTCCCGATTGACCTTGGCTCTGGTCTTGCCCCAGTCATAGACAGTTTGCGACAACCTCAACTCATTTCGGACGTTGTTGCTGGTCCCAATTTCTGACGTACCTTTCAGTGCGGGCAACCAGCCATCTTTCTCGATAGAGATAGCAACCGATTGCTCCGCGATTCTGGCTTCATCAACCTGCAATTCAGGAGCACGTTCAACCGCAAGGGTGACCGCCTCCTCCAGGGACAGTGAGTGAGCCGGCATTGCAAACGCAACAGCAATGCCAGCAACCAGAAAAATGCATCGTTTAAACATGGATACGCCATCAAATGATTACATTGACGTCCGTATCTGCAAGCAGCGTGCCAGAACCAAAGTTAAAGACATCATAGGTCGCGCCATTGATGACCTGATTGGCGGCTTCAAGGGTCGCGCCCGAGAGGTCGACAGTGTCGTTCCCATCGCCGATGACCATCAGCTCATTGTCCGCCTCCGTCATGGCAACGAGAGCTTCTTCCGTGAGTGTCAGAGTCGTTCCGCTATCATCATTACCCAGATGGATCTGTTCGATGTTGCTGACGCTCCCCAAGCCAAATGATGAAAAATCGATATCGATCCCATCGTCGAGAACGAGTACGTCGAACCCTTCACCGCCATCAATGGAATCGAACTGATCACTGGACACAGACATCAGGTCATCTCCGGCTCCGCCGCTGAAGCTGTCCTGCCCGTTGCCGTCAATCAGGGTATCGTTACCGTCTCCGCCGATCAGGGTGTCGTTTCCAGCCCCGCCCCGAATAAGATCGTCGCCAGCGGAACCGTCAATGACATCATCACCATCAAAGCCATATAGCCTTTCGTGACTGGCGTCCCCATTCAGCACGTTGCCCAAACCGTCGCCTTCCATCACGTCCTCGTTCCCCAGCAACGAGCTTAGAACCGCGACATTCGTCAGTTGCCCAAGAGATTCAGAAGCACTAAGGCCACCGGCGTCAATGGCAGTGATCAGTGTCGCGTCGAGCAAAGCTGCCTGCGCTTCGAGATTGAGACCAAGCAGGCTTTGCCCATTGTCAAACTGAACCGTTGCCAGAAACTCGTTGATCGCAAGATTATCGATATCGCCATCATCAATGGCCGTGATCGTTAACCGGGATGACGGCGCAACCAATCCCAGTACACCAGGATCGTTCTCGATAGTGAACTGAAGGCCTAGTTCGGCGGCCAGTTGCGTGGACGCTGTTAGGGTCTGCGCATCGAGGTTAACACTCAAGATGGGTTGGTAATCGACGACGACTGAACGAAGATTTCCGTCGGAGTCGGCAGCCGTGAGATCCTGGCTGTTCAGATTGATCAGACCAAGTGCGTCAATTCCGGCGATTCCCAGCAGTGCCGAGGTATCGGCCTGGACCACTGGCGCCGCGAGATTGGCCATCGGCGACGTTGGCGATGGAGTTCCGGTACTGTCGAACCCAACCGAGCTGGCACTGGAGTCCCCGTCACCGTCGGTGATAATGCCAGTAACGCTTGTCACGCCACCGAGGAGATCGGTATCAGCGGTCGCCTCATCGAAGAGGAGTGCGCCCTGCCCGATCAGGTCGGCGATAATGTCCTGGTCAGAGATTGAACCCTGCGTCAGATCGACGCCGGTCAGGACGATCACCTGGTCAACCTGCGCAGCGTCGAAACCGCCAAGGAATCCACCCGTTGTACTCACCGAAATGGTCGTTGCGGATGCGTTCCACTCAAAGTGAAGGTAATTGGCCAGATTGCCCGGATCCATTCCAATGCGGCCTTCCCCTTGAAGAAGGTCGGCCAGATCCAGGGTGTCGCCGCCCGCTGATACGGGGACAAACGTAAAGTCGGAAATTGTGTCTGTTTGGGGTGAGGCAGGCAACGATTCGTCGCCGGACTCCCAACGGAACACGTCGAGGCCATCGCCACCTGACAACGTGTCGTTACCTGCACCGCCAATCAGGATGTCGTTTCCAGCCCCGCCGTCCAGGGTGTCGTTACCGTCACCACCCCGAAGAATGTCGCTGCCGCCGAGTCCCGTCAGTGAATCATTGCCTTGATAACCGTACAGCCGGTCGGCGTTTCCAGTGCCGTTCAACGCATTATCACCACTGTCCCCTACAACGAGATAATCAGGGGCGTCGGTCTGCATGAGTCCAAGATCCGCCAGGTCGCTTCGGGTAAAGCTGTCCGTATTCCCGGCGCTGTCCGACGCTGCGATGGTCAGACTGGTTCCAATTCCCAGAGACAGAACGCCGGAGTCAAGATATATTGCGCCCAGAAATTCGTTCAGCGCAAGATTGCTTATAGTTCCGCCATCCTCGGCTGTCACCGTGATGGAGCCAGTAAGGTCAAGCACACCCAGGTCATCCAATGTGAAGCTTATGCCCAACTCGCTCGCCATATCCTGGGCGCCGACAACGTTAAACCCACCTCCGACACTGACACTTATGGCTGTGTAGGTAATGGTTACCGAGTTGATATCGCTATTGTCATCTACCGCCGAAAATTCCTGACTTTCCGCGAAATTAACCAGTCCCAAAGCCCCAACGCCGACCAGCCCCAACAAGCTGTTGGTATCCCCGAGAGACACTACTGGCGCGACCGGCGCCTCTTCCGGTAATTGAGCCACGCCCGTATGGTTGTATTGGTAGGTTCCGTCGTTGACGTTGATGAGGAGCGTCTCGCCTTTCAGCGTCGTGACGGTCAGTTCACCGGAGCCGGCATTGAAGTCAGCTTCAGAGAACTCTGAAACGGTATCCGATGAACCATACGCAGACACTGAGTTCGCATCAGAGTCGTATTCAAAGGTGTAACCGTCAACAGTCACCGACGACAGGTGCCCTCCATCGGCACCGAACGTATCCACAAACGAGCCGCTAATGGGCGTGTTGGTTGCCACTACGTCATGAACGACAGACTCTGCGGCTACCGGCATGTCGTCCTCAACATTGACGAACAGAGCACCCGTGCTGTTCACGTTACCCGCTGAATCGGTCGCTTCTACAGTAAACTCGAGGGATAGTATGGCTTCAATGAATTGCTCTGGATGGTCGAGTGACTGAGCCAGTGCGAAGCTATATTCGCCAGCCGTATTAACGGTTAACGTCGCGATCGTCCCTGCGCTGATCGTCGCTCCGGTTAGTGTGTAGGCATTACCATCAAACGAACCTGTCCAGTTGACGGTCTCCCCTGCTGCCGCTATACCGGTCGGGCCGGTTACGGCTACCTCCGTAATTGTTGAGGCATCACTGAACGCCATGGTACCGCTGGCAGAGGTAGCATCGGTGCTGTCGGTCGGAGAACCATTGGTGTCCGCTGCACCACCGGTTAGGCCCTCCTCGGAAACCGAGGACACACTCTCTGTGATAGAGGGACCCGTGGTGTCAATGGTCACGGTCAACGCGACTGATGCCGCGCTTTCGTTTTCAGCGGAGTCAGTCACGGTCACCGACAGGCTATGGGGGCCTTCGGACAACGGTGCGTCTGGAATGACCGACCAGGTGCCGTCGACCGCTACCGTTCCAGTTCCCAGAACGGTGGTGCCATCGGTATCGTAGAGTGTGACCGTGTCACCCGGTGCTGCACCTGAGCCACTGATAGCTGGCTGGGTGATGTTGGTGATGTCATCGCCCTGAGTTCCTGAGTCGGACCCTGAATCCAGAACAGGAGCCGATGGAGCATCCGGCGCTATAGTATCAATCGCCAATGTCAGGGCAGCGGACGGATCACTCTCGTTACCGGCTGGATCTGTCATGGTGACGGAAAGGTCGTGGGAGCCTTCGGACAATGGTGCGTCTGGAGTGACCGACCAGGTGCCGTCGACCGCTACCGTTCCAGTTCCCAGAACGGTGGTGCCGTCGGTGTCGTAGAGCGTGACCGTGTCACCCGGTGCTGCACCTGAGCCACTGATAGCTGGATGGGTGATGTTGGTGATGTCATCGCCCTGAGTTCCTGAGTCGGACCCTGAATCCAGAACAGGAGCCGATGGAGCATCCGGCGCTATAGTATCAATCGCCAATGTCAGTGCAGCGGACGGACCACTTTCGTTACCCGCGGCGTCCGTCATGGTGACGGACAGATTGTGAGAACCTTCGGATAAAGGCGCATTGGGAGTCACTGACCAGGAGCCATCACCGGCAACCGCTGTGGTACCCAGGACCGTTGTGCCGTCGGTGTCGTATAGCGTGACCGTGTCACCCGGAGTTGCACCGGAGCCTGTAATAGCCGGCTGAGTGTTATTGGTGGTGTTATCACCCTGAGTTCCTGAATCGGAGCCCAAGTCCAGAATCGGAGCCGCTGGCGCGTTAGGTGCCGTAGTATCAATGTCCAGTGACAATGCAGCGGACGGATCACTTTCATTACCCGCGGCATCCGTCATGGTGACAGACACATCATGTGAACCTTCTGACAAGGGTGCATCTGGAATGATCGACCAGGTGCCGTTGGCCGCTACCGTTCCAGCTCCCAGAACGGTGGTGCCATCGGTATCGTAGAGTGTGACCGTGTCACCCCGGGTTGCACCGGTGCCTGTAACAGCCGGTTGAGTGTTATTGGTGGTGTTATCACCCTGAGTTCCGGAATCGGACCCCGAGTCCAGAATCGGAGCCGCTGGCGCGTTAGGTGCCGTAGTATCAATGTCCAGTGACAATGCAGCGGACGGATCACTCTCGTTACCGGCTGGATCTGTCATGGTGACGGAAAGGTCGTGAGAGCCTTCGGATAAAGGCGCATTAGGAGTCACTGACCAGGAGCCGTCACCGGCAACCGTAGTGGTACCAAGGACCGTTGTGCCGTCGGTGTCGTAAAGCGTAACAGCGTCGCCTGGTGTTGCACCTGAGCCAGTAATAGCCGGCTGAGTGTCATTGGTGGTGTTGTCACCCTGAGTTCCGGAATCGGAGCCTGAATCCAGAACAGGAGCCGACGGTGCATCCGGCGCTGTCGTATCGACTACCAATGTCAGTGCAGAGGACGCACCACTTTCGTTACCTGCGGCATCCGTCATCGTGACGGAAAGGTCGTGAGAGCCTTCGGACAATGGTGCATCTGGAGTGATGGACCAAGTTCCATTGGCAGCTACCGTTCCTATTCCCAGAATAGTGGTTCCATCGGTACCGTATAGCGTGGCCGTCTCG
>NZ_JBSXOB010000011.1:0-15685 GCF_056857915.1 Marinobacter sp. B-12 | reverse complement strand
TGTGGAAATGGTTATGCCGGGTGACAACGTCAAGATGAGTGTTACCCTGATTGCTCCGATCGCCATGGAAGATGGCCTGCGCTTCGCGATTCGTGAAGGCGGCCGTACCGTTGGTGCCGGCGTAGTCTCTAAGATCATCGAGTAATTGCTCTTTTTGAGTAAGAACTTGAAGTAAGTGCGCTGAGTTGTTTCGGTGCAGGCCAGTAGCTCAATTGGCAGAGCAGCGGTCTCCAAAACCGCAGGTTGGGGGTTCGATTCCCTCCTGGCCTGCCATTTTTTAACATCCGGATACATAAGCTGATTCCTATGGAGTCAAAAGCCGATCGTTCGACCAGTAGCTTCGATGCAGTAAAGTGGCTGGTCGTATTTGTTCTGATTGCAGCGGGCGTCGTTGGCAATCAGTATTTTAATGCCGAGTCACTGCTGTATCGGGTGCTGGCTCTCGTAGCTCTTGCTCTGGTCGCTGCTTTTGTGGCGCTCCAAACCGAGCGTGGTCGGCGTTTTGCGACTCTGCTCAAGGAAGCCAGGGTTGAAATCCGGAAGGTCGTATGGCCCACCAGGCCGGAGCTGATCCAGACCACAGCCATCGTTGTTGTGTTTGTGTTGGTTGTGGCGTTGATGCTGTGGGGTATGGATTCGTTGATCAGTTGGTTGGTCTCCGGAGTTATCGGGTAACAGGAGTGGGCAATGGCTAAGCGCTGGTACGTCGTTCATGCGTATTCTGGCTTTGAAAAGCACGTGATGCGCACTCTCAGGGAGCGTGTTGCTCTCAATGGCTTGGAAGAGAAGTTCGGCGAAATTCTTGTGCCGACTGAAGAAGTCGTTGAGATGCGTGACGGGAAGAAGCGCAAGAGTGAGCGCAAGTTCTATCCCGGCTACGTTCTGGTGCAGATGGAAATGGATGACGGCACCTGGCATCTGGTCAAGAATACGCCCAGGGTTCTTGGTTTCATTGGTGGTACCAAGGATAAGCCGGCCCCGATTACGGAGCGTGAGGCAGAGGCCATTCTTCGCCGTGTTGAGAGCGGTGCGGACAAGCCCAAGCCGAAGACTCTGTTCGAGCCGGGTGAAATTGTTCGCGTCACAGAAGGGCCGTTTGCGGACTTCAATGGCGTGGTTGAAGAAGTTGACTACGACAAGAGTCGGGTCAAGGTTGCCGTGTTGATTTTCGGTCGTTCAACTCCAGTAGAGCTGGAGTTCGGGCAAGTCGAAAAAGACTGATCGGCAGTCTTACATGCTGAGAGCTCGCGCGCTATGGCGACGCGGGCTTTTTGTGTCTGCTACTGGCAGTTGTAAATACAGGGGAGCCGAGAGGCGTTCGAACCCACAGGAGAAATATCATGGCTAAGAAAATCGAAGCGTACATCAAGCTTCAGGTTGCTGCCGGCAAGGCCAACCCGAGTCCCCCCGTTGGTCCTGCTCTGGGTCAGCGCGGCGTAAACATCATGGAGTTCTGTAAGGCGTTTAACGCACAGACCCAGGATATGGAGCCAGGCCTGCCGATCCCTACGGTTATCACCGTTTACAGTGATCGCAGCTTTACCTTTATCACCAAGACTCCGCCCGCACCGGTGCTGCTGAAGAAAGCAGCCGGCATCAAGAGCGGCTCTGGTCGTCCCAATACGGACAAAGTTGGCACGGTAACCCGTGACCAGCTGGAAGAAATTGCCAAGACCAAAGAGCCGGATCTGACTGCAGCCGACATGGATGCTGCGGTTCGTACCATTGCCGGAACTGCCCGTAGTATGGGCCTGAACGTGGAGGGCCTGTAACATGGCAAAGCTTAGCAAGCGTCAGAAGCTGATTCGTGAAAAAGTCGATTCCACCCGCGCTTATTCCGTTGACGAAGCGGTAGCGTTGCTAGTTGAGCTGGGCGGTAGCGTCAAGTTCAAGGAATCCGTGGATGTTGCCGTCAATCTGGGCGTCGATGCGCGTAAATCAGACCAGGTTGTGCGTAGCAGCACTGTTTTGCCTCACGGCACTGGCAAGACCGTTCGTGTGGCGGTATTCACCCAGGGCGCCAACGCCGAGAAAGCAACCGCTGCCGGTGCTGATATTGTTGGTATGGATGACCTGGCGGAAGAGGTCAAAAAAGGCAACATGGATTTCGACGTGGTTATTGCCACTCCGGACGCCATGCGTGTTGTTGGTCAGCTGGGCCAGATTCTTGGTCCCCGCGGCCTGATGCCGAACCCGAAAGTCGGCACGGTTACCCCGGATGTTGAGACTGCCGTAAAGAACGCCAAGGCGGGTCAGGTGCGTTACCGCACTGACAAGAACGGTATCATCCATGCGCCGATGGGTAACGTGGAATTTTCTGCGCAGAACATCAAGGAAAATCTTGAAGCTCTGATCGCGGATCTGAAAAAGGCCAAGCCGTCTTCTTCGAAAGGTGTTTACCTCAAGAAGGTAACCCTGTCGTCGACGATGGGTCCTGGTCTGACTATCGATCAGAGCGCTCTGAGCATCTGAGGTTTTGTTCGGTAGTTACTTTGTAGTCTGGGCGGAAGCCAAGGCTGTCAAAGACCGCAGGCCCCTGAGGCGCTCTCTTTTATAAAGAGATGCTGGAAGGGTTAAAGCAACGCCTGCGCAGACGGTGTGAAGACGTTCTCTCTGAACCCAAACACCGTTGGGAGCCCCGCGAGGGGTATATGTGGGTTTGCCGGGAATATGCCCGGCGAAATCGAGGAGAAATCCAGTGGCAATTAGACTCGAAGACAAGAAAGCGATCGTCGCTGAAGTCAACGAGACTGCCGGTGGTGCTCTGTCTGTTGTTCTGGCTGACTACCGTGGTATCACTTCAGGTGATATGACGGCGCTGCGAGCGAAGGCCCGCGCTGAAAGCGTTCATCTAAAGGTTGTTCGTAACAACCTGGCGAAGATCGCAATCCGCGGTACTGAGTTCGAGTGTATTGATGCGGCGCTGGTCGGCCCGACAATTCTGGCGTTCTCTATGGAAGATCCGGGTGCGGCTGCACGCCTGCTGAAGGATTTTGCCAAAGAGAAAGAGGCATTCGAGATCAAGGGCCTGGCTGTCGGCGGTGAGCTGATGGGCGCAGACCAGATTGACCGCCTTGCCAAGCTGCCGACACGCCACGAGGCGTTGACGATGCTGGCCGCTGTAACACAGGCACCGATCACCAAGCTTGCGCGGACACTGAACGAAGTTCCAACGAAAGTGACCCGTGCTGTTGCGGCAGTTCGAGACCAGAAGCAAGAAGCTGCTTGATTCTGTTGAACACCATTTTTATATTTTTGGGAGAAAGTCATGGCTCTGTCTAACGAAGACATTTTGAACGCAATTGCCGAAATGAGCGTAATGGACGTTGTTGCGCTGGTTGAAGCAATGGAAGAAAAATTCGGCGTATCCGCCGCCGCTGCTGTAGCTGCTGCTCCGGCTGCCGCCGGTGGTGAAGCCGCTGCTGCTGAAGAGCAGACTGAATTTGACGTTGTTCTTACCGGTCCTGGTGAGAAGAAAGTTAACGTCATCAAGGCCGTTCGTGAACTGACTGGCCTGGGTCTGAAAGAAGCGAAAGAGATGGTCGACAGCGCTCCTTCCGTTATCAAGGAAGCAGCGAGCAAAGACGACGCTGAAGAAGCCAAGAAGAAGCTTGAGGAAGCAGGCGCTTCTGTTGAGCTCAAGTAAGAGTTGGCTTTTGATCGAAACCGTGCGTTAAGCATGGACAGGCTGGTGGCCATGTGCCACCGGCCTTTTTCTGTTGTATATGCTATAGACTCTGAACGCCGATTCAGTGGTGCTGTCAGAATCTATAACCTACAGCGAGAGTCTTGTTCAAGACGGCGCAGTAAGCCGAGCAATTCGGCCCCGAAGCATGAAAATGGTTGCTTCTTGATACCAGGTATCAGGTCTAAAGCTGGGGAATGCAGATGACTTACTCCTATACTGAGAAAAAGCGGATTCGCAAAGATTTTAGTAAATTGCCGTCCGTGATGGATGTTCCCTATTTGCTGTCTATACAGCTGGATTCGTTCCGGGACTTCCTCCAAAGTGAAGCCGCGCCCGAAAATCGTCGGGAAACCGGTCTCCACGCAGCATTCAAATCCGTATTCCCGATTGTCAGTTATTCTGGCAACGCCGCACTCGAATACGTGAGTTACCGCATCGGCGAGCCGGTATTTGACGTCAAGGAATGCCAGCTTAGGGGCGTCACCTACGCAGCACCGCTGCGGGTGAAAGTAAGACTTATCATTTACGATAAGGAATCGTCCAACAAGGCGATCAAGGATATTAAAGAGCAGGAAGTCTACATGGGCGAAATGCCCCTGATGACCGAGAACGGTACCTTCGTTATCAACGGTACCGAGCGTGTTATCGTTTCCCAGCTCCACCGCTCACCCGGTGTGTTCTTCGATCATGACAAAGGTAAGACCCACTCGTCAGGTAAGCTGTTGTATTCGGCGCGGGTGATTCCTTACCGTGGTTCCTGGCTGGACTTCGAGTTCGATGCCAAGGACTCGGTCTTTGTTCGTATTGACCGTCGTCGCAAGCTGCCCGCGTCTATCCTCCTGCGTGCCCTGGGTTACAACTCAGAGCAGATGCTGGAGATGTTCTTTGATACCAGTAAGTTCAGTATCGGTCCTGAAGTGTGCAAGCTCGAGCTGGTTCCAAGCCGCCTGCGCGGTGACATAGCCACGTTCGATATCAAGGACAAAAAAGGCTCTGTCATCGTAGAAGAGGGTCGCCGGATCACTGCTCGTCATATCAAGCAGCTTGAAAAAGCGGGCCTGACCGAGCTGGAAGTACCGACGGAATACCTTCACGGCCGTGTACTCTCGAAAGACATGGTGGACACCAAGTCCGGAGAGGTTCTGGTTGAGTGCAATACCGAGCTGACCGAAGAAGTTGTTACCAAGATTCTTGATGCTGGCGTCACAGAAATTGAAACTCTGTACACCAACGATCTGGATTGTGGTCCGTTCATGTCGGACACGCTGCGCATCGACCCAACCCGCACGCCCCTCGAGGCGTTGGTTGAGATCTATCGCATGATGCGCCCGGGCGAGCCGCCCACCAAAGAGTCGGCCGAGAACCTGTTCAACAACCTGTTCTTCTCTGAAGAGCGGTATGACCTGTCCTCCGTTGGCCGCATGAAGCTGAACCGTCGCCTGCGTCGCGAAGAAAGCACTGGCGAAGGCACGTTGACCCACGACGACATCATCGACGTCCTCAAGACGTTGATCGATATTCGGAACGGTCAGGGCAATGTCGACGATATTGATAACCTGGGCAACCGTCGAGTTCGTTGTGTCGGTGAGATGGCGGAGAACCAGTTCCGCGTTGGCCTGGTGCGTGTTGAGCGTGCCGTACGCGAGCGTTTGAGTCTGGCGGAAAGCGAAGGCCTGATGCCTCAGGACCTGATCAACGCGAAGCCGGTAGCGGCTGCGGTGAAGGAATTCTTCGGCTCCAGCCAGCTGTCCCAGTTCATGGATCAGAACAACCCGCTGTCGGAAGTGACTCACAAGCGCCGTATTTCGGCTCTTGGGCCTGGCGGCCTGACCCGTGAGCGTGCCGGTTTCGAGGTTCGAGATGTGCATCCGACCCATTACGGTCGCGTATGTCCCATCGAGACGCCTGAAGGCCCGAACATCGGTCTGATCAACTCGTTGGCTACCTATGCCCGCTCCAACTCCTACGGCTTCCTCGAGAGTCCGTACCGGAAGGTAGTTGAAGGCGAGGTCACCGATGAAGTGGTATATCTCTCGGCTATTGAAGAGAGCAACTACATCATCGCTCAGGCCAGTGCGGCAATGGACGAGAACAAGCGTCTGTCTGATGAGCTGGTAACGGTTCGTCATCAGAACGAGTTCACGGTAACACCGCCGGAAAACGTTAACTTCATGGACGTTTCACCGCGTCAGGTAGTGTCGGTCGCCGCGTCGCTGATTCCGTTCCTGGAGCACGACGACGCCAACCGCGCACTGATGGGCTCCAACATGCAGCGCCAGGCGGTTCCGACGCTGCGTTCGCAGGTGCCCTTGGTAGGTACCGGCGTTGAGCGTACCGTGGCACAGGACTCTGGCGTTTGCGTAACCGCTCGTCGCGGTGGTGTGATCGAGAGCGTCGACGCGGCCCGTATCGTGGTACGTGTCAACGACGACGAGACTGAGGCCGGTGATGCTGGTGTGGATATCTACAACCTCACCAAGTACACCCGTTCGAACCAGAATACCTGTATCAACCAGCGTTCCATTGTTAACCAGGGCGACGAAATTGCCCGTGGTGACGTGCTGGCTGACGGCCCGTCCGTGGATTTGGGCGAGCTGGCCCTGGGGCAGAACATGCGTATCGCGTTCATGCCCTGGAACGGTTACAACTTTGAGGACTCCATCCTCATTTCCGAGAAAGTGGTTCAGGAAGATCGCCTGACCACCATCCACATTCAGGAACTGACCTGTGTGGCTCGGGATACCAAGTTGGGTAGTGAGGAAATCACCGCGGACATCCCGAACGTTGGTGAAAGTGCGCTGTCCAAGCTGGATGAGTCCGGCATCGTGTATATCGGTGCGGAAGTAGGTCCTGGCGATATCCTGGTCGGCAAGGTGACACCGAAAGGTGAAACCCAGTTGACCCCAGAGGAGAAGCTACTAAGGGCGATCTTCGGTGAGAAGGCTTCGGATGTGAAGGACACGTCCTCACGTGTGCCCACTGGCACCCGTGGCACGGTTATCGATGTTCAGGTCTTTACCCGTGATGGCATCGAAAAGGACACGCGTGCCCAGTCCATCGAAAAAGAGCAGTTGGACGAGTATCGCAAGGACCTGAAGGACGAGTACCGCATTGTAGAAGGTGCCACCTTCGAGCGTTTGACCAATGCCCTCAAGGGGCAGGAAGTCATCAGCGGTCCAGGCCTCAAGAAAGGCGCCAAGCTGGACGAGTCGTACCTGGCGGAATTGCCGCGCGACGACTGGTTCAAGCTGCGGATGAAAGACGAGGCGCTGAACGAGCTGCTTGAGAAATCCGAGCAAGGCCTTGAAGATCGCAAAAAAGAACACGAAGCGCGCTTTGACGATAAGAAAGGCAAGCTTCAGCAGGGTGATGACCTTGCTCCAGGTGTTCTCAAGATCGTCAAGGTATACCTCGCGATCAAGCGTCGGATTCAGCCGGGCGACAAGATGGCTGGCCGTCACGGTAACAAGGGTGTTATCTCGGCAGTAATGCCGATCGAGGACATGCCTTACGACGAGTATGGCAATACCGTTGATATCGTGCTGAACCCGCTGGGTGTTCCGTCGCGGATGAACGTCGGTCAGGTGCTCGAAACGCACCTGGGCGCCGCTGCCAAAGGGCTGGGTGAGCGCATCAGCCAGATGCTGGATGAGCAGCGTAAGATCGCTGAACTCCGCAATCTGCTGGACGAGATCTACAACCACTCGGACGAGGTCACCAAGGTGGATCTGGATTCGCTGAGTGACAAAGAGATCCTGGCCCTGGCCAACAATCTGCGCACAGGTGTTCCCATGGCAACGCCGGTGTTCGACGGTGCCAAGGAAGCAGAGGTCAAGCGTATGCTTGAGCTGGCAGGTCTGAGTACGACTGGCCAGACGGTATTGTATGACGGCCGTACGGGTGATGAATTTGACCGCCCGGTCACGGTTGGCTACATGTACATCCTCAAGCTGAACCACTTGATCGACGACAAGATGCACGCTCGTTCCACCGGTTCGTACAGCCTGGTTACCCAGCAACCGCTGGGTGGTAAGGCGCAGTTCGGTGGTCAGCGCTTCGGTGAGATGGAAGTGTGGGCTCTCGAGGCCTACGGTGCGGCGTATACGCTGCAGGAAATGCTTACCGTGAAGTCTGATGATGTGAATGGTCGGACCAAGATGTACAAGAACATTGTCGATGGCGATCATCGTATGGAGCCGGGTATGCCCGAGTCCTTCAATGTTCTGGTCAAGGAAATCCGCTCGCTGGGTATCGACATCGAGCTGGAATCCGACTGAGCCGAATTGTTTTTGGCAGCGTGAGCGGGTACCGGTCGGTACCCGCCCGAGAATAACGCCATCCGGAGCTGTTACTGATGAAAGATTTGCTGAATCTTCTCAAAAACCAGAACCAGAAGCAGGAATTTGACGCCATCCGTATTGGCCTGGCGTCGCCTGACATGATCCGTTCATGGTCTTTTGGTGAGGTCAAAAAGCCTGAGACCATCAACTACCGTACGTTCAAGCCTGAGCGTGACGGTCTTTTCTGTGCCAAGATCTTCGGCCCGATCAAAGATTACGAGTGTCTGTGCGGCAAGTACAAGCGGCTCAAGCACCGTGGTGTCATCTGCGAGAAGTGCGGTGTTGAAGTGGCGCTGGCCAGTGTGCGCCGTGAGCGCATGGGTCACATCGAGCTCGCTAGCCCGGTTGCCCACATCTGGTTCCTGAAATCATTGCCGTCCCGCATCGGCCTGATGCTGGACATGACCCTGCGCGATATCGAGCGGGTCCTGTATTTTGAGTCGTTCATTGTGATCGAGCCGGGTATGACTACCCTCGAGCGCGGTCAACTGCTAAACGACGAGCAGTATTATGAAGCCCTTGAAGAGTTCGGTGACGAGTTCGATGCCCGCATGGGTGCCGAAGCCGTCCAGGAGCTGCTCGAAGGTATTGATCTGCAGGCCGAAGTTGAGGCTCTGCGGGAAGAGATTCCCCAGACCAACTCAGAGACCAAGATCAAGAAGTTCAGCAAGCGCCTGAAGATTCTCGAGGCTTTCCTGTATTCCGGCAACAAGCCGGGCGACATGGTCATGACCGTCCTGCCGGTTCTGCCGCCGGATCTTCGTCCGTTGGTACCACTGGATGGTGGCCGTTTTGCCACGTCTGACCTGAACGACCTGTATCGCCGGGTGATCAACCGTAACAACCGCCTCAAACGCCTGTTGGAGCTCAATGCGCCCGACATCATCGTGCGCAACGAGAAACGGATGCTACAGGAAGCGGTAGATGCGTTGTTGGATAACGGCCGTCGCGGTCGCGCCATCACTGGCACCAACAAGCGCCCGCTGAAGTCCCTGGCCGATATGATCAAGGGTAAGCAGGGTCGTTTCCGTCAAAACCTGCTCGGTAAGCGTGTGGACTACTCCGGTCGTTCCGTGATCGTGGTTGGTCCCTATCTGCGCCTGCACCAGTGTGGTCTGCCGAAAAAGATGGCGTTGGAGCTGTTCAAGCCGTTCATCTTCTCGAAGCTTGAGCACCGTGGCCTGGCGACCACCATCAAAGCCGCCAAGAAGATGGTCGAGCGCGAGGAAGGCGTGGTCTGGGATATCCTGGACGAGGTTATCCGTGAGCATCCGATCATGCTGAACCGGGCACCGACTCTGCACCGTCTGGGCATTCAGGCGTTCGAGCCGGTACTGATCGAAGGCAAGGCCATTCAGCTGCATCCGCTGGTGTGTGCGGCCTACAACGCTGACTTCGACGGTGACCAGATGGCGGTACACGTGCCGCTGACCCTGGAAGCCCAGCTCGAAGCCCGTGCGTTGATGATGTCCACCAACAACGTGCTGTCGCCGGCCAACGGCGAGCCGATCATCGTGCCGTCCCAGGACGTTGTACTGGGCCTTTACTATATGACCCGCGAGCGCAAGAGTGCAGTCGGTGAAGGCATGGTGTTTGCCGATGTTAAAGAAGCACATCGTGCCTATGGTGCTGGCAAGGTTGATCTCCAGGCGATCGTCAAGGTCCGGGTAAAGGAAGTCACGATCCAGGAGGACGGCGAGCGTACCGAAGAGTACAAGATCGTCGACACCACGGTCGGTCGTGCCCTGTTGTTCGATATCGTTCCTGACGGCCTGTCTTATGACCTGGTCAACAAGCCGATGGTCAAGAAGTCGATCTCGAACCTGATCAACACCTGTTACCGTGATGCCGGCCTCAAGGATACCGTTATCTTTGCTGACCAGCTCATGTACATGGGCTACCACTATGCGACGGTTTCCGGTATCTCGATCGGCTTCAACGACTTTGAGATTCCTCCTGAGAAATACGAGCTGGTGGATGCCGCCTCCGAGGAAGTCAAGGATATCGAAACCCAGTACGCGTCCGGTCTGCTGACCCAGGGTGAGAAGTACAACAAGGTTATCGATATCTGGTCCCGTGCCAACGACAAAGTGTCGAAGGCGATGATGGATCGGCTTTCGAAAGAGCAGGTTATCGGGCCAGACGGCAAACCGGTCAAGGGTGAGGACGGCGAAGACCTGATGCAGGAGTCGTTCAACTCGGTTTATATGATGGCCGATTCCGGTGCCCGGGGTTCCGCGGCTCAGATTCGTCAGCTGGCTGGTATGCGTGGCCTGATGGCGAAGCCGGACGGCTCTATCATCGAGACGCCGATCACCGCTAACTTCCGTGAGGGTCTGAACGTACTCCAGTACTTCATATCCACACACGGTGCTCGTAAGGGTCTGGCGGATACGGCACTGAAGACTGCGAACTCAGGTTACCTGACTCGCCGTCTGGTTGACGTTTCCCAGGATCTGGTCGTTACCGAAACCGATTGTGGTACCGAAGAAGGTCTGCTGATGACGCCGCACATCGAGGGTGGCGACGTGGTTGTACCGCTGGGTGATCGTGTGCTTGGTCGTGTTACCGCCCGAGCAGCCTTTACGCCAACGGACAAGGACAATGCCGTTGTCGAGGCCGGCGTCCTGTTGGATGAGAAAGCGGTTGAATCCCTTGAGCGTGCCGGTGTGGACGAAGTCTGGGTTCGCTCTGCGATCACCTGTGAGACTCGTCACGGTATCTGTTCCAAGTGTTATGGCCGTGACCTGGCCCGTGGCCACGAGGTCAATGTGGGCGAGGCTGTCGGCGTTATCGCCGCACAGTCCATCGGTGAGCCGGGTACCCAGCTGACCATGCGTACGTTCCACATCGGTGGTGCTGCAAGTCGGGCGTCCGCGGTCGACAACATTCAGGTCAAGCACGGCGGCACCGTTCGTCTGCACAACCTGAAATCGATCGAGAAGAGCGATGGCACTCTGGTTGTAGTGTCCCGTTCGTCAGCGCTGGCCATTGCCGATGAGCAGGGTCGTGAGCGTGAGTGGTACAAGCTGCCCTATGGCGCGGTGCTGTCCGTCAAGCACGGTGACACCGTGGAAGCTGGGGTTGCAGTTGCCAAGTGGGACCCACACACGCACCCGATCATCGCCGAAGCGGAAGGTACTGCCAAGTTCGTCAACATGGATCAGGGCATTACTGTCCGTACCCAGACCGACGAACTGACAGGTCTGTCCACGATGGAGGTTATCGACCCCAAAGAGCGTCCGGCCGCTGGTAAGGACATCCGTCCTGCGATACAGCTGATCGACGACAAGGGTAACGATGTCGAGTTGCCAGGTGGTGGTACCGCGATCTTCTTCCTGCCAGCCAACGCGCTGGTGACCATGGCCAATGGCGCCAAGATCGAGCTGGGTGACGTGGTTGCCCGTATTCCGCAGGAAAGCTCGAAGACCCGGGACATTACCGGTGGTCTGCCGCGGGTCGCCGACCTTTTCGAGGCCCGTCGCCCGAAAGAGTCGTCCATCCTGGCCGAAGTCAGTGGTGTGGTGTCCTTCGGCAAGGAAACCAAGGGTAAGAAGCGCCTGGTGATCACGCCGAAGGATGCGGACCCATATGAGGTTCTGATTCCCAAGCATCGTCAGATGAACGTGTTCGAGGGTGAAACGGTCGAGAAGGGTGAGGTTATCTCTGATGGCCCGTCCAATCCGCACGATATCCTTCGTCTTCTGGGTGTGGTTGCGTTGGCCAAGTACATCACCAACGAAATCCAGGACGTTTACCGTCTGCAGGGTGTTGTCATCAACGATAAGCATATTGAGGTTATCGTTCGACAGATGCTGCGTAAGGTGGAGATCACTGATGCCGGTGATACCACTCTGCTCTCCGGCGATCAGGTGGAAATCACCCAGTTCATGGAAGAGAACGAGAAGGCCGACGCTGCAGATAAAGAGCCTGCGCGGTGCGAGCGTCTGCTGCTTGGTATCACCAAAGCGTCCCTGGCAACCGAGTCGTTTATTTCGGCGGCGTCGTTCCAGGAGACTACCCGGGTGCTCACCGAAGGTGCGGTTACCGGTAAGCGTGATTACCTGCGCGGTCTGAAGGAAAACGTTGTAGTGGGTCGTCTTATTCCGGCTGGTACCGGTCTGGCGTATCACGCTGAACGTCGTCGCAAGCGCGACCTGGAAGAGCAGGGCGTAACTGCGGCGGATGTTGAAGAAGCTCTGAGTGCCGAGCTCAACCGCGAAAGTTGAGTTGACCGGTAACGCCACCTGCCGGTAGTTACTTACCCGGTGGGTGGTTAAAAAGAGATCAGTCATCTTGACTGTTCAAGGGCGCAGGCTTAAACTTGCGACCCTCAAATTTTACCCCCGCCTGTCGGGGGTAAGTTTCATTGATACGGTTTTTTGGAGTTTGCTTACATGGCAACGATTAATCAGTTGGTGCGTAAGCCTCGTAAACGCAAAGCGGCCAAGAGCGACGTTCCTGCTCTGCAGGCTTGCCCGCAGCGTCGTGGTGTTTGTACTCGTGTGTACACCACAACGCCGAAGAAGC
The DNA here is from genome assembly GCF_056857915.1 of Marinobacter sp. B-12. NCBI lineage: Bacteria > Pseudomonadati > Pseudomonadota > Gammaproteobacteria > Pseudomonadales > Marinobacteraceae > Marinobacter > Marinobacter sp. B-12. Next base: position 3,127 of record NZ_JBSXOB010000011.1, on the reverse strand, counting down.
CGAACTCAGCACTGCGTAAAGTGTGCCGTGTTCGCCTGACCAACGGCTACGAGGTTTCCTCATACATTGGTGGTGAAGGTCACAACCTTCAGGAGCACAGTGTTGTGCTGATCCGTGGCGGTCGAGTAAAAGACCTTCCGGGTGTGCGCTATCACACTGTTCGCGGAACACTGGACACCCAGGGTGTACAGAACCGTAAGCAGGGCCGCTCCAAGTACGGTGCAAAACGACCCAAGTCCTGATGTCCCACGCGGGTGTCTTTTATCGTTGCTACGTAGAACGGTAAGAGTAAGGCTGAGTAGCTGATGCTATCTCAGGGGTTCCTGAAGACCTTTTAATAGATAAGGGCTTATCGATGCCTAGAAGAAGAGTTGCAGCAAAACGGGAAATTATCCCGGATCCCAAATTCGGCAGTGCACGGCTGGCCAAGTTCATCAACCATGTGATGGAAAGTGGCAAAAAAGCTGTTGCTGAGCGCATTGTTTATGGCGCGCTCGATATCGTTGCCGACAAGTCCAAGGAAGAGCCGATCGACATGTTCGAGAAGGCCCTGGAAAACATCCAGCCGATGGTCGAAGTTAAATCCCGTCGTGTGGGTGGTGCTACCTACCAGGTGCCTGTAGAAGTACGGCCTTCCCGTCAGAACGCGCTGGCCATGCGCTGGCTCGTAGAATATTCGCGGAAGCGTGGTGAAAAGTCCATGGCGCAGCGTCTGGCAGGTGAGATTCTGGATGCCGCTGATAGCAAGGGCTCCGCTGTTAAGAAGCGCGAAGACGTTCATCGCATGGCAGAAGCCAACAAGGCGTTCTCTCACTTCCGTTTCTAATAAGCCGAGGTTTATACAGTGGCACGTAAGACTCCGATCAAGCGATACAGAAACATTGGTATTGTCGCGCACGTTGATGCCGGCAAGACGACAACCACCGAGCGGGTACTGTTTTACACAGGTATTTCCCACAAGATCGGTGAAGTCCATGACGGCGCGGCCACCATGGACTGGATGGAGCAGGAGCAGGAGCGTGGTATCACCATCACGTCTGCTGCAACGACCTGTTTCTGGCAGGGCATGGACAAGCAGTATCCTGAGCACCGCATCAACATCATCGACACTCCGGGGCACGTTGACTTTACCATCGAGGTAGAGCGTTCACTGCGCGTGCTCGACGGGGCTGTCGTGGTTTTCTGTGGCTCCTCCGGCGTTGAGCCTCAGTCCGAGACTGTGTGGCGTCAGGCCAACAAGTACGAAGTGCCTCGCATGGTGTTCGTCAATAAAATGGACCGTGCTGGCGCCAACTTCCTGCGTGTTGTTGAGCAGATCAAAAAACGTCTGGGCGCGAATTGTGTGCCGGTTCAGTTGCCGATTGGCGCTGAAGACGAGTTTGCCGGTGTCATTGACCTGATCCGTAACAAGGCGATTTACTGGAATGAGGACGACGCTGGCGCTACTTACGATGAGCGCGAGGTTCCCGCCGAGCTTGCCGATGAAGTGGCCAAATACCGTGAGCAGATGGTTGAGGCAGCTGCGGAAGCAAATGAAGAGCTGATGGAGCGCTACCTCGAAGAAGGCGAGCTGAGCATCGAAGACATCAAGAAAGGTCTTCGTGCGCGTACGCTGGACAACGAGATTGTTGTTGCGACTTGTGGCTCGGCTTTCAAAAACAAAGGTGTTCAGGCTGTTCTGGATTCCGTCATTGAATTCCTGCCGGCACCTGACGAAGTGAAAGCCATCCGTGGTGAAGTCGATGAAGACGGCACCGAAGAGACGCGTCAGGCTGATGACGATGCTCCGTTCGCGGCGCTGGCCTTCAAGATTGCTACCGACCCGTTTGTTGGCAACCTGACATTTTTCCGCGTGTATTCCGGCAAGCTTGAATCCGGTAACGCTGTATACAACTCCGTAAAGGCAAAGAAAGAGCGTGTCGGGCGGATGGTGCAGATGCACTCGAAGGATCGTCAGGAGATCAAAGAAGTTCTGGCAGGTGACATAGCTGCTGCCATCGGCCTTAAAAACGTCACCACCGGTGACACTCTTTGTGACGAGAATCATAAGATTATTCTTGAGCGCATGGAGTTTCCGGATCCGGTTATATCTGTAGCCGTTGAGCCGAAATCGAAAGCCGATCAGGAGAAGATGGGCGTTGCGCTCGGTAAGCTCGCCCAGGAAGATCCGTCTTTCCAGGTCCGTACCGACGAAGAGTCTGGTCAGACCATCATCTCCGGTATGGGTGAGCTTCACCTGGATATCATCGTTGACCGTATGCGTCGCGAGTTCAAGGTGGAAGCGAATATCGGTAAGCCTCAGGTGGCCTACCGTGAGTGCATCCGCAAGAACGTGGATGTCGAAGGTAAGTTCGTGCGTCAGTCTGGTGGTCGTGGTCAATATGGTCACGTCAAGCTCAAGCTTGAGCCGTTGCCTCTTGATGAGGAAGATGGCGAGAACTTTATCTTCGTGAACGAAATCGTTGGTGGTGTGGTTCCGAAGGAATACATCCCTGCCGTTCAGCAGGGTATCCAGGAGCAGATGCAGAACGGGTGTCTGGCTGGTTATCCTCTGCTGCGGATCAAGGCGACGTTGTACGACGGCTCCTACCACGATGTGGACTCCAACGAGATGGCGTTCAAAGTTGCTGGCTCGATGGCTATGAAGAAAGGTGCGCTGGAGGCCAGTCCGGCCCTTCTTGAGCCGCTGATGAGAGTCGAGGTCGCCACCCCTGAAGACTACATGGGTGACGTTGTCGGCGATCTTAACCGTCGTCGTGGCCTGGTTCAGGGTATGGAAGATACCCCATCGGGCAAGACGATTCGTGCCGAGGTTCCGTTGTCGGAGATGTTCGGTTACGCCACCGATCTGCGTTCTGCAACGCAAGGTCGGGCGTCTTATGCGATGGAGTTTTCGCGCTATATGGAAGCTCCCTCGAACATTGCCGAAGCGATCATTAAAAAGGGTTGATCCCCAGGACTTAAGAAACAGGAAGAGGTGTAACCGTGTCTAAAGCAAAATTTGAGCGTAATAAGCCGCACGTAAACGTGGGCACCATTGGTCACGTAGACCATGGCAAGACCACGCTGACAGCCGCGCTGACTCGTGTGTGTCACGAAGTGTGGGGTACTGGTAGTGCAAGCGCAT
>NZ_JBSXOB010000010.1:0-11078 GCF_056857915.1 Marinobacter sp. B-12 | reverse complement strand
AACCACTGATATGTTTTGACCTGTCAAATGGTTGCGCAATGTTCGTTGTTACACCTCCGGTTAAGCACGTTGGATCAGAGCACGGCCAGGCAGTTTGCGACGGTGGATCATACTGATATACGTGGATTGGTTACCGACCTGACTTCACTACGTCGCGGAGCTGGCCTTTCTCTAGCAGCAGGGTTCAGCGACCGGAACCGCCTCTGAGCAGTTTCCCGGCCACTGCCGGTTTAGTGGTTCCCAAGGGTTCTCCACACCGGCCTGGCCCTGCCCTGACTCAACGTGCCTCTTTACCTCATCCTATGCCTGCTTTTGGGTTTTGAGGGTTCATCCGGCGTTCGCGGCCCCGCGAACCCTCGGCATTTCTTCCCGGACGATTGCCCAGATAAAACCTGCCAGTTCCCTCGCAATCGCCACACACACCAGCTTGCTGTTCTTGCCGGCCTGGATGAGATCCCGGTAGCGACCGCAAAGCCGTTTCTGGGCCTGCCAGGCGATCCCCTTCGCAGCCTCTGAGGCGGGGGCCGCTTTACGCTTGAGGTGTTTCGTCTGGCGCGCCGGGAAGCGGTAACTCCAGGCTGACTCAACCAGCATCCGCCGGGCATGACCATTGCCCGTGAGCGTGATGCCGCCCTGGCGACGCCTCCCGCCACTGCTGTGCTCGCTCGGCACCAGCCCTAAAAATGCCATTAGCTGGCGGGGCGAGTCGAAGCGGGAAATATCCCCCAATTCGGCCAGCAACACCATGGCGGCCAGCGTGTCGACCCCCCGTAGCGCGACCAGAGCCTCCACCACCGGTGCCAGGGACCACTGCGCCAACGCCCGTTCCATCTGTGCCCGCAGATCGGCCACTCGCTGCGTCGCCGCCTTCACCGCATCGACATACTCCTGCAGTACCACCTGCTGCCAGTCGTGCGCAAATTTCAGCGACTCCAGCCACGTGTAATGGGCCTGCGTCCAGCGTTTCTTGCCAGCGGGCCAAGCGTGACCGTGACGCAGCACGAAAGCGCTCAGCTGCTGGCGGGCCTTGCGCTCCTGCGACTTCATATCGCCACGAGCACGGGTCAGATCCCGCATCGCTTCCTGCTCCGGGCCGGGCACCCAGACCGGCGTCAGGTCGCCGCTGCGCGCAAGACGGGCGAGCTTCAATGCATCCCGCCGGTCAGTCTTGATCCGCTCCGCCGCCGCCTTGGGAATGCGCGACGGCGCCACCACCTCACAGATATGTCCAGTACCGGCGAGCTGGTGATACAGGCCATAGCCACAGGGTCCCGCCTCATACACAAACTGTAAGACACCCCCACCAAACCGCTCACTCAGGCGCCGCACGAGCTTCTCAATCGATTTCGGGCGGTTGGCAATCTCACCTTCGGAGCGGGGCTCCTGCCGACCGGGTTCGGCCAGGGCCACCGCAATCGTTTCCTTGTGGACGTCCAGGCCCACATACGCGGCGTAACATTCCTGCCCGGGTAGTTCCAAGCTCGCTGAAACGGTATCGATTCGGGACGCATCTGGTTTAAACTCGTTCATGACCTGCCCTCCTCAAAGTGGCTCTGCTGTTGGTTTCTTTCCGTCCTCAACAATAACCCACGATCGTTGAGGACGGGCAGGTCAAAACATCATGTCTAGCAGAATCGATAGCTTCATGTTCCATTCGGACAGTATCCGAATGCCGCGTCCAACACCTGATATCACCGAAATGATGGCCAGAGTGCTGATGACGGAGATCATCAGGATCTGGTTTTCGGCGCTGATGGCAAGGCCGAATACTTTGTTTAGACCAGTATTCATCTGGGCTACGCCGAGCCCCAATGATGTAGAGATGCCGAAAGCGGTGATCACCACAGTAAGAATATCAACGGTGTGACCAATAGGGCCGTAGATGCGATTTCCAATCAGGGGATAGAGTGCGGAGCGCATCGTCAGGGGAAGGCCTTTTCGATACGAAAAGTAGGCCATCACAAGGGCGACGAGGATGAAAATGGCCCAGGGGTGCAGCCCCCAGTGAAAAAACGTGAGGCGCATTGCCGTTTCGGCAGCCTGAGCGCTCAAGCCGGTTTCTGAGAAGGGGTTGCCGGCGTAGTGCCACATGGGCTCCGCCACCGACCAAAAAATCAGACCAATACCCATACCACCGCTGAACAGCATGGCAAGCCAGGAACGATAGCGGAACTCTGGTAGTTCATCGTCTTTGCCAAGGCGTATATGGCCGTAGCGGCTGAACATCAAATAGACCAGCAGCCCCAGTACCGCAGACACCAGCAGCAGATAAAACCATTTGAAGTTATTAAGGACCGTATCTGATAGCTGTTGGAAAAGTGCGCTGGACTCTGTGGCCATAAAGCCGCAGAGCAGGACGAAACCAACAATAAGTATCTTTGAAACAACGGTGACCGTTGGGTCGATGCCGTACACCAGACCAGTGTCATTTCTCATGAGAGTTGCACCTTCATTATTGTATTGATCGTCGATCCGCTCAGCCCGTTATTTTTCTTGGAGGGCTGCCCGGACAGTGGATGCAATCCTCATCAATTAATTGATATTGATCAAACGAGTTTTTGTGCCTCAAGTCATGAGGTTTTGTCATGCAAGGTCTCGCCAGAGCTCCTGCCCTCAGGTAAATCGTCGAACGTTCGATCGCGGACGATGATATGTCATGAGCTTATGAAGAAAGGTCAGGCGTATGAGCGTCAGGGCCGCGAAATCAGGCGCGTGAAACCTCATGAGAAATTGTCATGAACAGGCGGCTTAAAAGTCGTTTGCTGAAAAAAGTTCGCCATCCTTACTATCGCTCCTCATACAGCAACGACCTGTAGTCACTGAGTCAGGTCAATGTGCTGCTGGTAGCCCTGACAGGGCCAAGAAAGATCTTCAGAGATCGAGAGAGGAGATAAATGCCATGACAACAACAACGCGTCTGATTCCAACAACAGCACTCGACAATGTCCGCAAGCCGCTGGCCGAAGCGTCCGGTATGCCCAACGCCGTTTATGACGACGCCTCACTGTATGAACTGGAGCGGGATGAGGTGTTGGGGAAAGGCTGGGCAGCGCTTGGTTTCACCAGTGACCTACCGATGGATGGTTTTGCCAAGCCCTATGAGTTCATGGGCTTGCCTTTGGCGATCATGCGTAACCGGGATGGCGAGTTCAAGGTTTTCCACAATGTCTGCAGCCACCGGGGAATGATCCTGCTGACCGAAGAAACCGAAGTGGAAGGCATGGTGCGCTGCCCCTACCATTCCTGGACCTACGATCTGAATGGCAACCTGAAAGGCACGCCGCACATCGGTGGTTATGGCAAACACAAAGCCGAAGGGTTTGTGTGCGAGAAGCATGGGTTGCGGGAGGTTCGCTCCCATGTCTGGGCAGGCATGGTGTTTATCAACCTGTCTGGTGATGCGGTCGATTTCGACACCTATATTGAACCGCTGAAAGAGCGCTGGAGCGACCTGTGCGGCAGGGAAGGCTGGGACAACCTGAACATTGCGCCGACCGGCAGTCAGATGCAACTGGAAGTAAAGTGCAACTGGAAGCTGGCAGTGGAAAACTATTGCGAGTCCTATCACTTGCCGTGGGTCCATCCCAGCCTGAACACGTACTCGCCGCTGGACCAGCATTACAACCTGGTGGTCAGTGACAATATGTCTGGGCAGGGCAGCCACACCTATAACCTGTCGGATGTTGCTGGCACCCATTTGCCACGGTTCCCGTCCTGGCCACAGGATCGCCTGCGCCAGGCAGAGTACATTTCGCTCTATCCGAACGTTCTGCTCGGCCTCCAGGCGGACCACTTTTTCGCCATTATTCTGGAGCCGAAAGCCCATGACCGGACGCTGGAAAACCTGCGTGTGTTCTATGTGGGTGAAGAGGCGTGTGGCGATGAATATGCCGCTTGCAGACATTCGCAGATCGAAGCCTGGCGCGTGGTATTCGGCGAGGATGTGTTTGCCGTTGAGGGGATGCAGGTTGGCCGTCGGTCACCTGGCTTCCAGGGCGGCGTGTTCTCACCGGTTCTGGACGGCCCGACACACCATTTTCACAACTGGGTAGCCAATCGCTATGCCAGCGCACTGGAAGGATGATTCTCTATGTCTAACAAACAACCCAACCACTGGCTGAATTTTATTGGCGGCGAATGGGTCGACAGCGAGACGACCATTGAGGTGAGTGATCCCTCCTCTGATAGCGTTTTCGCCACCATTGCCAGTGCGGACCTGGACGATGTCGAGCGTGCCATCGTTGCCGCACGGAAGTGTGTGCGGGAAGGCCGGTTGACTCGTCAACGTCCTTCCCAGCGAGCGGAGCTGCTCTACCGGATCGGAGCCGAGATCCGCAAGCTGGCGGATGAAGGCGCTTTGCTCGCCTCACGTGAGAACGGCAAGTCGCTCAACGATGCGCTGGGTGAATTCACTGAATCCGCGGCTTACTTTGAGTATTACGCAGGCATGGCGGACAAGATCGAAGGCAAGTCGATCCCGTTGGGGGAAGACTATGTCGATTTCACCACCTACGAGCCGCAGGGCATCTCAGTACAGATTGTCCCGTGGAACTTTCCGGTCTCGATCTGCGCGCGCTCACTGGCACCGGCGCTGGCTGCTGGAAACGCAGTGATCGTGAAATCGCCCGAGGTGTCGCCACTGGCGATCACGTTGTTGGCAACCGCATGCGAACGTGCCGGCTTGCCCAAGGGGGCGCTGAGCATCCTGGCAGGGCCCGGGCGCGAGATCGGCGCTGCGTTGGTGGCGCACAAGGAAACCAATCAGATCGTCTTCACCGGTTCTGTGCCGACTGGCCGTTCGATTATGCGGGCAGCCGCCGAGAATGCCGTGCCTTGCGTTATGGAACTGGGTGGTAAATCCGCTGCTGTCGCGTTTTCTGATGCGGATCTGGATGAGGTTGTCTCCAGTGTAAAAAGCGGGATTTTCTTCAATTCCGGGCAGGTTTGTTCGGCCATGTCCCGTCTGCTGGTTCAGCGTGAGATCTACGACGAGGTGGTTGGCCGGGTTGCAGAGCTGGCCCAGGGCCTGAGCATTGGCGGCGGCAAGGATAACCCGGATATTACGCCGCTGGTGTCGATGCAGCAGCGTGAGGGTGTTCTCGAATTGTGCCGTCAAGCGGAAGAGGATGGCGCACGCCTCGTTTTCGGTGGGCGTGCTGTGGAAGGTCTGCCGGGGGCGTTTGTGCAGCCTACGGTGTACGCGGATGTCACCCCTGACATGCGCCTGTTCGGCGACGAAGTGTTCGGTCCGGTCATCGCCATCACGCCTTTCGATAGTGAAGAGGAAGCCTACGAGCTGGCCAATGGCACCGACTATGGGCTTGTCGCGGGCGTCTTCACCCGGGACATCAGCCGGGCCCTGCGTGCCTCTCAGGCACTGGATGCCGGCCAGGTGTTCGTCAATGAGTGGTTTGCCGGTGGCATAGAAACACCGTTTGGTGGCAACGGGCTCTCCGGCTATGGCCGCGAGAAAGGGCAGGAAGCACTCTACAGTTACGTGCGCACCAAGAACGTAGCGATTCGCATCACCCGATAAATACGATGACGGTGCCGCTGTCCCGGATAGCGGCACCGAGGGAGGGCCAAATCATGAAAAAGTGGCTATGTACTATCTGCGGTCTGATCTACGACGAGGCCAAGGGCTGGCCACCCGAAGGAATTCCCCCGGGTACCCGTTGGGAAGATGTTCCGGACGACTGGGTGTGCCCTGACTGTGGCGTGGGCAAAGCCGATTTCGAGATGATTGAGCTGAAAACCGAGCAGAAGCCGAGTGCCCCTGTCACGGAAGCAGCCAGTGTGGCTGCGCTACCCATTGCCATCGTAGGTAGTGGTTATGCAGGATACGGCCTGGCCGAAGCAATCCGCGAACGCAACCCGGACACGCCCATCGTTGTATTTACAGCAGACGACGGTCACCACTATTCCAAGCCATCACTCTCCAATGCATTGGCCCGTGACAAGAGCGCGGACGATCTTGTCAGCGAAAAGCCCCTGGCATTGGAACAGCGCCTGAATATCCGAGTCTATACCCACTGTCGGGTACAAAGCATCGACCCGAAAACGAAAACGTTGGAAACCGATGCCGGCTCCCAGCCCTACAGCAAACTCGTGCTGGCTCTGGGTGCTGAGCCCATTCGCTTGCCCATCGAGGGGAGCGGCGCCGAGGACGTATTGAGCGTTAACGACCTGCAGGACTACCGCTACATGCGGGAGCGTCTGCAGAGTGGCGACAGAGTCACCATTATCGGCAATGGCCTGATCGGCTGTGAATTTGCGAATGACCTGACGGCTGCCGGTTGCCTGGTGGACGTTGTTGGCCTCGCCGAATCCCCGATGGACCGGTTGTTGCCGTATGACGTAGGCATGCAATTGCAAGAGGCGTTGCGGGAGCAAGGCGTGAACTGGTATCAGGGCAATACCGTCGAACGGATCGAGAAGGAAGGCGGCCAATACAGGGTAGTACTGCGTGATGGCACTGAGCTGGTCACCGATTTGGTGATTTCCGCCGTTGGCTTGCGACCCCGAACGGAGCTGGCAGAGTCCATCGGAGCGGACGTCAATCAGGGTATTCAGGTCAATGGTGGAATGAAGACCACAGTCCCGGACGTATTTGCGATTGGCGATTGCGTTGAGATCAATGGCCGGTTGTTGCCATACATTGCACCAATCACCCACGGCATCCGGGCACTGGCGGATACTCTGTTGGGGCGACCAACTATGGTTCAGTACCCACCGATGCCTGTCATTGTCAAAACACCGGCACTTCCGCTGACCCTGTTAAGTCCGTCCAACAGTTTGGAAGGACGCTGGCAGGTTGAGCGCGATAAGCATGGCTCCCGGGCCTTTTTCCTTGATGAATCGGAGTGCCTTCAAGGCTTCGTACTGGCAGGGCAAATTGTTTCAGAACGACAGTTCTGGGTCGACCGGTGTGGAGAGCCTCTGGAACGTTCGGTTGCCTGAAGTAATTCGCATAGGTTGGTGAACCTTTGGCCCGCTGTATACAGCGGGCCTTTTTTTCTGCGGCTGATGAGGTCGGCTTTCTAACCGGCCAGGTCTAGACCGTGGACGGGGCCAGATGCCGACCATGGAATCGCAGATGGTCCTCAATGAAGCTGGCAATGAAGTAGTAGCTGTGGTCGTAGCCCTCGCGCAGATTCAGTTCCAGCGGGTAACCGCTGATATGGGCTGACGCCTCAAGGGTTTCGGGGCGAAGCTGTTCGGCCAGGAAGTTGTCAGCGTCACCCTGATCCACCAGGGCCGGCACGAATTGCTGTGCCTTGCGCATTAACAGGCTGGCATCGTAGGCAGCCCAGCGCCCGGTGTCGTTGCCGAGATAGGCGGCAAAGGCTTTTTTGCCCCACGGGCAACTGACCGGATTGCTGATCGGGCTGAAAGCAGACACCGACTGGTATGTCTGTGGATTGCGCAATGCCAGCACCAGGGCGCCATGCCCGCCCATGGAATGTCCCGCGACAGAGCGTTGATCGGTCACTGGGAACACCGACTCCACCAGTGCCGGTAGTTCATTCAGCACGTAATCGTACATGCGGTAATGCGTGTTCCAGGGGCTCTCGGTAGCATTCACATAGAACCCCGCCCCCTGGCCAAGATCGTAACCGTCATCGTTGGCGACGTCGTCGCCTCTGGGGCTTGTGTCCGGGGCCACAATGGCAATGCCCAGTTCGGCGGCCACCCGATGGGCGCCCGCTTTCTGCATGAAGTTTTCGTCGGTGCAGGTCAGCCCCGATAGCCAGTAAACGACGGGTACCTTTTGCCCACTAGCCACCTGTGGTGGCAGGTAAATCGCGAAACGCATGACACAACCAAGGGTGTCGGACTGATGGCTGTACTGCTTGTGCCAGCCACCGAAACTTTTGTTGCTGCTCAGGTTTTCGATGCTCATCAAGAACTCCGTGGGTGAGTCGCCTGCCATGGGTGGCAGGCGACCGCGCCGGTCACTTATCGAAATGGATCACGCTACGAATGCTCTTTCCTTCGTGCATCAGTTCGAACGCCTCATTGATGTCTTCAAGCCTCATGGTGTGGGTGATGAAATCGCTGAGTTTGAACTCGCCCTGCAGATACCGCTCGACAATTCCAGGAAGCTCGGAGCGGCCTTTGACGCCGCCGAACGCGGAGCCTTTCCAGACTCGACCGGTCACCAGTTGGAATGGACGGGTGGAAATCTCCTGGCCAGCACCTGCGACGCCGATGACGACGGATTCGCCCCAGCCCTTGTGGCAGCATTCCAGGGCAGAACGCATCACGTCGACGTTGCCAATGCACTCAAAGGAGTAGTCCACGCCGCCGTCTGTCAGTTCGACAATGACTTCCTGAATGGGTTTGTCATAGGCTTTGGGGTTGATGCAATCGGTTGCGCCAAGTTGCTTCGCGAGGTCGAACTTGCTCTCATTGATATCGACGGCAATGATGCGGCTGGCCTTGGCCATGGTAGCGCCAATAATGGCAGACAGGCCGATGCCGCCCAGACCGAAGATCGCCACGGTGGCACCTTCTTCCACCTTGGCAGTATTCATGACGGCGCCCATGCCGGTGGTTACTCCGCAGCCCAGCAGGCACACTTCTTCCAGTGGCGCTTCTTTGTTCACTTTGGCCAAAGAGATTTCCGGCAGCACGGTGTACTCGGAAAAGGTGGAGCAGCCCATGTAGTGATAGATTGGCTGGCCATCCTTGTAGAAACGGCTGGTGCCATCGGGCATCAGGCCCTTGCCCTGGGTTTCCCGGATCTTCCCGCACAGGTTGGTTTTACCAGAGAGGCAGAATTTACATTCCCCACACTCTGGCGTGTACAGGGGAATAACGTGATCTCCGATCTCGACACTCGTGACACCTTCGCCGATGGCCTCAACGATGCCGCCGCCTTCATGGCCCAGAATCGCGGGGAAATTACCTTCGGGATCGTCTCCGGAAAGCGTAAACGCGTCGGTGTGACACACGCCGGTAGCGATCACCCGCACCAGAACCTCACCAGCTTTCGGCGGCATTACATCCACCTCTTCAATGGAGAGTGGTTGCCCCGGTCCCCAGGCAATGGCTGCTTTTGATTTGATCATCTCGCTCATAATTCTCTCCGTTTGTGATGCATCTGTATTTGGACACTGCCCGAATGATCTGGTGATTATATTTGCTGCACAGATGTTGATAATGACCGTATTCGTGAAATCACTTTTACTCATGTGTAATAATCAGGATTGCTGAAGCAAAAGTAGGGTGGTGACATGCAGCGCTGGGAAGGTGTAAACGAATTCGTGGCGGTGGCTGAAACGGAGAGCTTCACCCGGGCGGCAAAACGCCTGGACGTCTCGACCGCTCACGTCAGCCGACAGATCAGCGCGCTCGAAGACAGGTTATCCACCCGTCTGTTCTATCGAACGACCCGGCGCGTCTCCACGACTGAGGCCGGGCAGATCTACTATCAGCATTGTCGCCAGATACTGGACGCCCTTGAACAGGCGGAGCGCTCTATGACCAATATGCAGCTGGTGCCCCAGGGCCGGCTGCGACTGACGGCGCCGGTAACCTACGGAGAGAAGTCGATCGCACCGCTGGTCAACGATTTCGTACTGCGGTATCCCGAACTCGACGTTGAAATGAAACTGACCAACCAGCAACTGGACCTGGTGGCGGAAGGTTACGACCTTGCGGTACGGCTTGGTAAACTGGACGATTCCAGCCTGATGGCCAGGCGTCTTGCTGCCCGGACTCTGTATGTATGCGCCTCGCCAGCTTATCTCGCTGTCCATGGCACCCCGCACTCTCTGTCTGAGCTGGAACACCATAATTGCCTTCAGGGGAATCTGGGCTACTGGCGATTTCAGGATGCGGGTCATCCCCGCAATGTCCGGATTCGTGGAAACGTGCGTTGTGACAGCGGCAGAGCCTTGTTGGATGCAGCGCTGAAGGGGGTTGGTATTGTCCAGCTGCCGGATTATTACGTTGGGCCGGCACTCGACGCGGGTACGCTGATACCTCTTCTGACTCATTACCAGGAAGACGATGACGGTATCTGGGCGGTGTATCCCCATAACCGTCACCTGTCGCCAAAGGTGAGAATGCTGCTGGACTACTTTGTGGATTCACTGGGCGTGCCAAACGCCTGATTGGGGCTAAGTCCAATCATAGGCTAGGAGTGTCTAGTGGACCGGGGTAAGTCCAATCATAGGCCAGGAGTGTCTACTGTATCGGGGAAGTCCAATCATGAAGGTTCAGCTATTGCATTGAATGCTAGATCCACCAACCATGTCTTGGCCTTTGAGTTATAAAAATCATCAACCCAATATATCTCAACGCTAAAGGATTCCGCCTGAAATGGAAGCGGAAATGAACGTATACCCTCTGATTTAGCAAACTGCTCTGCTACTCTGCTAGGCAAACAAGCAATCATCTGTGAATTGGGGATAATTGCCGGTAAAGATGAGAAGTGTGGTATATGTAGGCCTATCTTAATAGTCTCACCGCTATTTCTGAGATATGCGCTCGCATCAAAATGGCCGCTCGCCTTAGATACGTAGATATGGTTTTCCTCCAAAAATTGTTCTTTGGTGACAGTTTCCTTCAATCTGGGGTGGCTGCTTGAAACAATACAGCTGTAGTTCTCGGTGAAAGCTAAAATACTTTTGGTGCTTTTTCTTAAAAAACTAAGGTTGCCTATCGCCAAATCAATACGACCCTGAAGCAGTTCCTCCTCTATTTTCGGTATTTCAGTAGTAACAATCTCTAGCTTGCAATTTGGTGCCTTCTCGCGGAGGGCCTCGAGCAGTTTAGGAAGCAAATAAAACTCTCCCAAATCTGAAAGCGCAATGCGGAAGGTTTTTGTGGAGATAGCAGCGTCGAAGTCTCTTGCGAGGGCGATGGCTCGTTCGATGTTTCCGACTGAGCTGGCAAATACTCTGTAGTACTGCTCCGCAGCAAACGTATGTAGTGGTCAACTGATCCCGGACAATATTTTAAGGTTTTCCTCAGCCGCAACAGGCGAAATGCCGCCGTTGAATGTGTGAGGTCGTTTCCGGTTGTAGTAGTCCATGAGATAGCCACCAACATCTTTTTGGGCCTCAGGC
>NZ_JBSXOB010000009.1:0-10526 GCF_056857915.1 Marinobacter sp. B-12 | reverse complement strand
ACGGGCCTTGTGGTCGGCCAGGCCGGTTTCTTCATCCAGCCAGTTGCCGGTGTAGCCGCGCTCGTCGGTATTTGCCGTGAGCTTGAATCCCCAGGGGTCATAGGCCTGCTGCCACACCACGGCCCCGGTACTGTCAGTCGCCGCAATGGGCGAGCCCAGATGGTCGTTGTGGTAGTAGGTCACCACCTCAGCAGCGCTCAGGGGCGCGGTGGTGATGACGATCGCCGCCAGGGCGGTCAGTGCGTTCCAGATAATCCGTGTCATGGCTCTGTTCTCCCTAACCGTTACTGGCCAACAACAGTGGTGTCGTCCACTGCCTTGGCAGCGGTTTTCGAATCCACGTAAATGTATTCCTTGAAGCCGCCTGCCGGATCATACTCACCCAGCAGGTCACCCATCTGGTTATACACAACATGGGAAGTCTCTGTGGATGTACTCCGGCTCACGCGGGTGCTGGCCCCGTCGTAGGTGTAATCGATCACCTTGGCACCGTTGTCTATCGAGGCAAGATTACTGGCGCCATCGTAAATCATGATGTTTGGCCCATCGCTGGTCATGTTGCCCCGTGCATCGTGGGTGATGGTGTAGAAAAATGTCGGGAAGACTCGGTAGGTTAGCTTGTTGTTGCCGTAATAGTAATCCTGCAGGCTTCCGTTGCGATCCCGGGTATCGATGTTGCCCAGCGCATCGTAGGTGATCGTCTCTGTGCCCCAGGACCCGGTTGCCGAGGCCATGCGATTGACATCGTCGTAACTGATGGTGCGATCATGAAGAGCGCCCGCGCTGTCGGTGATGCTGGTTACGTTGCCAACATTGTCATAACCCAGGTCCAGATTCACAAAATCCACCTGGCCGTTGTTGGATAGCCGCGTATCAGGCCGTAGCCGGCTGTCGAGCGTTTGGGTGGTGACGACACCATTGCCGTAAGTGATGGTGTTAATTGCGCCGGAAGGGTGGCGATTCACCGCGGTCACATAGGGCAGAGCCTGGGCCTGCCAGCCGAGGGCATTGGTGCCATAGTCGACCGTGCGCCCGCTGGGGTAAGTTAGAGAGCTCAACTGGTCCAGGTTGTCCAGGGTATAAGTAGTAGCGTAGGTGGCGTTTCCAATCGTCAGCGACTCGCCATCAAGGTTGTCATTCTGATCATAGGTGTAGCTGCGACTGGCCACTGAACTGACCATGGAAACCAGGTTACTGTTGTCGTCATAACTAAACGCGGCAGTAGGCGTGCCATCCGAGTATGAAATCGTCGCAAGTCGGTTCAGATCGTCATACGTCCGGGTTTCGATAATTCCACTGGCACCAACCTCTTTGCTGGTCATGTTGCCAACGCTGTCGCGGCCATAAACAGTGGTTCCAGTCTCCGGGTGGATTTCCTGCATCAGGAACCCTCTCGCATCCCTGATGTACTGGCGACTGAAACCAGTCAGTGTACCGTCGGATTGAATCTCGCCCTGGAACACACGGAACACATTCCCCAAACCATCTCGGGCGATGCTCGTGCCTATGCCCTCCGGGGATTGCGTATAGCTCAGCCAACTGCTGTCCATCGTGCCGTGACTAACAATGGTCTTGACGGTTTCATGACCATTTTCATCGGTTTCCCGAACCTCGTACCCAATCGGGTAGGAAAAGGTTCGCGATGTCTGGTCTGGAAAGGCGATGCTTGTCACGCGCTGAAGAGCGTCGTAGGCGATAGTTTTGCCCTGCGTGCTGTTGGGATAGCTCTCGAAGGTCAGGTTGCCTACAGCGTCCAGCGTTCTGGTAACCTCCGTAAACGTGCTGGTGCTGGTATCTTCTCGCTTGATGCCAAGACCACGCCAGAACCCGTCAAACGAGCGGGTTTCTTTGTAGTTGCCCCTGGTGAGCACAGCGGAGCTGTCGTCGTAACTGACTGACACGTCAGCGTGGATAGGGAAATCTATACCGGTAAGCCGGTTCAGGTCATCCCAGGTATAGAAGGTGGTGATCCCTCGCCCGTCAGTGGATGAACTCAACGTTCCATCCGCATTGACCACCCGTGTCTCCGTAACTCCCTCCGGCCGGTTTATAGTTTGCGGCGCGCCACGGTAATAATTTGAAAAACTCGTGCGATGATTGTTGGCATCAGTGACCGATGCAATGTCACCTTCAGAAGTATAGGTGTAGGTGGTCAGGACACCCGACTTGTCCTCTGCCAGCATGTTACCAGCCGGATCGTAGGCTCTATCGATAATCCACTGAGTCACAGGGGCGCCGTTCGGGTAGTCAATAATTTCCTGCGTTAACAGGCCCAATATCCAGTTACTGGCTGAGTGGCTATAGGTTCGGTTGCGAGTGCGATCTGCAGTGCCAGAATTATTCGACGTTTCAACAATTGTCTGGGGCTTGCCGTATGCATCGAAGCCGGAGTATTGGGTTTGTACGGAGGTACCCTGCCGCCAATGAGTAACATTTGTCAGCAGTGGCACCTGCGTATCATTGTCAATCCTGCTGGTATCTCGCCCGTGCCAGAAGTTCTCATTGGAAAGCAGCATGCTGCTGTACTGGTAGGAGTACTGTTCCAACATCGTTCCTTGAAGGTCGTACACTTCCTCGTAACGCTTGGTGCCAATTTCCCAGACATTGGCGCTGGTGGTGTAGCCGATGTGGTAGAAGGTGCGCTGATGGTCCGGTGCCACCATGTGGGTTTCGTCATAACCATACTGCCCGTTGTAGGCTGGTGTGTAGGTGTAGGACCAGGTGCCCGGCGTTATGTCGCGGCCGCTGTTTTGCTTGCCAGTCACAACGGTTGTTGCCTTCTGGGCACCGAAGTTGAAGTATACATAGTCGTAGTCGTAGTCGATGATGCCGCCAGAGGGATAGGTCACGGTATCGATCGCGAGACTGCCGGCATCACCGTTGGTGGTGATTGGGTAATAGGTGTAGTTCCAGCTCTCACCGTCTGGACGGGTCACGGTGGTTAGCTGCGCAAAATCCGGCGTGGTGTTGTTGGTGTAGGTGTGGCTGTAACTCCAGGTCTGCCCATTGGCGGTAATGGATGTCAGTCGAGTGTTGTCGCTACCGGTATTCGCATAGTTGTAATCTACCGAGCGTCCGTCACTGGTGGAAATCGACTCAATGTAGGTGATGCTGAACGCATTGGTATTGTAGTCAATGGTCATCCAGTTGCCGTTGGCATCCTCGATGCGGGTCGCGTAGATCTTCAGGCCCTCAAAGTCGTTGGCCCGGTAATCCATGGTGTAGGTGGTGCCATCCGGCGACTTCACAATCACATCGTTGCTGCTGTTGCAATTCGCACTCCACCACTGTTTGGTGATCAATTCCGGGCTGTGTTGGTCGGCAAGTACCAGTAATTGGCGGCTACCGTCGGCCAACTCCAGAGAAGGGTTATCGAGCACATCCACTGAAAACAAGTTCTGACTGCAAACCTTGTCCGCGTTCGTGTCCGACACTGCAATGCGGCCAAAATGCATGCTCCAGCCGTAGCCATAAGGGCTGTATGGCAAAAAGGCGTCTTGAGGGTTGTTGTAAATTCGATTGATGCGGATATCGAAACCACCGTTACCGGGCACGACGAGATCCGTATAGCTCAGTTGCAGTTGACCTGAGAATGGATCGATCTCTTCCCCGAAATTCTGGTTGATGGTTTCCTTGAACGGGTTCAAACCCGGTTCTTCGTAGTAATCGCGAATGTTCGCCTGGGCAGTTGAGACAAGCGCGGTGCATGCGATTAGGCAAGACACAACTCGAATGCGGAATGACATCAGTCACCTCCATGTGGTTTGGGCGTGTTCGGGGCTAGGCATCACTCACGATGCCACGTGATAATCAGGAGTTCGGATCAGCAATAATTGAGCGAGCCTTGATTTTTTGGGCTTCGTGCTTCTCCATGGTTCTAGCGGCTTTGGGAGCTTTAAGTGACGCCGGCGCAAAAGACGGAAGTCTCTGTTGCGAAGCCTTGTCAAATGATGAGGCTTGTCGTGTGGCTGAAGCGGAATTTCTGCCCGAAGCACTTACCGTAAATGGCAGGCTTTCAATCGCTGAAGCCCCGTTCGGGATTGCATGCGGTTTCTCTGCGAGCACAACTGAAGACATCAGTGCGGAGAAAAAAGTAAAACTGATAGCGGTAAATTTCATGTATCCACTCCCTGTGTGCTGGTCAATTTCCGTACAACCCAAGCTAGGTCAGGGCTGATCTTTTGTCCAAGCGAATTTACAAAACGACACATGTTTCAATAAACGGACACGTTTTGGCAAAAACCTCTCCCTAGACGATGAAAAGGCAGGGCAACACGCCGCCCTAAATCCGTCATCCAAACCACTCGGACGCCCCCAATGAAAAACACCTGTGACTTGAGCCACAACAGCCTTGCAGTAGGCTTTAAAACACAGTCTGGAGGCATTTCAAGAAACGGGATATCTCAATTTTATGTCGCGGTCACGAGCGATCTGCTCCTTTCGTCAACAGACCGTGTCTTTACGAATGCATTAAGGGGCCCTTCTGATCGTCTCGTCGGAATCGTTGCCAGCGCTCAAACGATCCAACAGCTCATTCTTCACGCTCAGCTCGGTTTCAAGCTGCTGAACCCTCGCTTTCAGTTGGTCGTTCACGCGCTGCTGCTTTTCAAAGGCAGCCTTTGGTTGACGTAACGCTAAGGCTTGCTGCTCTAACCGCACCGTTTTGTCGACCAGACGACGATTTTCGCGCTCCCGCTCGCCAAGTTGCTGCGTCAACTGATCCGACTGCTTTCGAACTTCAGTCACCTCCGTGAACAGCCGGGTAATCTCACGGGTGGCCTGGGTCTGCTCGTCGCGTTTCACGGCCAGGGCTTGTTGCAGGTGGCGTTGCTCTTCCTGGACTTGCTGGATCTGCTGCTCATGCCGCCGCTGATCCTGCTCGCGCTGCTCTTGCACAGAGCCGCGATAGTGCTCTAGTGCCTCGCGGGCATGTCCGTGCTTTTCTTCCAGCGAGTCCACCTGGCGCTGCTTGTCCTGAACCTGCTCAGTCAGACTTTCAATGCGTTGGGCCTGTGCGCGGTTATCGCCTTCGAGTGTCGAGAGCGCCTTCTGAAGCCTGCGGACTTCGGACTGTAACTCATCCCGCTCCTTAGCCAGCGATTCGTTCTGCGCCTGGTGTTGCCGGGTCTCAGCGGTCTGTGCCTTCAGGGTTTCCTGCAAGCTGGCGACCTCGGCCTGGTGGCGCTGTTCAGCCTGTTCGATGGTCTCCTGCGCGTCCTGGCGTAATTGCCGGGCGAGTTGGCCAACCAACTCGGTGACCTGGTTGCTCAGAAGCGCTTCATCATCCAGACGGGTGCTTTCTCGTGCCTCAATCGCTTTCAGATGGTTGCTGATGGTGGTCTTTGAGCCAGTGTTGCCCAACGCGGCGCGTATGGCGTCGATGGAGGGGTGAACATTGCGTGCCAGAAGACGTTTTCGGGCGTCTTCGACCAGGGGTTGGGTGATGCCGCCTCGGGCCATGGTGGTGTCCTCATGCTTATTTCATACCGTATTACGTAATACGTTATTACATACTATATACGTTAGAAATATAGTTGAAAAGAACAACAAAACAAACATGTGATAATCCAGAGTTATCCATTGTGATACCCGTTTCAGCGGCTATACTGACTCACGACCGGTACGATATGGCCTCGGACGACGGCCACGCAGCAGGAGATCACACATGCACACACAAGCCGATCCACTGGATCAGGTGTTTGCCTTCCGGGCGTTTGATTTTCGCAACCGGTTTCCCGCCCCATTACCAAGCTTTCGTGCGGCCCTTGAATGTCTGCAAAGTGAAGACGCCTATTTACCGGACGTTGACGCGGAGATCAGGGCCTACCTCAAAGACGGGCGCTCAATCGCGATTCCAAACAGTTTCTTCTGGGTGGAGCACAAGCAGTTCGGTTCATTGGCTGAGGCGCAAAGCTGGGTTCAAGGCCGTCAGGATAGAGCAGCCACGGGGTCTGCGCTGGACAGGCTGTCTGGCTCACTGATCACCAATCCCGACGATCCATTCGATCAACAGGTGCGCGATGCCATGGCCAAGACGTTCACAAAGATGGTTTCAAACGCGGACAACGATGCTGTGTGCGAGTCGGTCGAGCGCTGGTTAACAGAAGCAATAGCGGCATTGCCGACATCGAACGAGACGGGTGGGCCCAATGACGATTGATCGGTACGTTCGGGCGGCGACCCGCGACAACACCCGACGCAGCTACCGATCCGCAGTCGAGCATTTTGAGGTGACCTGGGGCGGGTTTTTACCGGCAACCGCCGATAGCATCGCTCGCTATCTGGCCGATCATGCCGAGCGGCTGTCGGCCGCCACCCTGAAGCAGCGCCTGGCGGCGCTGGCACGCTGGCATCGGGACCAGGGGTTCCCAGACCCGACCAAAGCCCCGCTGGTACGCACGGTCCTGAAGGGCATTCGCGAAGAACATCCGTACCGGCAAAAACAGGCCAAGCCCCTGGCCATCACCCAGCTCCAGCTATTGGATCAGTGGCTGGCCGGGCAGATCGCGCAGGCCCGTCAGCACGACGCACGGCGTCTCGGGGTCTGGTTGCGTAACCGGGCGATGGTCCTGCTCGGGTTCTGGCGCGCCTTTCGCAGCGATGAACTCTGTCGGTTAACCATTGAAGACATCACGCTGGCCCCCGGTGCCGGTATGTCCCTGTACCTGCGAAGAAGTAAGGGGGATCGTCAGGCCGAAGGGCGTCTGTATAAAGTGCCCGCTCTGAGGCAGTGCTGTCCGGTCGAGGCCTGTCAGGATTGGCTGGACTTCCTGGATCAACCCAGCGGCGCCCTGTTCAGGGCGATTGATCGCTGGGGGAACCTGTCGGACGTGTCATTGCACCCGAACAGCATCGTGCCGTTGCTACGCCAGCTACTGTCTGACGCGGGTATTGACGCCGTGGAAGCGTTTAGCAGCCATTCACTACGGCGCGGTTTTGCCACCTGGGCCAGCGCGTCGGGCTGGGAAATCAAAGCGCTGATGGAATACGTCGGTTGGCGGGATACCCAAACGGCCTTGCGTTACATTGAAGCCAAATCACCGTTCGAGCAGGCCCTGGTGCAGATTCCAACCGAAGTGGCGTCTTCGGTCGGCCAGCCGCGCCTGGCGGGCGCATCCCAACTGCGCTTACGGGCCTTGACCGTCCAGCTTACCCTGGAGCCGCAGCGTCCGCGAAGCCGCAAACACTACCAGGCCCGCACGGTGATCGAAGCCCATTGCCTGAAACCGTTCGAGGTGGAACACCAGACCGATGGACACTACCGCATCGAGGTGCCTGCAACGTCGGATGAGCATCTGGACGAAACGATGGACGACTTGATCGATGAGATACACCGTATAGCGTCCGACAAAGCCTGCTGGGTGGAGACACTGATCACGGACCCGGCCACCGGGCAGACATGGGATTGAGTCGATCATGAGTGCGATCCAGGATACAGCCTATCCACGGTTTCGGTCGGATATCCCACAACACGAACTCGATGCCGTTTACACGCCCACCCCGAACGAGCAACGCTGGGCGCGTCGATGTGCTAAACAACTTCAACAACGCTTCTTTTTGCTGGTGCACCTGAAGGCTTATCAGAAACAGGGTTTTTTCTGCGCGACGGTTGATTTGCCGCCCGACTTGAGTGGCTACATAGCGAGATGTCTTGGCCTTCAAAAACGGCCGACCAAGATCCAGCAGAGGCAGTATGACCAATCCAGTGCCCGTAATCGCCACATCAATTGGATTCGGGCCTACGTCGGCAGCCGAATTCTGGGCGATAAAGATCGCCTGTGGCTCGAAAACCAAGCCATAAACGCTGCCGAGTCCCGCGAGGTGCTGGCTGATATTATCAACATTCTCCTTGAAGAATTGGTGCATCACCGCTTTGAGATTCCCGGCTTCACGGTGCTTTTGCGGCTTGCCAAGGATGCCCGAGCCACCGTGAATGACCGCTGTTACCGGTCCATCGTCAGCGAACTGACCGACGATACAAAGGCACTGATCAATGACTTGCTGGTGTCGCCACCGGGGATCGAGATCAGCGGTTGGCAGCGTCTGAAGCGAGAAATTCGCAAGCCGACCAATAAAGAGATCCGGTCCTACCTGCAACACCTCAAGTGGCTCAGGGATATCGTCGAGCGATTACCGAGTGTCCATGCCATTCCCGTGACCAAACGGAGGCAGTTCGCCAATGAAGCAAGAGCACTAGATGTGGCCAAGATGGCCCGAATCCCTGCACGCAAACGCTATGCCCTGGCGGTCGTCCTAATCCGGCAACAGTATGCCCAGGCACTGGACGATACCGCCGAGCTTCTGATCAAGCTGATGAGGCAGCTGGAAACCACCGCCCAGCAAAATCTGCTGACCTATCAAATGGAGCAGACCCAGCGCACGGATCGACTCGTGTCCTGCTTTAAAGACGTGCTGACCGCCATGGAAGCCGGGCCCAACCCCTGGCAATCACTTCAGGCCGTGGTCGGCGACAAGCGCCAGGAGTGGCTGGATGAATGCGAGGAACATCTGGCCTATGCGGGCAACAACTACCTGCCTTTCATGTTGCGACCGTTTCGCGCCAAACGCAGCCTGCTGTACAACTGTCTGGACATACTGACATTTCAAAGCACCTCCAGCGACACCTTGTCGATTCAACTGATTGAGCTGCTCCGAAAAAACCGTTCGCTGAAAGCCGAGACCCTGGATTTGCGAATCCATGCGCCGGATCTGATCGAAAACGTTCAGCAGACCAAGTGGACGCTCGATAAGTGGCGACGTCTGATTTTCATCCGTCCGGACAGCCTGACGGTTCACCGTAAATATTTTGAGTTGGCCGTTTTGAATCTGGTGAAACAGGAACTGAAGTCAGCGGACCTGGCGGTTGTTCACGGAGATCGGTTCGACGACCATCGGGATCAGCTGGTGAGCTGGTCGGGTTACGAACAGGAAATTGACCAGTACGGGCTGGAAGTAGAGCTTCCCATGGAACCGAAGGCGCTGGTCGGCCATCTCAAGGAACAATTAACCCAAGTGAGTCGCTCGGTGGACGCCGCCTTTCCGGACAATACACACGCCACAATCGAAGACGGTCGCATTGTCATCAAGCGGAATCAGAGGCAGGGGCTGCCGACGAACTGGCAGGCCCTTGATGACGACATCACACGTCGGCTTGGCACCCGCAGCATCGTCGACGTTCTGGTGGATGCGGAGCGTTGGCTTGGGCTGCACCGGGAATTCGGGCCACTGTCAGGCTATGAGGGGCGCGTTGAAGACCCCCGGTTACGCTTCATCGCGACGCTTTTCTGCTACGGCTGCAATCTGGGGCCCTCCCAGACCGCCGACTCTATCAAACAGCTGAACCGCCGCCAGATAGCCTGGCTCAACCTTAACCACGTGACCGAAGACAGGCTGGACCGCGCTATCGTCAAGGTCATCAACGCGTACAAGAAATACGAATTGCCCGGATACTGGGGGACAGGGCGGCGAGCCGCCGCCGATGGCACCAAATGGAATCTTTACGAGCAAAACCTGCTCAGCGAGTACCACATCCGCTATGGCGGCTACGGCGGCATCGGTTACTACCACGTCTCGGACACCTACATCACGCTGTTCAGTCATTTCATCCCCTGTGGCGTTCACGAGGCGGTATACATCCTCGACGGGCTACTTGAGAACCGGAGCGATATCCAGCCGGATACCTTGCACGGTGATACGCAGGCGCAAAGCTATCCCGTTTTTGGGCTGTCCTATCTACTAGGGATCAAGCTGATGCCGCGTATCCGGAACCTCAAGGATCTGAACTTTTACCGGCCTGACCGGCGATTCCGCTACGCGCATATCGAAGAACTGTTCAACGGCCATATCGACTGGGCACGGATTGAGCGGCATCTGCCGGATATGTTGCGAGTGGCCGTGTCCATCAAGTTGGGTAAAATCACGGCATCAACCATACTGAGACGGTTGGGAACCTACAGTCGCAAGAACAAACTGTATTTCGCCTTCCGGGAGCTGGGCAAGGTCGTGCGCACCGGCTTCCTGCTCAATTACATCGACGATGTGGAGCTGCGCCAGACCATTCACGCCGCAACCAACAAGAACGAGCAGTTTAACGGGTTTGCAAAATGGAGCTTCTTTGGTGGCTCGGGCATCATTGCCGCCAACCTCCGGCATGAGCAGCAAAAAGTGGTGAAGTACAACCACCTGGTGGCGAATATGCTCATTCTGCACAACGTCGAAGCCCTCAGTCGGGTATTGCGCGACATGGCCGCAGAAGGAATTGCCATCACAGAGGATGTTTTGAAAGCGTTATCGCCGTACCGAACTCGCCATATCAATCGTTTCGGGGACTACACACTGGATCTGAAGCGACCGGTGGGGCAGCAGCTATTTGATTTGAAACTGGCTGAACTTGCCTCTCAGGGAGCGTCCAAAGCTCGGACGAGTGTTGAGGATGAAGCTGAATAAAAATCTACCCTAAAATTAGGCAATTCAATGGGTTGGGGGTGTTTCTGGGGAATTTTTCACGTTTGTCTGCCAACCCTCTA
>NZ_JBSXOB010000008.1:0-3146 GCF_056857915.1 Marinobacter sp. B-12 | reverse complement strand
CAGCTTTCCAGCTCCAGTTGATCGTTTACCGTAAGATTAAAGGGTGCTGGTTTCCGGGCCAAAACAGAGTCTCCGAGCTCGTGAACAATAGCTCGAATTGTAGCACATTTCCGCTTAGGAATTAACCAGACGGAACACTAGTTTCAGGCAACTTCACACTATTGGTTTAGAGCGTTTAAATTGGTCAGGAAGAGAAGAGATTGTTAAAGAAGCGGTTCACTCTTTTGATATAGAGATAGATCCAGAGACTGTCTATAAAATTGCAAAAATCAGCAATGGCTTTCCATACTTTGTTCATTTGATTACTGAAAAGGTTCTGTGGTGTGCATTTGATCATGGTCAGATAATAAAAAAAATTGGATTCGATTTATTTGATGAGGCGTTAGAAAAGGCAATTAACAGTATAATCGCTCATCTTCAAATGCCATATGATGCAGCATCACTGCACAGAACTAATGACTATAAAGAAATATTGTGGGCAACAGCTGATTCAGAAAATACGATTCGCTATATTGACGGTATGTATGCTTCATATTTGAGGATAAATCAACAGCTTTACGGGAATAATCCTACAGAAGAAGATCGACCGTTACCTAGGAATAAGTTTACTACGCGACTTTCAAATTTAAGAAAAAAAGAGTACGGCCAAATTTTAGAGCATGTAGCTGAACGCAAGGGACTCTACACCTACAGAGAAAATATATTAAGAGGCTTTGTGGCCATGAAGGCATTGGAATCAGGTGTTGAGCTACAAGGCGATGTTCCAGATGAGCCAAAAAGGCCAACGGCTTTAGGTAAGGAAACCAGACAAAATTATGCGGGTAAGGATTTTACCCCAAAAGTAAAATTCCGTGGTGAAAAATAGCTACTTAAAGCCAACAAGCAGCTCTAAGCTGCGCATAAACCGAGCTTTAGAAAAAGCGGTAGCCAGAAGTGGTGAAGTGAGATATGAAAGTTAAAGCTTTGGCAAATATTGTGCGACCCTTAATATTCGACAACGAATACGAAGGGTATGAGCATAACTCTCTAGGCTCATGCGTCGTGATTGAATACGCGTCACGATATTTCGCAATTACCGCGCTTCATAATAACCAGGGTGATGGGTACGAGCCGAAGCAGTTTATGGTTCCTCACTCGTCAGTATCTAATCTTTTCTTTCCAATGAAGGAAGTTTTTAGCGTTGAAACCTCAGAAAATGAGGACACAGATCATAAAGATGTGTTCTTCATCGAAATTCCTCGCGAAGACATAGAAGAAGATAAGTTGGACCTAGATACGATTATCAATTTTAGTGAAAATTATTATGTTTCTAGTACCGGGGAAACCAAGTATATAGTGCATGGATTTCCGGATGAGCTTCAGGAAATAAATTTCGATAAAAAGGTAATAAAAAACCAACGATTTGCTGTCTCTGGGAAGCTCCATAGCAGAGAATGTTACCTGGGCATTGATCAGATAAAGTTCGACGGAAGTGCAGGGCTTAATAGCTTTAGCGGTATGAGTGGAGGTGGCGTTTTCTCTCTTACGCCAAATGGCGATGGACGGTTTTTTTATAAGTTTGAAGGGATTTTGTTAAGAGGAACGGCCACATCACTGATGGGGTATGTCTTAAAGCGGGAAGTTATACAAATATATCTTGAGAAGTTTATTGGTCAAGAAAATGGCTAAGAACGCCAAGCACAGGGACAGATGTCCGTCGCGGCTTCGGTTTCATTGCAGATCTGCACCCTGGATGCAGCGTTATTGCCTAACTTAAATGTTCACTTCACTACCCAGGAGCACCAAAACAAAAGCGAACATTCGAGTCAGGGCTTTCCTTCAGAGCCCCCAGGCCAATCACAGCCATTTCATCCAGTGTGATTGGCGGAGCAAATTTCAGACGCTGAATGATTACATGGCAGATATAGCCATGCTCAGCTAAGCTATTGTTTTATCGATTTATGTGCAGCGCGGTTGATGGCTCAAAGTCAGTAATAATGACGCAGGCAGATTTGTGCAATGGTAAAGCGTTCTGCCTAATTGCTGTTAGACAAGGAGAAGAACATTTGGATTTAATCGAAGTCGGAAAAGCTCTCTTACTGCTAGTGAGCGCGATTGCGGGTTTTTTGGTGGGGCAAGCTAATGGCTTTTTCGACAGGCGGAATGAAAAAAGAAAGGCATTCAGTCGCGCACTAGCCGAATTATTAGAAATTCGGCATCGATTTAAAGGAGCCATCTATCTACTTCGACGGCTCGGAACCGAGGTAAATGTCCCGCGAGAATATCTTGACGAAATAGTTCAAGCTCTACCAGACGGTTTGCTCTGGGACCCTGGCGTCTCTACGCGCTACGCTGAAGCCGTCAATACTCTGTCAGCCTACTCTCCGCTTTCTGCCTATGTCTTAAGGTCAAAGGATATCGTCGGCCTTTTTGTGAACGGGGCTTCGGTCACTTTTGGCTCTAGTGAAATCACCCACTCTTTAGCTCTGAAAAACCTAGAAGTAATGGAGAACGCCATGCTTCCGGCTTTAGAGGAGCCTATTGAAGCTGTCTCAGAATTCCTAGGTAAGAAAACAAAGAAACAGACTCAAGAAATCCTCGATGGTAGCCGAGAGGTTCTACCTGAGGTAAAAAACGTTGCCGATGAATTGATTGCAAATGTGAACGCTACGATCGCGACAGGGGCTAACCAGTCGCTGTAGTACGCGGTGGACTTCCCCCACTTCAATAGACGCGCATCTATAACGCCGCGCTGCTTAACTTGAAACTTTAGGGAGAAAACATGGCTTTTGATGCCAACGCAGGAACACCGAATTCGATCACTAAATGGGATCGCTGCGTCGAAAGAATGCAGGGCGGGGAGCACCCTTCGAGATTTGGCTTTCAGGGTTCTTGGCCAGATGTTTACCGATTTGGAGCCCGGTTCCGATTTGCTAGGTCTCTTACCGGCGTGAGCCTGGATACTTACACAGAAGAAACAGAAAATGGTTACACCGGACTGCTTCAGACATTCACCGCGTGGAGTGCTGTCACCGCCGGAGTAATACTGACCCACTAGCGCCGACTTAAAATTGACCCACCTGGGGCAAAATGGCCGCCTAATACCATGATCAGGGCGGCGGCCGATGTTGACTCAGGAGACACTTGTGGAAATTCATGTATTGCAT
>NZ_JBSXOB010000007.1:0-8732 GCF_056857915.1 Marinobacter sp. B-12 | reverse complement strand
GCCAACGGCAAGCGCAGGACGCCAGAGCGCAGCGACGGCGGGCCCGAAGGGCCGAAGGCCGCTGGCCTGAGCAATGTAGGTCATCGTCAGGCTCTTAATACCAAAAACCCCCGCGGCTTCGCCGACGGGGGTTTTTTATTGCCGGCAAAAAAGTGCTTTCGGGACAGACACACCTTGCAAATCTATGACTTCGCTCACAGTAACAATATGTAAACGAAGTTAGGATTCGTCCAAGAACTGGCTAAAAATAAAAATCGCCAGCGAAAGAAGCATTAGTGTTCAGAGACACTCATCGAAAATAACAATAAACCGCTTTTCAGAATGCGGTGAATGGTGAGATTTGTCTATGAATCGTGTTGTTTGGCATTTTTTAGCGGCGCTGTCAGTGACCCCTCCTGCGTTCGCGGATCTGCAGCCAATCTCCGACAGCGCTATGTCGGAAGTGACTGGTCAAGCATTCATTTCGGTTGATCGCCAATATCACCCCGACGAGACCGACAACACCTCTTACACACGCGTCAACCTGGGAATGGACATTGATATCCAGACCAATGTTGATGTACTTGAGTTGGGTCGCTACGAGCGGGATGGTGAAAAGGCCGGAACGTCCGATGTCTACATAGAGGACTTTGCGCTCGGATACATCAATAACCAGGCGTATTTCGAGCGCAATTCCAAGGCTCCCCGCCAACTTAAGCCAGACGGCTCGGTTTATGAAGAAGGCGAAGTCGTCCCATTTAGCATCGAGAACCCCTATCTGGAATTTGCGTTCGACGAGGATGCTCAGGAAATCGCTGGTTTTCGACTGGGCTTCGGCGAATCCATGGGTATCCTCTCTGGCAAGATCGAAACTCTCACCGGCAACGTCAACGTAGACATTATCGATCGTGGTGAAGGTTTGAGTCAGGCCAGTTCCAGCGGCAACTTCTTCGATCAGGTGATCGTCCTGCTTACGCCGTTGCTTGAAGGCGGGAGTCCGCTCCAGACCAAGGCACAACTGGTGTACGGCGAAGAAGGGCATCCTGATATCGGTGAGCTTGATCCCATTCGGGCTGAGCACATCGGCATTCCCAATGGAGAGCGCTTTGTGCTTGAGGACGCGGGCGGGTTCACTCGCTGGTCAGTTAAGAACCTTATTGGTTGGGGCTCCAGTTCCCGTATTGACGTGCCTGATTGCTCTTTCTTCAGTTGTGGCAGCGGAGACATCCATGTCTACGCCCAGGACTGCCTGGTCTTGGGTATTGATTCCTGCTTTGATCTCGATATTTATAACAGCTTTCCAATTGGCACGGTGGAAGAAGTTGGTAATCAGCGGAGGATTACAGGACCGGCCGACGGCGCGTTTATTTCATTCCAGACCAAAGACCTTGACTGGCTGGAAGACGTCAAGAACACCAACCCGACGCCGGAGGATTTCATTCGGGCCACCTCTGGGGCCTTCTTCAATATTCCGAACGGCGCAACCGAGGTAAACCTTAACGAGGCCCTTTATGGCACCGACCGTTACCGAACGGAGTACATTGATCGGGGCAGGGGGTTGTTTTGATGTTGTCCAGAAGACGCCTTCTAACCCCTATTGTCCTGTCGCTCTGCCCCGCGCGAGCTTGCGCTGTCCTGGGGCTGTTACTCGGATCGTGCGCAGCAAACGCGGAACTTCAGGACCTGTCAGAGCAGGAGCTGTCAGAGATCGATGGCGCCGGAATCGGAGTCGTGTTGGAAGACTTCACGTTTTCCCATGGCACGGATACACCCGATGCCAATGGCAACCAGGCCCGGATTTTCAAAATTGGTGGCCTTAAGAGTACGGACGGCCGCGATGTCGAGATCGTGGTGAATCACTTGTACATCTCCGGAACCGGCAGCAACTACGGACAGAATCTAAGCCCGGTAAATCTTGGTCGGCTGTTGAATCCCTATCGTATTGACGTGGTCGACGGCAATAGTATCGGCATCCGGGACAAGGCCGTTCTCGAGTTCGCGGCGCCAGCTCTGGTCGACGCTGCCCAAGGGTACGACTGTATGAGCTCAGGTGCTGTCGCGGGTAGTGGTGTTTGCTCCAGTCGGCCGGCTACAGCAGACTTCGTGGGTGAGCGCCCTGATATCGGGTTACAGATGAACGTGTCCGTGGGAGAGGATCGTTCGGCCAATATCAACATTCATGCGAAAAGCGCAGTCATTGATGGTAGCTACCTACGTCTTTGGGGCGATGACGATCGTCGACAGATGGTGGGGCAGTTCAAGCTCAACTTCCAAACGCCGGAATTGTCAATCAATGCCTGTTCTCAGGATGGCCAATCCTGCGGTTCAAGAATCACCATGACCAACTTTGCGCTGGAGCTCGCGATTGGCAACCGGTTGCAACCGATATTTTTCGACGTGGATGGCACCGGCAACTTTGTGGTGGAAGTCGCGGCCATCGAGCCGCCAGCGCCGGGATCGATTGGCGCTGATGGGCTGCGAGGTAGCAGTGATGCGCAAACCTGGGATTTCTACGAGGACTATTACACCAATCCCGATTATCGCAGCAACCTGCATATCGGAAATTTCTCCGTGGGTGACCGGGATTTCGGGTCGGCACGGGTCGAGGGCATGCTGATTCAGCACCTTGATATCCGAACCAAGGATCTGGCGCCATGAAAAGACGTTACGCTCATGTCCTGTTGTTGACCCTCGCATTGTCCTGCTCCAAGCAGGCGATGGGTGAACTTGATCGTCTGAACGATGACGCACTCTCTGAGGTGTCCGGTCAGGGCGGCATATATCTATCAGGGGGTATCAGCATTAATGAAATGGGCGGACCTATTGAGAGCGGCTATTTCGGCCGTTGTGATGATGCCGGTAAGAAGTGCGGTGCCAGGCTGGCCTACCGATTGAAAGAGGATGGCGGCTGGATGGTGCTGGATGAGATCAGGGGGAACTTTGCCTTCGAAGGACTGACCCTCCGTGTTCGTTCGATTGATTCCGGATTTGGCGGTGACGGCGAGGCGTTCAACGGTGACGTTGTAGAGATTGGTCTGCCGGATACCGTTCGCTACAACGATGTGCGGTTCAAAATCGCCGGGAGCAACACACCCAGACCAACAGACCCGGGATTCCAGCAAACAGACATCTTTGCGGTGGAAATGCAGGGTGACGTCATCATGGAGGGAAACCTATTGGTTTTCCCTACGGGAAATCCATAGGGAGCGGGTATGGCCGGGATCAGAAAGCACATCGTGGTCACGCAGTCTGTGAGGGGGGTAGTGTTGGCGTTGTCGGCACCCGCGATGGCGGATATGCAGCTCCTGGGCGATGAAGATATGGCGGATATCAGTGGCCAAAGCGGTATTACCCTGGAAATGGAGCTGGGTATGACCGCGGACCGTTTAACGTATTTCGATGATGATCGCGGTATCTACCTTGAGGATTTCCGGGTTGGTTCAGCAAGCCAGCCAGGTGAGTCGGCTGCTCATGTCATATGGGTCGACATCACCGATGAGGCGTCGTTGAATCTGGACTACCTGGTTGAGGATCGGCGGATCGAGTTCGGCGATATACGGTTGGCTGGTGCCCCGGGGATTGGCATGGGTGGCATTTTCTTTGATCACAGCCTGCAGGGAAACCTGCGCATCAGCCCGGGAGGTGCGTTCGGCTCATCCGGGTACACCTTCGATACCGCCTACACCATGACCGGCGGCCGACTGGGCTATCGAACCAACGGTAATGAAGTCTTCCTGGACGACATCACGCTCAGTGTGGAGGCGCTTGGCGTCACCCTGGATGTTGTTGGCAATACTTTGGAGCTGAGCGCCCCCCGCGTATCCGGTTCCTACGATGTGGGGGCAATCCGATACAGTAATAACCCCGCTAATCATGGCAACACCTACGATGTCTCCACTGGTCAGGCTCTGCCAAGCTACGGCGGGCTCAGCGGTTCCTTCGACCTCTCTTCGAAAATCGGCATTACAGCCGGTGGGCGAGAAGGGGAGGGTTTTCGGTTGGATAACGAAACCATCATTCAGAGTGCATCCTTTATCTATCATGACGATAACAACGCGCTTGCTTTTCGCGATATTACAGGCCATTACCGACTAAGTGATCTCCGGGTGGACGTGACTGAGGACCGATACGGACGCGACGCCCTGGGGCTCACACTGGGATCGCTGAACGGGGAATTTAACATCGGTCGTATTGAAATGGGCGCCAGCGGACAAAGCATTGGCGAGGTCAATGTCAGCTTCATGCTGCAGGACCACGCCTACAATGGGCGCAGCTACACCAACGCGGTTTACCTGCAGGGTGGTGGCCACCCCGATGCCGGCTCCCAAGAGCTCAGATTGTCCACTGAGTGGAGTTTGCAGTTGGCCGACCTGAGTTATACCGAGGATGGCAACCGCGTTATCTTCAGCGGGCTGCAGTCCTGGGGGCAGGGAGATGTCACGGTTAACGTGACGCGGGATGGCGAGCTTAACGGCACGCGTTTTTATGACGGGCTCAGGATTGGCTTTGAGGATGTGTCGGCCGGTTATAGAATCAATGGCTTACGAGTAGGTAGCGAGGATGCCCCGCTTCAGGGCGGTACGGAGTTGCTTCTGGCGCTTGGCTTCTACCCGGCTTACGAATTTGATATGGATGGCCAGGTGACGCTTGGAGCGGGCGGTGCCAGTGGTGAGGGGCTAACCATAAACTCGGATATCCGTATACGAAACGGTCGGGCTGCTATCATCGCCGCGCCTTACGATGAAGGTGCGGGGGAAGTGTCTCAAAAGGGCTTGTGGATCAGCGATCTCAGCTACGATGCCCATGTTCGGGATATGACCCTGGATGTGACCGAAGACGGGCTGGCCCTCATCAAGGGGGAGGCCTGGAGCCTTATGGATGTTGGCAACCTGCGGGTTGGCGATAAGGCGGCGGGATCAAGCTTTGGCCGATTTGTGGTTCAGAAATACGAAACCGGAAGTAGCATGACCATTGTCCCGGGTGGGGCTGGCAATGTATGCGCCGGCGGTTCAGGGGGCTCTGAGTCGGCCTGTGCTGCATCGGGCGGAACCTGGGAGGCTCGTGGTGAAGAAGGAATCACGATCCAGCTCAAACAGATACTCGCAAAGGAAGTCAGTGAGGCGCGCAAGAACGCACTCACCTGGGAAGCCAATCGACAGGTGGATTCCAGTGGCAAGCCGATCAATAACACGGGCTCCAGGCTCGTACTTGACGATATTCACACCAGCGATGGCGGCGACTTCGATGGTGACGATGTAGACGACAACACCTTCGGCATACGCACCGATCTGTCTGTCGATGTCTACCAGACCAAAGTGGTCAAGAAGACAGATGGCGCAGACGCTTTGGGCGTGGTTGGCGCAAGGGGCGACGAAAAAATAATGGACCCGGCTGCGGGGGCGGGATACCGCTATGTGTCATCGCCCACCACGGCTGATCTGGACAACCGCCCGTTGGGGTTCGCCGTTCGGGCAAGGAGCCGGTTCAAGGAGCTCTCCATCAACAATATTGACCTGGTTCATCCTACAGGCGGTCCGCAAACGGCTGTCTATGGTGTGAAAATGCAGAACTTCGATATTGAGGCGAATCTTACCGCAACGCCCATACCCTGAGGTCTGGGCGGCAAACTTTGGAAATGCCGCGGCGTCGCCCTTTGTCTTTTGGTTCGACGTGTTGTTTAATCCCGCCCTGATCCCATTCAAATACGCGGGCGTTCCTTGATGAAATCCAAAGCACTTCTTGGTCTCCTGGCGGACGGCCAGTTTCACTCCGGTGAGTCCCTTGCCAGCAGTCTTGGCATCAGTCGCACGGCAATTTGGAAACAGATCCGTCGTGCATCGGAGGAAGGTGTCCGCATAGAAACCATTCGTGGCAAGGGCTATCGCCTGTTGAGCGATATGGACTTGCTCGAGGCGGAACGGATAACGCAGGGGCTGACCCCAGGCTGTCGCTCCCGGGTCGAACTGACCGTACTGGATGAAGTGGATTCGACCAATGCCGAAATTGTGCGACGCCGTACGAGGTCCGATTCCGGTCGCATTCCCGTGTGCATCGCCGATTGTCAGACCGCGGGTCGTGGCAGGCGCGGCCGGCCTTGGCAGAGTCCGCAGGGGCAGAACCTGTACCTGAGCCTGGGGCTGACGTTTCGTGGCAGCTTCGCCATGCTGGATGGGTTAAGCCTGGTTCTGGGTGTGGCGGTCGCTGAAGCTCTGGAGCAGCAAGGTGTTGCAGGTGTGGGGCTGAAGTGGCCCAACGATATTTTTCTGGGTGGTAGCAAGCTGGCTGGCATTCTGGTTGAGCTCCAGGGCGAACTTGAAGAGGGGGTGGTGCAGGTCGTTGCAGGTATTGGCCTGAATGTGCATATGAAAGAGGCCACCGGTGTGGATCAATCCTGGAGCAGTCTAGACATAGCTATGCCTGAACGGCGCTGGAGTCGTAGCGAGCTTGCGGCGTCGCTCGTTAATTCCGTCCTCGACTCCGTGGATGAGTTCGCCAGTCAGGGTTTTGTCGGGTTCCGTTCACGCTGGCAGAGCCGTGATATTTTTTCCGGTAAGGCCCTGGTTGCCAGCCAGGGTGGTCTCGCTGGCAACGGGTATGGGATCGACGATACCGGCAATTACCTGATCGACGATGGTAAAGAGCTGGTCAGAGTTCGTGCTGGCGAGATAAGTCTGCGGGTACGCCCATGAAGCTATTGGTCGATGCTGGGAATACGCGGTTGAAGTGGCTGCTGGTCGGCGATGGTCGTTTGGTTGGCAGCGGCTCCGCCATTCTGGGCGCCGACAACCCATTCTTCGACATCCGGTGTCAGTCCGCCCACATCAAGCGGATTGCGGTATCCACTGTGATCTCGGAAGAAAGGCGCCGACATTTGCAGATGCAGTTGGAGTCGTTCTGTCGTGCTCCGATTGTGTTTCATTGGGCTGAGCCCCACCGAGGAGGCTTGGTGAACGCCTACACCGAGACCGACAGGATGGGTGCCGATCGCTGGCATGCCATGTACGCTGCATGGCAGGCTGATGCTGGTGGTTTTGCCGTTGTTGATGCCGGCAGTGCTATTACGATTGATTATGTCGCCGATTCTGGAAAGCACCTGGGCGGCTACATCCTCCCCGGCAAACAGATGATGCTCAGGTCCTTGAGGCAGGATGCTGCGCGAATCGGTTTTGAAATCAGCGACGTACATGCCGCGGAGCCCGGGGCGTCGACAACCGAATGCGTCCAGCATGGACTGGTCTGGCTCTGGGCATCGATGGCTGAGCGGATTGGAGCGGATTGCAGTCGTCTTGGTCTTGGCCGCGTCCTGGTGACAGGAGGTGACGCCGAAGGCCTGCTTGATGCCGGGCTTGCGGCCCACCACGAACCTTCATTAGTGCTCAAGGGGCTTGCGGCTGTTGATGGGGAGAGTGAACGCGAATGAGGTGGTTTGCTGTTGCCCTGATTCTGATCAATGGGGCGCTTTGGTTATACGGGGACAAGGTTGGACCAAAGTCCGTTGCCGTTGTAACTGAGCGCCAGGCGTTGCCCCGGGTGGCGGATCTGAAACCACTCTCGCCAAAGGCTGACCTCGAAGCCGACGGGGATGATGTGGTGCTGGCTGAGGGCGAAGCAGTTGCGCCAATTGTTGATGTTAAGGCCTCTCCAGAGAGAGAAGCGGTTCCCCTGAACTTTTGTATCCGATTGGGCTGGTTCGACTCTGAACAGGGTGCGCGGGAGGCCTATCGTTCCCTGAGTCGGCCCGGAACCGACTACGACGTTGTTGAGGCGGAGCGGGAAGTGTCGCCGCTGCATTGGGTGATCATTCCCCCTCAACCCGAAGATCGGGCGCTGGATCTGTTTCGCAATCTCCAGCAGAGGGGGATTGATTCCTACCTGGTAACCCGTGGCGAGAATAAAAATGCCATTTCCCTTGGGCTGTTCGAGTCTCGGCAGGCCGCCGAAAATGTCCTGTCTGAAAAAAAACGCCAGAATCTCAATGCAATACTGGCCAACTTCCCCCGAAATCAGCTAAGCTACGCGCTCGTTTTTGAAGACCAACTGGTGCCGGATTCCGGTGCGGTTGGGGCGGCGAAAACGGATTACAGTGAGAATTTCGACATGGTCGAAATCAGGCGTTGTGAAGGTGTTGCAACGCGTTCTGAAAATCCGTAGTATACCGCCCTCGCTGAAGAGGCGAATGTGAGCTGGCGTAGCTCAGTTGGTAGAGCAGCTGACTTGTAATCAGCAGGTCGGGGGTTCGATTCCGTCCGCCAGCTCCACTTTAAGTTTAGGCAGGTTTGCCGTTGGCAGGCCTGACTCGGAGGGGTTCCCGAGTGGCCAAAGGGATCAGACTGTAAATCTGACGCGAAAGCTTCGCAGGTTCGAATCCTGCCCCCTCCACCACTTATTGCTCGCGGGCATCGTATAGTGGCTATTACCTCAGCCTTCCAAGCTGATGACGCGGGTTCGATTCCCGCTGCCCGCTCCAATTTGTAGTGTTGAAAGCGCTCATGTAGCTCAGTCGGTAGAGCACATCCTTGGTAAGGATGAGGTCACCGGTTCAATTCCGGTCATGAGCTCCATTATTTGTCCGGTCAACGTTACGGTCCAGTTGATTAGGGAGATAGGTCGAATGTCTAAAGCAAAATTTGAGCGTAATAAGCCGCACGTAAACGTGGGCACCATTGGTCACGTAGACCATGGCAAGACCACGCTGACAGCCGCGCTGACTCGTGTGTGTCACGAAGTGTGGGGTACTGGTAGTGCAAGCGCAT
>NZ_JBSXOB010000006.1:0-8242 GCF_056857915.1 Marinobacter sp. B-12 | reverse complement strand
AAAGGAAGTCTGGAGCGATCTGGTCAGGGCAGTGGGAAACTGGCGCGAAGAGACCATGACCTACTTCGAGACGGACATGCCCGTCACCAACGCTTACACGGAGTCCATCAACCGACTGGCCAAGGACAAGAACCGTGAAGGGCGCGGTTACTCCTTCGAGGTGATGCGGGCACGAATGCTCTACACCACGAAGCACAAGAAGAAGGCACCGACTGCGAAGGTCTCTCCTTTCTACAAGAAAACCATCGGTTACGGACTGCCGGACTTCGCAGAGGAACTCAACTACGGAGTCGATCTATCAACCATCTGATAATGGTATCAGGTTGGTGGGGTAAAGGTGCCCCATCAACCATTAAATCCGTATACCCAAATAAGCTTGCAATTAAGCGTAATTTTAATAAAATGACGCTTCGTCAATGTGACGGAACGTCATTATACTGTAATAAGGTCGATATTATTCGTTTCACGCTATGAAGTTTTGTGACCGGAGTACTACAGAGCCAAAATGCCTCATCGGCAAGTTTAAAAACAAGCGCCAGGCGGCTATTGCCGATCGTGAGCAAGAGCTGCTGGCGATAGCGGAAAGGCTGATGGGAACAGAAGGCTTTTCCGGCCTGACCATGGATAAGCTGGTGGCTGCCTGTAACTATTCCAAAGGCACTGTATACAATCACTTCAGCAGTAAGGAAGACTTGTTGTGTGCGCTCTGCATCAAAGGAACCAAGCTGGGGATGCAGATCACAAAACGGGCTCTGACCTTTGATGGTAACAGCCGGGAAAGATGTTTGGCCGTGCACTTTGCCCAGCGTATTCATGGTTTGAGCCACCCGACCTTATACCTGTGTATGTTGACGGGCAAAACACCAGCGGTCAGAGAAAAAGCCAGCCCTACCCGATTAAAGGAGCTGGAGGCGCTTGAAGCTGAGATGCCGCAGATCTGTACCCAGGTTTTCGACGATGGGCTAGCAGACGGTTCACTAAGCGTCAGTATGGGGGTTGGCATCGATAGCTTGAGCTTTGCCAACTGGGCAATATCATTCGGCACTAACGCCTTAATGATAGGGGCGGCCGATGCCCTAGAAGCCAAGCAACTGGAACTGAATTATGCACTGTTATTTAACGTCAGCATAATGCTGGATGGCATGGGCTGGAAGCCCTTATCCCATCAATGGGATTACAAAAAAACCTGGCAGCGTATTGCCACTGAAATATTTTCAGAAGAAATGGCAGCACTGTGATTGAGTGCTGTTTTTTTAACAAAGTGAGTGACGATTCGTCACAAAACTAAAACGAAAAGCAAGTCAGCCTGTGAATTGCAATGCGTTTTGTAACAAATATAACAGCATATGAGTTTACTGCTGTTTTTTTAACAAAGTCAGTGACGAAACGTCACAAAATAAGGAAGGTAACATGAGGCACTTATGGCTCAATACCGTACTCAACCGTCCCTGGTTGATCCTGCTGATCGGTATGCTGTTAATAACAGCCGCGACCATGGGAGGAAAAAATCTCTATTTTCGCGGTGACTACAAGGTTTTCTTTGACGACGACAACCCTCAGCTGACTGCGTTTGAACACATGCAGTCAACCTTTAACAAAAATGAAAACGCCGCCATCATCATAGCGCCGAAGTCAGGTAATGTCTTTTCAAAGGAAACCCTGACTCTCATTAAAAATATGACAGATCAAGCCTGGCTGACGCCAAACTCTTCTCGTGTTGACTCCATCACCAATTACCAGCACACCTGGGCGCAAGAAGACGATCTGATCGTCGAAGATCTCGTTCCTGATCTGGAAACGATAGATCAACAAACTATCGCCAGAGCCAGGGAAGTGGCGCTAAAAGAGCCAAACCTGGTCAAGCGTATGGTGTCGGAAAAAGGCCATGTTGCCGTCATTAATATCACGGTGCAACTACCAGACGCAGATACCCCAAAAACGGCCTTGGATACCTCCATTGCTGTCAACGATATCACAGGTTTTATCATTAAAATGACAGAGGAATATAAAGCACAATACCCGGATCATGATTTCTACCATACAGGTATCGTCTTTATGAGCCACTCTTTTGCCAGCGAAGCGCAAAAGGACGCCTCGACCCTGGTGCCCGCTATGTTTCTGGCCATTATTGTCGTGCTTTGGTTATTACTCAGATCTTTTACCGGCACCTTATCCACCTTGATCATTATTGTCACCACAATCGCCGCTACCATGGGGCTGTCCGGCTGGATGGGCTATTTCCTGAGTACAGCAACGGTCAATGTTCCCACTATGGTGATGACACTAGCCGTTGCCGACTGCGTGCATATTATCTCGTCTATGCTATTTGCCATGCGTAAGGGCAAGACTAAAATCGAAGCCTTAGATTACAGCATGAAACTAAACCTGATGCCCGTTTTTATCACCAGCGTTACCACGGCTATCGGCTTTTTAACCCTGAATTTTTCCGATGTCCCAGTATTGGCAGACCTGGGTAACCTGACCGCCCTAGGCATTATGCTGGCCTTTGCTTTCTCTGTCACCATACTGCCAGCCCTGCTGCGTATATTACCCATGCGCACACCTAAGCTTGTCACCAATAACGACAGTAAAATGGAAAAACTTGCTGACTGGGTCATATCCCATCATAAGCGTTTATTGCCCATCTCATTTATTGTGATGGCTGCCAGCCTTGCCTTTACCTTTAATAACCAGATCAACGACGTTTCCACTGAGTATTTTGATCAGAGCACGGCATTTAGGCAATCAACAGATTTTCAGCAAGAGAATATCAGCGGCATGTCGACAATAGATTTCGCCTTGTTCGGCCAGTACGCTTCACAATTGAATTCGCCCAAGATGTTAAACCTGGTCAAACAGTTTAGCGACTGGCTGGCCGAGCAGCCAGAAGTGGACCATGTCTCCAGCATCTCCAGCACCTTTTTACGCCTGAACAAGAATATGCACGGCGATAACCAAGACTACTATACCCTGCCACAGGAGCAGGAGCTGGCGGCACAGTACTTGTTACTCTATGAAATGTCCTTGCCTTATGGCCTGGATCTTAATAACCAGATCAATATCGACAAGTCTGCCACCCGTATTACCGTGACCATGCAAAACCAGGGCAGTAAAGAATTTACCGCATTCGAACGACGCGCCCAACAATGGTTTGCCCAAAACGGCCAGGGCTTTGACATGAAAGCGGCCAGTCCTAACCTGATGTTTGCCCTTATCGGTGAGAAAAATATGACGGGCATGCTCTACGGCACCCTGCTGGCGCTGGTTTTAATTTCACTGTTACTGGTTTTCGCCCTGCGTTCATGGCGCATGGGCGCCATCAGCCTGCTCCCCAACCTGCTGCCAGCCGGTATAGGTTTCGGTATCTGGGGCATCTACTCGGGGGAAATCAATGTGGGACTGTCCGTGGTACTCAGCATGACGTTGGGGATCATAGTGGATGATACGGTGCACTTTTTAAGCAAATACCGCCATGCCCGAAATGAAGGCCATGATGCCGCCGACAGCGTGCGTTACTCCTTTGCCAGTGTTGGCCGGGCCCTGTGGATCACCACCCTGGTCTTGACCATAGGCTTTAGTATTCTGGCAATGTCAGCTTTCAGGCTCAACTCAGATATGGGCCTGTTGACCGCCATCATCATAGTGGCCGCCCTTATTGTCGACTTCCTATTTTTACCGGCATTTTTATTATTATTGGACAAAAAAACAGACCCAACAGGAGAAACATCATGAAGTTTTACAAGCAGCTTAGTAGCATAGTCGTTGGCATCAGCTTGTTATCAACGCCTGTTTTTGCACAAACACCAGAAGAAAAAGGCCTGGCAATCGCCGAGGAACGTAAGGCAAGAGACCTGGGCTGGGGGGACTCTATCTCACAGGCTGAAATGATTTTACGTAACGCCCAGGGCCAGGAAACGATCAGGAAAATGCGCCTGAAGTCACTGGAGGTGGAAAATGACGGTGACAAGGCACTGACCATATTCGATCAGCCACGAGACGTGAAGGGCACGGCGTTCTTAAGCTTTTCTCATGCCACGACACCGGATGATCAGTGGATGTATCTGCCAGCATTAAAACGGGTTAAACGTATTGCCTCGCGCAATAAATCAGGCCCCTTTATGGGCAGCGAGTTTGCCTTTGAGGATCTAAGTTCATTTGAAGTGGAAAAATACAGCTACCAGTATTTGCGCGACGAACTGTTCAATGGCGAAGATACCTTTGTTGTTGAGTCAGATCCGGTCGACAAGTATTCCGGTTATACCAAGCAAGTCAACTGGATCGACAAGGCCCATTATCGCCCGCTAAAAATAGAGTTTTATGACCGTAAGGGTTCATTATTGAAAACCCTGACCTTTAGCGATTATAAGCTGTACCTGGACAAATATTGGCGCGCCGACAAAATGTCCATGGTTAATAACCAAACAGGTAAAAGCACCGACTTTATCACCAAAGAGCTGATCTTTAAGACCGGCTTAAAGGATAAAGACTTTAATAAAGCGACCTTAAAGCGTGCCAAATGATCACTGACTTAAAGAAACTATTAGGCATTGTCCTTGCCCTGCTGCCGTTTATCACGGCAGCAGACACACAGATAACAGTCAAGGCAGCCATAGAACAACGCAGCTTTTTGCAGGACCCCTTGTATTCTGGCCAATACAATAGCCAGCTTTCCGCTTTTATTGAGCCGGAGATCTACCATAGCTGGAATGATGAGACGGACAGTATCACCTTCAAGCCGTTTTACCGTTGGGATCAAAGGGAC
Source organism: Marinobacter sp. B-12 (assembly GCF_056857915.1). NCBI lineage: Bacteria > Pseudomonadati > Pseudomonadota > Gammaproteobacteria > Pseudomonadales > Marinobacteraceae > Marinobacter > Marinobacter sp. B-12. The sequence continues at coordinate 3,480 of NZ_JBSXOB010000006.1, read as the reverse complement.
AGCGAACGTAGTCACGGCGATATCCGTGAACTGATGTGGCTTCATGTCGGCGAAGACTGGGAGCTAAGAACCGGTATCGGCATAGTCTACTGGGGACAGGCAGAATCTCTGCACCTGGTGGATGTGATTAATCAGACCGACCTGGTGGAAGCCCTCGATGGTGAAGATAAGCTCGGCCAACCCATGGTGAACCTGACCCTGATCCGAGACTGGGGAAATTTAGATCTCTTTGTCTTGCCAGGCTTTCGCGAGCGCACCTTTCCCGGGCTGAAGGGCAGGTTCAGGCCTGAGTTCGAAATCAACCAGGACAATGCTATTTACGAGTCCTCTGCCGAAGATCGTCATATTGATTATGCTATACGCTGGAGCCATACCCTGGATGTCTGGGACATAGGTTTATCCTACTTTAACGGCACGGCCAGAGATCCCTCATTTGTCGCCAACTCAGTAAACAATAAGATCAGCCTGACGCCCTATTATGGTCAGATGGAGCAACTGGGCATCGACCTGCTCATGGCCATCGACGACTGGCTCTATAAATTTGAAGGTATTTACCGTGACGTAAGCCAGCAGCAAAGCTATTTTTCTGGCGTAGCAGGTTTTGAATATACCTCTGTCGGCATCTTTGATACTGTCTGGGATTTAGGCTGGCTACTGGAGTATCAGTATGATAACGATCACAATACTAAGCCTGTGGACAAAAATGCCTTGATGCTGGGCACGCGATTGGCGCTCAACGATATTAATGGCAGTGAAGTTCTGCTCGGCTATGTGCAAGATCTCGATTATGCCGCCAGCCACACTGGCTTTATCGAAGCTTCCAGCCGCATCAATGACAACTGGAAATGGCGCATCGATGCCTGGTTCCTGGCCAGCAATAATATGCAGGATATTATCTATAACATCAGGCAGGACGACTATATTCAGATCAGCCTGGAGTATTATTTTTAGTGGGTATATTAGCTGAAAAAACACCTACTCCTGTGCTTTCATCCACTGGCTGATCAAAGGAAAGTGATCGGATATTGCCTCAGGGTGTGTCAGGATATCAATATGATCATAATCCACAGCGTTACCTGCCTGCCTGGACAGCAAACTGAACCTGGCCTCGGTATTGGCGGTTTCCTCAATAAAGTTCAAAACATCGTCAGCATGGCCAAGCGCCTTATCCTTAACGCCTGTCAGGTACCAGCTCGGCGGCCAGTTGACATATTTAGCCGCTTCAAAATAATCAAAACCGTCTTGCGGGTCCAGCCAATGGCCCTTTTTGACCCAGGCAACACTGTCAGCAACCGATTGTATGGTTTCATTATCCGAACCCAGCTTATATTTTTTTGCATCAAAATAGCCTTTACGCCGGGCAATTTTGACCGCAAAAGCATTCCAGAAAAGTTTAACCTTGATAAACTTTTCCAGGTTAGTAATGGCGACCGACCGCTTGGTGCCAAAACAAACATTCGAGCACACCTGGCTGAGCCGCTCTGGAAACCGGCTCAGACAGCTGGCCAACAACACGCCCCCCCATGAATGGCAAACCAAATGCATGGGTTTATGAGTTTTACTATGGATGAAATCCATAAAAAGCGGGATGTCACGGGTAATGGCTTCAAACTGCCCATAACTGGCATCAGCATGAATTGCTGGCCTGCTCTTGCCCCGTCCTCTTAAATCGGCGACATAGACATCAAAGCCCTGCCTGGCCAGGAAACAGGCAAAGCCTTTATTGTTTTCGGTATAAAAAATCCGGCCGTTTTCCACTGCGCCATGTAACATAAGTACAGGGAAGCCTCCTGTTTCTCGCCAAATATGGGAGTATAAGAAATATTAACGCTATGTACTACCCACTGTGTCAGCTGTATTTAAGGCCAGTTGCACGTGTGTCAAATGGGTACTTTTCAGGAATCAGTGAAGTAGTTGTCATCAAGATAGACGCAATATAACTGGTCTTTGGTACTGAAATCCGCAATGAGATATGTGAAAGCCCTTACCTCAACATGTTGCATGTTCAAGTGATGGTCTGTTTTTTGTGCTTCATGCGCCAAAATCGAAGTCGCGTTGAATGATGTAGTCACTGAATGAGGCTGTGGCTGGTGGAGCTCGAAGTGGCGGCATTAGAGAATCGTTTTTTGCTTCAAGAAGAGTCTGCTTGTCAAGGTGCGCCAAAATCTTATGGATAACAGCCGGATCCGTAATACAAGTAATAATTTTGACGTTGGTTTTTTCACAAGCCTCACAGACTGTGATGTCAATATTGAATACTCTTTTTAACCTTTGTGCCCACGACATGCTTCGCGCATGGTATGGTTTATCTGAATCTTTCAGATGCTCTGCTAAGCGAGGGCTATTCTTACCGCGTTGTGAAGCCGTTACCTCGGCACGCACCTTAGCATTGGGAGCAAACACGCCATAAAACCTCGTAAGGTTTAGCCTCGGCACTGGCACCAGTGCCGCGAGCTTGCCTATGAAATCCAAGGGAGTAAAAAAGACATGTGTGGTACCGTCTTGATAGGGAGTTTTCAGTTGATATCTTACTTTTCCTGAATCGGTTAGACTCAATCGTTGCTCGCTTAACGCTGGCCTTGAGATATATCTGCATAGCCTTTCCAGTTTGTCAGTTTGATGGCTGTCTGCAAACACCCCAGCGTGTAAGCTAAAACCGTTTATTTGAGCTAATTGACCGTAATGTTGTTCGTCTTTGGCAGGTAAGGTTTGCAAGGCAAAGACTTTTTTGCCTGTATCTGGTCCTACAGCAATGCGGTAATTGACAGAGGCTGCTTGCAAGGGCAGTAAACTATCTTCGTCATCCATGGGTAAATCGAGAAATGTGTTGTCCATATCCCGTTGAACGAGCCCGGCCTTCTCCAAGTAGGTCGCGATGCGATGGCTAATGACATTCACGAGGGTTTCCATATCATTGTGGTTTGGTGCTTTAACGCACTTGAATTTGGACTGTCCACACTCCTGAGTGATAACGCCTTCCAAAAAGAGCATGTGAAAGTGAATATTGAGATTCAGTGCACTACCAAATCGCTGAATGTAAGTCACCGCTCCTGTGTTTGCTTGCTTCTTAAGATACCCAGCCCGATGCACAATATCGCAAGAAATAGCACGATGAATGATTTGCATGATTTTACTTAAGTGTTTGGGATACCTAGCTAGAAGTAGACGAAGCGGGATGGGTAAACTCAATACCCATTGGCGTACAGGGTAACCGTGAAGAACATCTTCAACTAACAACTTGGCACTTTCTGCCATCCTTCTTGCACCGCAACTTGGGCAAAATCCCCTGCGTTTGCAGCTGAACGCCAGCAGTTTCTCATGCTTGCAGTCGTCACAAACTAGAGGGTTGGCAGACAAACGTGAAAAATTCCCCAGAAACACCCCCAACCCATTGAATTGCCTAATTTTAGGGTAGATTTTTATTCAGCTTCATCCTCAACACTCGTCCGAGCTTTGGACGCTCCCTGAGAGGCAAGTTCA
>NZ_JBSXOB010000005.1:0-2714 GCF_056857915.1 Marinobacter sp. B-12 | reverse complement strand
GCTCTGGTTGTGAAAGAGCGTGCAGGGTAGACTTTGACATGGCGTATCATCCCTCTGTTGGTTGTGATCTTGGTCGAGATCAACCAACAGGATACGCCACCCTTTCAACCTGCCTCCATACACCAGAAATCACCATAACTCTGTGATGTGTTGTATATCGCCAAGCAATTTTTTCTGCAGCGGGATAACAGAGAGAATCCCAATCAAGCCAAAGAGGCGACGTTGTCTAATCTAATTTTCTTAGAAGGTGGAATATCACATGAACGCAATCAACAAGTTCTTTCTCGTTTTTTCTGTACTCGTTTTCTCTGCATTCGCGCAGGCCGAAGGTGTTAGCCAAGGAGATATTGAGCGCGGCAATAATCCTGCAATTGAAACTGTCGAACTGGGTACCGGCAACTAAGCTGCCCCAAACGATAATGGGTGGCCCTGGTGGCCGCCCACGCATTTTTTATATTTAGCCTTGGTTGCCCATCGACTCAATAAAGGCGTCCACCTCCGACTGCGTGTAACGAGGTGTAATGTGTTGTGGACAGTTCCAGTCAAAGGCCTCTATCCGAATGATCATGCCCCTCTCTACCTGGGCTTTATAGCTGTCGTCCTGTAATTGGTCGAGAATTGACGATGACTCAGGTCCAACCAGTGCCATCCTGCCAAGCAGTTTGAGTCTCCGCCGATTTGGGTAGTCCATCAGGAACAATGCAACGCGATCATTGGTAAGCACATTGCCAGTCGTGACGTACTGGCGGTTACCTGAGTAGTCCGCAAAACCAATGGTCGACTGGTCGATGACCTTCAAAAATCCGGCTGGCCCACCCCGATGCTGGATGTAGGGCCAACCGGTTTCACTGACACTGGCAATGTAAAAGCTGTCCCGAGCCTCGATGAACACCCGCTCACGATCTCTGAGGAGGTTGTTGCGGTCTGGCCCGGACTCAATGGATGAGTAACCGGTTCGACTGCCCATTTCCTCCTGGACCTGCTTAACCGTACTGGTAAAAGCGATTTCCGCATACTTGTGGGCCATGTTGGGCTCCTGAGGTTTTCATGAATCTGTTTCCCCATTTACTACCAGTAACTCTTCAGGCTCAAGTGTTACGTCTTGTCGTCACTATTTAATACTGAATCAAGGCCGCCTTTAGAGATTTTTAATCTCCTCAGTCTGGGAACCTCTTAGGTTTCCATTCCTACCAGCAATCAAAGAACCAACCACAATCAGAATGCTGGCTCCGACAACTGCAACAGTCGGCTCGCCAAACCCGGCCGCGATTAGCAATACCACCGAGATCAGCGGCGCACTGTAGGCCAAGGTTCCGAGCAGTTGGATGTTCCCGTGTTTTACACCGTAATCCCAGGTAAAGAACGCGATGCCCACTGGGCCAAGCCCCAGGCCTATCACACCTACCCACTGGCTCCCGTTACTTGGCCAGACTGTGGACTCCCACATCAGGTGGCAGACCCACGCCAACACAGCAGTCACCCCGCAGAACCAGCCAACGGCATCCGTGGGCACGGATTTGACCAGCCGACTCAGCACCGAATAGGAGGACCACATGAGCGCACAGGCAAATGCGACCAGATATCCATCCAGGTTCTCCGCGTTGAAACCGCTGATGTTTCGGCCGATCAGCAACCAACACCCGACCAAGGCCATAACCGCGCCTGCAATGTGCTGTGCACGCAGGGATTCGCCGGGTAACAGTACAGAGAACAGCACTATGAACAGAGGCCAAAGATAGGCCAAAAGGCTCACTTCTACAGCCGGTGCCAGCGTCATCGCTTTAAAATAGGCAAAGTGATAGCCGAATAGGCCAACCACGCCAATGCACCAGGCAAACGCCGACTGGCGTGCGTACCGGATTCCGGTGTGCCCTGCTCGAAACCAGCGCGCAAACATCAGGAGAAACGCGATGGTAAACGTCATCGCCATGAGCTGGAATTCCGGAATGTGGCCGCCAGTCAGTTTGGTCAGTATGGCGAGCGTGCCCCACAGAAGTACTGATATTGAGCCAATCCAGGTGGCTGTTGCGGTTCTCATTATTGCCTCTCCCAATCACGAATGAGTGAACTCAAGGAGAAGAAGCATAAGGCGCAGTACCCGGTGTAGACTTTCGGAATTCGGAAGGGTTATTTCGAAAACCTGCGGAAATAACTGGGCGAGTACCCAAAGTGCTGAGAAAAGCGATCACTAAAGGCTGACAACGAACTGTAGCCGACGGCATCGGCAATACTCTGAATCGACAGCTCACCCTGTTCGAGCAGTTGCCAGGATGACTGCATGCGGAGTTCCGTGAGGTAATGGTGAGGAGTGAGACCGACCTGCTCCCGGAACAGCTCGTTTAGCTGCCGCGGGCTCAGGTGTGAAATAGAGGCCAACTGGCTGACCGTGATTTTACGGCCGTAGTTTTCATCGATAAACCGCTTGGCGGTTTCTACCCGTCGGTCCAGTCTCAGTTTGTCGCCAAAACGTTCCTGCAGTAACTGAATCAGCAACAACAGCATCTGGTGCTGAGTTTGAGTGGAATCCCCACCCTGTTTCAACTGGGAATGCAAAAACGTAACGTACTGCTCGAGGCTAGTGTTCCGTGCGGTTAATTCGCTGACTGATATCGGTTACAATGTAAGCCTATCGATCAACAAGAATAGGTTTCCACTGTGCCCAAACCTGCAGCGCCCTTTAACCTGACGGTACACGATCAACTGGAGCTCGAAGG
>NZ_JBSXOB010000004.1:0-3414 GCF_056857915.1 Marinobacter sp. B-12 | reverse complement strand
CGCAGCGAGTAGACCTTGTGAGGGTCGTCCTGGTGTCTGAGGGTGCATAAAGGTTGATGGGGGGTCGGGATCGATCTGCGGGAAGCACTTCACCCTGCTTTTAGAGCGTGTGGCACAGCCACTCGCTCCTGGAGGATCGTTTTAACAGTCGCGAAGCGTCTGTTGATCCGACTTCGGGGGCCCCGCGATCAGCGGGGATCCTTTACCGGCCGGAGGTCGGAAGCGCGAGGGATACGGAAGGCGTCAGTCCCGCAACGCGGGATGAGCGAATAGCGAACCTGGAGAAGCCCGCCCCGAAGGGCGCGCCAAAGGCAAAGCCATCGATGAGATTCGAGCAAAATGCCTTCACCAAGGCCGGCAACGGCTGTTATTCATCCGACCCAATAAGGTCGCCAATGGTTGCAGGGTCTTCCTGAATCTTAAACGGTTGAGCCTGGCCCCGAACAAATACGCGGCTTTTAAATTTCGAAGACTCTTCAGAACTTTTTAGCTCTTGCACGGCAGTAATATCAGAGATGCGTACATAGAGAACGCCTTCTCCACCTGTCGAAAGGCCAACAAACCCCTGAGCTTTATTCATTTCATCACCATTTTCAATGTGTTAACGACTTAGTGTATAGAGTCTGTCAATAAACAACGCATGTAACAAGGTCGGGGCAAAGCATGCCTCTGTGAAAACCAACAGCAAGGGCCGGAAGTTAAAGCTCCCGGCCCAGGATTTAGCCTACTCCTCCATCGTTACCGATCTCATCTGTGGTGGTAACCAACCTTTGGATTCCTCAAGACCATCCAGCAACTCAGCCAAATCGCGCTTTTTGGCATTTGCCATACCTGCTGCCAGATCGGTGCCTTTAAGCTCTACCAGAATATCCAACAGCTTTTCGCGCTTGACCCGCTTGAAATAATTCTCCTTGGTCGGCTGCCAGAGAGCGCTTAAATCAAAGTTGATTTGCTCTTTCACAAGTTCGGCAATGACCGAGTTGGATGAACGCAGCGACTGAGCGACACAAAAAGCGTGAATCGCCAGCTTGTCCGGCATCGTCAGTGATTGGAACGCCCTGAACATATCCGCCTCGGTTTCCTCATTCATCCAAACCAGATTCAAACCGTCTCGCGTTTTCTGAATCTTTTCGGCGGCTTTGGTTTCCAGGATGTCCTTGGGACTGAACTCGGCCCACTGAACACTGATGTCACAGGGTCGGAGGAAGCTTTGTGCCCCACGCTGCAACGCCATATTGAACACCGACAAATCAAAGCACAGTTCCGGTGAATCCATCAGATCAGCTTGCAGGGCCTGCAAGCTATAAGCACTCAGATCACTCAAGAGCGCCGCGCTTTCGTCCGGTTTCTTAGGAACATCAACCGCGCCCTGCTCGTCTTGGCCCTCGCTGCCCTTGTCACCGTCTTCGGGCTTCACAATGCCTTCGCGGTATTCCGGCTCCCCTTCCCGTCCAATCAGAATGAGAACGCCCGCCTCCGCCTTCTGCCCTACGGAAAATACTCGAGAGTTTTCTTTCTGCTCCTGCAAATCCCTTTCTTCGTCGGTCAGTCGGTCGTGTTCTTCATCCTCTTCCTCTGTCCATTCCGGCATCGGCTTCTCATTCAAGACATTCAAACGGGCATCGATCTCGGCCAGTCGGGCGCTCAACGCCTCGGGCAGGTCCACTTCAATTTCCGGCTCCACGCGCCTCATGCTGGCAAACGGTGAGGACCAGAAACCACCAAAGGTATACTCCACCCATTTCCAGCCCTCGACCTTCTTCTCAGCCACCAGTCGCTCGATCTTGGCCTCTGCCAACGACTTCAAAAGCTCCGGATCGTTGAGGTAGGTCACCTCCTGGAACAGATCGGACGCCACACTACCACCGGCCTGCTCATAGGCTTCCAAGCCCACAAACACAGCCATAGGCTCGGTGCTTCGAACATTCTCAGGCAGCAAACGAGAACGAATCTCCCACGCCGAGAAGCCATAGCCCTCCTTCATTTCAGCAAAAACCGCCGCCTGTTTTTCCTGATCGTCGGAAACGGTGAAGGCCATGACCTCCTTTTTATCCAGTTCCCGATTACGGAAAGCCTGCAAAATCACCGGGGCCACCCCGCCGAGCTTCAACAGTTTGCGAACATCCGTCACGCTGTGGCCGAATTTCTTGGCAATGTCCTCGGCGCTCATCCCCTGCTCGTTCAACTGCATATAGGCCGAAAACCAATCCGCGTCGTGCATTGCCGCTTTCAAGTTTTCCGCCATTGAGGCCTCGGTGGCGTCGGTCTGATCTTTCACCACACAGCGCACAGGGTAATCCTTCGCAATGTCGCCGTTCTCTGCCAAATGCTGCAACGCAGCCAGACGGCGGCCACCGCCGACAACCTCAAACTTACCGCGCTTCTTCGACTTCACAACAATCAAGTTCTGTAGCAGCCCCTGAGAGCCGATAGAAGCGATTAACTGCTGATCCTCTACATCTGCCGCCGATACCTTACGAACGTTCTTCTCAGAGATTGTGAGGGCGTTCAATTTGATGTTCTGTTCCATGGTGTCAGTTCCTTGTCAGTTGGGTGTTTCCGTCCGGAAACCGTTGGGGGCTCTCGCCCCCGCATGGGTTAAGCGGCGATCAGCCGATCAGGGAGGTGAATCGCGTATGAGCGCTGACCATGGGAAATGGACAGCCCCTCATGGTCCTCATGAATCCGCCAAGCCGATCCGGCCTCAACCAACTCACGCAACAGAGCCAAACGATCCGGCAGATGGTCGCGCCCAAAATTGCGATCGGCATCGGCTTTGTAATCGTCGGTGAGCTCCCATTGAGTTTTCACCCGAGCATCGGTATCCCGAGCCAAAAGGCGAACGACGTGGGGAATCGTCCATTTCTTGGGCAGCTTTTGCAGTGGGTTCACCCGCTGTGCAGCAAACGGGCAAAATTCGATTTTCGCGTCCCTCTGATAGCCCCAAAGCTTCAACGTATCCCGAAGGCGCACATGCTTGGTTGGCTCACAATCGAAGGCCGCGCAAACCTCCAGGACCTTCTTCAGTGACCAGCCACAGATCGCCAGAAAATCCATCACGTCCGACTCGTTACCGCCCAAACTGAAGCGGTTCAGAGTCTTGCCACGGCTCATGGCCTCGGCTGTGTCAGTGATCACGAGGTTGAAATCGTCTTTGTGCAGACCGTAGCGACGAACGTGAGCGGCAGGCTGGGCTACGAAAAGGTCTCGCATCTCAAAGGCCATTACCCAAGCCGCACGGTTTTCCAGATGAGGGGTAGAAATGACTTTCAACATGGTGGGAATCTCCTAACTCGCCTCGATAACCGGCGGCGAACCCGGAGGCCAGCACCCCGCTGACCATGTGATTATTATCGGTTTTCCTGCCCTTGCTGTCAATCTCTTTGTATACCTTTCAAAGAATAAAAACCCATA
>NZ_JBSXOB010000003.1:0-3084 GCF_056857915.1 Marinobacter sp. B-12 | reverse complement strand
GCTCTGGTTGTGAAAGAGCGTGCAGGGTAGACTTTGACATGGCGTATCATCCCTCTGTTGGTTGTGATCTTGGTCGAGATCAACCAACAGGATACGCCACCCTTTCAACCTGCCTCCATACACCAGAAATCACCATAACTCATCTGATGGAAATGGCGGTTAACCGCCTGGAAAAAAAGCGGGTCTAATTGTGGTTGGTTTAAACCTTACTCTGTTCATCATCGTCAATGAATGGGCTCGCGAGCCGCTAACTGTGCTGATTCCTGCCGATGATGCGTTATACGGTATGTTTGAGCAGGTGGCGGCAAGTGATCAGATTTCTGATCGTAGATTTATCGCTTCGGATCTCGAATTGTCACCTGAAAAAGGGCTGACGCTCACACTGTTGAGCGGTCGGACATTGGGTTACAGGCCAGCGCATTGGTGTCAGGCCTGGTATTCGGTGGGGCTGCAACAACGGATGTACTGTTTTCGAGAGATTAATCAGAAGCTGATCATCGCCCTGCTTTCCTTTCAGCCAAAACGAAAGCATGGCCAGAGACGGGAGGGGCGAACCGATAAAGATATTATCCATTACCTGATTAATCTGGTTCATGCCTATCGTTTTCTAATGGAGGAAGAAAGCGAAAAATCCGAGCCGGTTTCTCTCCGGGAGGCGGCAAACGCAGTTGCCCTGGACGCCGAAACTGAAGATCCAAGGTTCCTTTTCCTCCTGCCTGATGACGGTTCAATTCCTTGGCCTGCTAGTTGGAACACCGATGGTGCTACGCCCAATACTGAACAAGGTATTGAGCGGCTGAGGAAAAGAGCAGCTAGAGATAAGCCCAAGAGCTACTAACTCTTTTGTCCCAAGCAAAGTAAGCCCTTCCGTTATCGTGGCTCCCGTTGAATGCAACGCAATCTAAGGAGCCATAGTCATGCTGACTACAGACCAACTCGCTGAAAAACTGCACGTCAAACCCAACACCATCCGTTCGGCACTATGCCGCACCGGTTCTTATCTGGGTATCCGCCCTGTAAAACTCCCCAACCGCTTTTTGGCCTGGCCTGATGATGCCGTTGAACGCCTATTGGCTCAGTCACAAAACAGCACCGAAAGTCACCACGCATAAGGGGCGGATCATGAGTTTATCTGACACTGTGTTCTTGACGTCAGTACAGGTGCCACATCCGATACTGGGGGTAATGGCTGCAATTGACGAACAAGGCGGATTGCTAATTGATATGCGGCTTACAGCAAGTGCGCCGCCCCAACTGATCGACCGGCTAAACGCGGACAAAATTGAGCTGTACATGGGCCGGCACTGCAACTTGGTTCCGATTGATTGGGTCAGAACACTGTTCCAGAAAGATTCGTTCCAAAGCCGCACCCTGGAAGCGATAGAGCAATTTGTTTTCGGCTGCTTTAGACATCTTCAAACAGAAGCCCTTCCGTACACACCAGTAACAGAGGTGAGCCTCCATGGAACTTTCTGAAAAAACAGCCCCCGACATACCACCGGGTCTAATACAGCCGAACCTGGAAGCAGTGCCGGAAGAACTACAGCGATACCGGCAATGGATAGTCTGGAAAGCTGAAGAAATAACAAGGCGGGATGGCACCAAAAAGGTAACCAAGGTGCCGTACAACCCGGCAACCGGAAAGAAGGCCAGTACTAAGCGGAAGGAACACTGGGGCACCTTTGATGACGTGTATGAAGCGTACCTGCTGGAAGGCTACACCGGCATAGGGTTCGTCTTCACCGCTGATGATCCGTTCGTAGGGGTAGACCTGGACAACTGTTTTGATGAGTCCGGGAACCTGCGGGACGACGCCAGGCGGGCTATAGATGAATTGCAGTCATTCACCGAAAGATCACCGTCCGGTAAGGGGTTGCACATTATCTGCAAAGGGAAGCTGCCCGGCAAAGGCCACTGCGACAACAAAGCAGGCCGGGAAATGTATCAGGAAGGCCGGTTTTTCACGATAACGGCTGATGTAGTGGAGGGTGTAGGCACCGTTGAAGCAGGCGGTGCCGCCCTTGAAACGCTGTATTCGGATTGGTTCGGACAATCCGCCAGCGCTGACGCAATTCACACCGTGGATGACCTGGAATGGGACCCGGAAGCACCGCGGGTGTCATTGGATGATATGCGAATAAGCGAGAATGTTAAAACCCTAGTCCGAACCGGTGAGGGACCGCTGGCAAAGGACTATCCGAAGTATGGTTCAGACGAGGTGGACCGCTCGGAAGCCCTTTATTGGGTATGTCAGGAAATGGTGAGCGCCGGGGAGAACAAGGAATCAATTCTGACGGTGCTAACTGATAAAGAGCATTTTTTGGCCGGAGCTGCACTGGATCGGCGGGGAGGCAACCGCGAATCAGCAAAGGAATGGTTGTGGAAATATCCTCTGGCAAAAGTGCTGGCGGACAGTCAGACCATCGTGAACCTGTTTGATGACTTGTCGCCGCTGGAACAGGTAGAGCGGGCGCCGCTTCGCCGCGGTTTCCGTTTCATTTCCGGTGCTAAGTTGATTGCGAAAAATTCGCCCGTTCAATGGCTGGTAGAGCGGTATATTGAGGCTAATGCAATGGTAATCCTGTTTGGTGAACCCGGAGTGGGTAAATCATTCATTGCCCTGGACATGGCCTGTTGTATCGCCACAGGTGAGACTTGGCAGGGTTTCCCGGTGAAGCAGGGACCAGTGTTTTATATCGCCGGTGAGGGGCACGCCGGGATAGGCCGTAGGCTTGGCGCCTGGTGCAAGTATCGAGGAGTGCCGCTTGGAAGTCTTTACGTTAGCACCACTGCTGCACCGCTCACGGAATGGGAAGCTGTGAAACAGGTAGTGAAGGGTATCAAGGCGAAAGTGGAACAGTATGGGGCACCGGCTTTGATTGTGATTGATACCTTGGCTAGAAATTTTGGTGGCCTTGATGAGAACAGTAACAAAGACATGGGTGTCACCGCCGGAGTAATACTGACCCACTAGCGCCGACTTAAAATTGACCCACCTGGGGCAAAATGGCCGCCTAATACCATGATCAGGGCGGCGGCCGATGTTGACTCAGGAGACACTTGTGGAAATTCATGTATTGCATC
>NZ_JBSXOB010000002.1:0-2490 GCF_056857915.1 Marinobacter sp. B-12 | reverse complement strand
CGCAGCGAGTAGACCTTGTGAGGGTCGTCCTGGTGTCTGAGGGTGCATAAAGGTTGATGGGGGGTCGGGATCGATCTGCGGGAAGCACTTCACCCTGCTTTTAGAGCGTGTGGCACAGCCACTCGCTCCTGGAGGATCGTTCTAACAGTCGCGAAGCGTCTGTTGATCCGACTTCGGGGGCCCCGCGATCAGCGGGGATCCTTTACCGGCCGGAGGTCGGAAGCGCGAGGGATATGGAGGGCGTCAGTCCCGCAACGCGGGATGAGCGAATAGCGAACCCGGAGAAGCCCGCCCCGAAGGGCGCGCCCAGGTGTTCATCACCCAACTAAGAAGGCCGGCCGAAAACCAATCGGTTCCCGACCGAAACACCATTCCTCGGTTTCCCGCTATGCTTGAACGCCTTCATCCAAACAACCAGGCAATCGATTCTCTCTCGCTGCATTTCGGCAGTTCTTAACCACCTCGACGTTAGCACTGTGAGCTTTCCATTCCCCGAACGCAGCATCATCGACCGTGACCAGAGACTTCCCTTCCGATAGTGGTAGCTCCCTCACTACGGTTCCACGTTTCAAGGGCCAATCCCCAACGTGTTGGCCGGTATCCCTCAAAAACTGAGCGGTAAACCTTACCTCTTTCCCTAGTAAACTCATGCTGCTGTTTCCTTACGTTTTTGGATGTGAATAACCAGGTCCCGAAACTGCCTGCCCGTCATTGGTCCCAGCCGAATCGGCTTTCGCTTTGAAAATGCCCGCACCACGGCTCGTGCTCGATGATCATAGAGACGCATGGCGATCCCTCCCGAGCAATCTCATCTCACCCATGCTGCGCCTTAGATCGCGCGTGCTCTCACACAAATCTGCAAACAGAACAGCGTGGCGACGTGTGACAAAATCACCCAGACTGTCACGGCGTTTTCCGGCGATACCAAACACTGAATGAGAATGCACCCCTCCACCGGTCACTGTTACCAGTTCAAACTCGTCGTACATCGCCAGATCGGCCGCACTGCGCAAATAGATCAACGTGTCCATGTGTAGCTCCTTACCCGCCACGGGTAACCCATAATTTTTGTGCTTACCCGCCACGGGTAACGTGACGGGTAGCAGTTCGGTTAAGCGATCAACCGCTTGATGTCTTTGGCGTGTTCCGAATCCATGGCGTCGAGCCACAATCGGTTATAAGCCGTGTAAAACACGGGATCACCGGTGAAACACGCAAGGCGGGTAAACGCTACCAACGACAACGCCATGCCTGCGGTCGTCGCATCTGCGCGTACAGCTACCAGGTTCCGAGGGTTGAACAATTTGAGGCGCTCGTTGATCACCGGCTCCATGAAAAAGCCAGCGGAGTTGGTGGCAAGATAAAGCCACTGGGCACCACGAAATTGCGGCTGCCACTCAGCCATTACCGAGAAAACGGTTTGCTCAATCTCAGCGCGGTACGCGCTCAAATAGTGTGGAAAAGCCGCTTTGCGGAATTTGAAAACAGACGCCGAAGCGCTGGACAAACAGGGTGCGGTTGCACTCATGGTGGGAATCTCCTAACTCGCCTCGAAACCGCCGGCGAAACACGGGGGCCAGCAACTGCTGACCACTCTGAAATTATCGTTTATAGGTCGCCTTTTGTCAACTTTTAAGGCAACATTTAAAGCCCTAGTTTTATCTTTGAGCCGCAATCTTTCCAGCCACTAATGTGATTAACGGGTTGCTCATGCTCCTGGGCCACTCCAAATGCAGATAGCTGGGTTGAGCTACCGATGCCCTAAAGTCCACTCGACTCGTCGCAACGAAGGCTGTACCGGCAACCAGAAACGCGATCCCGACCGCTTTCAGTTCATCTTTCACGATACCTCTCCCTGAGAAAGTGGGGGCCAGACTTCGGCCCCCTAAGGGTTACTTGATATGAAGTTCCAGCGTCCAATCCTTGGACACAAAACGGAAATCAACCTCGGAACCCAAGACGGTAGCCAAAAGCAATACGGCGATAATCCATTTTCCGTACTTGGCTAGTTGCAGCTTGGTTTTCATTTTTCTTACTCCATCGCCTCGTAACACCGGCGAGCGTGGCGCTTAGAATATTCCCTAAGTGCAGGATAATAATACCATTATTTCCTATTTATCGTCAATCTTTCTGTATATTTTTCAGTGATCAAAACACCCTCCTAGAACCCGAATTGATCTTAGAAAACGCTTGCACCGCGCTCTGTGATGATCTTGATTGTCCGGATGCCGCCGGGATCGGGCAGAGCCCGACTTAGATTCAGCGCGGCTTCGCCGCCACATCGTTGGTGAATGCTGACCAGGCCCCTGCCCTGTCGTGAGATCCCGACCGCCCATCAACCGCACCCGTCGAAGCAGACGCCGGGGCGAGCCTTGCAAGGTGGAACGCAGCGCAGCGAGTAGACCTTGTGAGGGTCGTCCTGGTGTCTGAGGGTGCATAAAGGTTGATGGGGGGTCGGGATCGATCTGCGGGAAGCACTTCACCCTGCTT
>NZ_JBSXOB010000001.1:0-2006 GCF_056857915.1 Marinobacter sp. B-12 | reverse complement strand
CAAGCCGTTCACTTAAAGTGGATCTGGGTTGGCCGGACCGGGTAGCAAGAGGGTCGATGGATATTTCCATCGGCCCTTTTTTATGAGCTGACCTTGGTGTATTTGTCCAGATAGATGATCTTTTCTAAGTCCACTGGGCCTTTTGCAAGACCCAGGCGCATCGCAGGAGTCTTGCCTTTGTCATTCGGTTTGCAGTAGTTGTAATAAACTCGGTAGATATCGCCAAGCTGACTGTACCTGTCCGGGTTATATGGCGAGTAACCGTACCAGACGCGTCGCCCACTGGTTCCAGATCCAAATGGTCGCTCAAAACAGCTTATGGCTCTCCGGATCTGCATAAAGAATCGATCTACCGAGTGCAGTGACCCCATTTGAAGAAGACTCGCTTGATGATCCAGAGAATAGCGGTCGGTCCTGGTGATGGCCGCAATCATCTTTTCGGATTCCACCATGGTGGCTTCCGGATATTGAACCCATTTTTCGGGTGAATTCGGGAATGACAGTGGTTTTTGAATTCGGTCGATCAACATTCGATTGATGACTTCTTTTCTCTCCTTCCGCGACATCTTCTGGAAGGAGGCACCTGCATATTCACTGATCAATTCCTGAGCATCTCGGACTAATTGCCGTTTAGCATCTACGGTTTTATCTTTGCTTGCCCTGATCAAAAAACCATCAGACTCCCCGTCCAGTATCTTGTCGCGAAATGCCGCAATATAAGCACCTCGCATCCCTGTGTCCTGGTCCATATAAAATCGAGTTCGTCCGACAGAATCCAGTAACTGCCTTAACAGGAAGAAATGCGCTGTCATGGTGTATTCGTTGTGAATCAAGACGCCCTTGGCTGGAAGACGCGTTGTGGAATCAAAATCCTCAGATGATCCACTCACATTAACGGCGCTATCAAAAGCAGCCTTGCGCTGCACCTCTTCCGCCAAGGACCCCGCTGCCAGTTGCTCTGTGCGGCGAGAGGAGCGCTTGGTGGCGTCTGCAAACTCCTGCTTCAGCCACACCCTTGCGTAATTGCGATGGTGCTTGGGGCGGTCATAGTCACCAATCTCGATGGCGTGTTTTTCTATCTGATCTTGATCAACGCTCGCATCAAAATTGAAATTGAAGGCGAACACATAACCGGTTCGGAGACAGGCCGTAGCGATTCCGTAAACCTCACAATTTCGTTTGTCTTTTCGTTGCGTCCAGTTGCTGATTTGCACCTGACGATCTGTCGCCAGATAAAGGCGAGAACGATCCATTTTCTTCAGCTCAATTTCTCGCCGACTAGCAAAGTCGAGGCACTGACGGTGCAGGAAATCTATTTTCCCGTAGAGTGTTTTTGGATGGATAGACAGAATTTCAGCGATGCGGCGTAAAGGTACGCGATTAACTAGGAGCTTGAAGAACTGCTTGTTCGTCTCTGGTCTCCGGTGGCTGCGGTTTCTTTTCTTGGGTGTAAATGTCTTCCGGCATGAAAGACATTGATAGCGTTGAGAACCCGAGGCTGTTTTCCCGCGTCGTTTTATTTCGCCGCCGTCGCATGTGCAACCGTTGGGGCAATTTAAATCAGGACCTGACAGATATCGGCTGATTCGATGAAGCTCTTGAGCAACAGCCTGGTTACTCTTAAGGGCCGAGGTAATGCTTCCTGAATACTCACCGGCTTGTTTTCGAGCTTCGCAGGATTTGCAGGTCAGGGAGGCAGAATTTAGACCCGTTCCCTGAATTCTGAAGGGCTCCGGCATTTCCGGAATTTGACGATCATCCGTTTCTCTATTAGATTCCTTGGGTATTCTTTCCTTCGGGGCCGGTGAGAGACCAAAGTTCTCGCAATCTGGTGCCCCGCAGCCGTTAACTTGAATCCCCTCAAACCTCTCAGGAACTCGCGGCCAATCCTTCTGGCAAGATTTCTTTCTCATGAAAAAAGGCACCATACTGTCTGGATATCCAGTAGTATAGCGCCTTTTCGGGCCGGGCCAAGCCGTTCAGATCCACTTTAAGTGAACGGCTTG